>NZ_JBFBNW010000011.1:0-353983 GCF_040683955.1 Streptomyces sp. NPDC093111 | reverse complement strand
CCCCGGATTATTTCGGTCCTCCCCCCCCAACACGTTGGCGCCCGCACGGGCCCTGTGAACCGGGCCCCCGCCCCCGCCCCCCCCCCCCCCCCCCCGCCACGGGAAAGGAATCCATGCACCCCGCGTACGCGACCACCGACCACGTCTTCGAGCTCCCGCTCGACCACGACGACCCCGACGGCCCCACCCTCCAGGTCTTCGCCCGCGAGGTCGTCGACCCCGCACGGGCCGCCGAACCGCTGCCCTGGCTGCTCTACCTCCAGGGCGGGCCGGGCGGCAAGTCGCCCCGCCCGATCTTCGGTTCGCCCGGCTGGCTCGACCAGGCCCTGAAGACCCACCGGGTCCTCCTGCTCGACCAGCGCGGCACCGGCCGCTCCACCCCCGTCACCGCCCGCACCGCGGCCCGCTTCGCCTCCCCGGAGCAGCTCGCCGGGCACCTCGCCCACTTCCGGGCCGACGCCATCGTCCGCGACGCCGAGCTGATCCGCCGCCACCTCTGCGGCGACACCCCCTGGGACACGCTCGGCCAGAGCTACGGCGGCTTCGTCACCCTCACGTACCTCTCCCTCGCCCCCGAGGGACTGCGCTCCTGCCACGTCACCGGCGGCCTGCCCGGCCTCACCGCCACCGCCGACGACGTGTACGCGCACACCTCCCCGCGCGTGCGCGACCGCGTCCTCGACCTGTACGCCCGCTACCCCGAGGACGCCGACCGGCTCCGCCGGATCGCCGACCTCCTCACCGCCACGGACGTGCGGCTGCCCGGCGGCGACCGCCTCACCGTCCCCAGGCTGCGCAGCCTCGGCCTCGCCCTCGGCATGGGCGACGGCTTCGAACGCCTCCACTGGCTGCTCGACGAGGCCCTCGACGACACCGGCGACGGCGGACTCACCGACACCTTCCTCCACCAGGTCGAGGCCCTCACCGGCTTCACCGACAACCCGCTCTTCGCCGTCCTGCACGAGTCGATCTACGCCCAGGGCGCCGGGCCGACCGCCTGGGCCGCCGACCGGGCGCTCGCCGCCCACCCCGAGTTCGCCGAGGACGCGAAGCCGCTGCTCCTCACCGGGGAGTCCATCCACCCCTGGATGTTCGAGGAGATCCGCGGCCTGCGCCCGTTCGCCGAGGCCGCCGAGCTGCTCGCCCGGCGCGCCGACTGGCCCCCGCTCTACGACCTCGCCCGGCTGGCCGCCAACGAGATCCCGCTGGCCGCCGTGGTCTACCACGACGACATGTACGTCGACGCCGGCATCTCGCTCGCCACGGTCCGCGCGATCGGCGCCGCCCGCGCCTGGGTCACCAACGAGTGGGAGCACGACGGCGTCGCCGCCTCCGGCGGCCGGGTCCTGGCCCGGCTGATGGACATGACGGCCGGGCGCGCGTAAGGCGTGCGGCGGCGCCGCGGCCGGGGTCGAATGGGAGGGCCGGGAATCCGACCGGCACCGGCACCGCACCGCGGCCCGGCACGGCGAAAGGCGCGACATGACGGACCTGACGGAACCCATCGCGGTCACCGGAGCGACCGGACGGATCGGCCGCCGCCTGACCCGGCGCCTCGCCGAGGCGGGCGCGCCGGTGCGGGCGCTCGGGCGCGACCCCGAGAAGCTGGCCGCGCTGCCGGTCGCCGACACCCGGACGGCGTCGTACGACGACGCCGACGCGATGCGCGCGGCGCTCGACGGGGCGGGGACCCTGTTCCTGGTCTCCGCCCACGAGGGGCCCGGCCGGGTCAGGACGCACGCCACCGCCGTGGACGCGGCCGTCGCCGCCGGGGTACGCCGGGTCGTCTACCTCTCGTACCTCGGCGCCGCGCCGCACGCCACCTTCACGTACGCCCGCGACCACTGGTACACCGAGCAGCACATCCGCTCCACCGGCGTCCGCCACACCTTCCTGCGCGACAGCGCCTACCAGGCCGACCTGGCCGCGATGACCGGGGCCGACGGCATCCTGCGGGGCCCCGCCGACGACGGCCGGGTGGCCGCCGTCACCCACGACGACATCGCCGACGCGGCCACCGCGGTCCTCCTCGGCGCCGACGCCCACGACGGCGCCACCTACGACATGACCGGCCCCGAGGCGCTCTCCTTCGCCGAGATCGCCGCGACCCTGGCCCGGGCCTCGGGCCGCCCGGTGCGCTACGTCCCCGAGACCCGCGACGAGGCCCTCGCCTCCCGGGCCGGCTACGGGGCACCCGACTGGGAGGTGGAGGGCTGGGTCACCTCGTACGAGGCGGTGGCCACCGGCGAGATGGACACCGTCTCGGACGCCGTCCTCACCCTGACCGGGCACCCGCCCCAGTCCTTCGCGGACTTCCTGGCGGCGAACCCCCAGGTCCACCGGCACCTGACCGGCTGAGTCCCCGGCCCCGGAGACCAGCCGCACCCAATTCGCTCGTACATTCGATTACTGGTCTACCCTTGACCCATGACCGGCCTCCAGGGATCCCTCTTCGACCAGGGCGACACCATCGGACTCGGCCCGCTCGACGGCCTCCGGCGGACCGCGCTCGGCGACGGGGCCTGGATCGACCACCTGCCCGGCTGGCTCCACGGCGCCGACGCGCTCTACGAGGAGCTCGCCGGGCGCGTGCCCTGGCAGGCCGAGGAACGGGCCATGTACGACCACGTCGTCGCCGTCCCCCGGCTCCTCGCGTACTACCGCGAGGGCGCCCCGCTCCCGCACCCCGTCCTCGTCGAGGCCCGCGACACCCTCGGCGCCCACTACGCGCCCGAACTCGGCGAACCCTTCGTCACCGCCGGCCTCTGCCTCTACCGCGACGGACGCGACAGCGTCGCCTGGCACGGCGACCGCACCGGCCGCTCCGCCACCCAGGACACGATGGTCGCGATCCTCTCCCTCGGGGACCCCCGCGATCTCGCGCTGCGCCCGCGCGGCGGCGGCCCGACGGCGCTCCGGCTGCCCCTCGGCCACGGCGACCTGGTCGTCATGGGCGGCTCCTGCCAGCGCACCTGGGAGCACGCGGTCCCCAAGACCACCCGCGCCGTCGGCCCCCGCGTCAGCGTCCAGTTCCGTACCCGGGGCGTGCGCTGACGGCCCGGCGACGGGCGCCTACAGGCTGAGCGCGTCCTCGGCGTTGTCCGTCCAGGCCGTCACCGAGTTCTTGTCGGGGGAGACGTACAGGCCGGGCGTCGAGGCCTTGAGGGGCTTCTGCTTCAGGTCCGACTCGGTGTCCATGGTCATCGCGATCGAGTCGACCGTCGAGCCCTTGCCGTCGTGCGGGCCGCCCATGAGCCCCGCGTAGGCCGAGGCGCCGGGCTCCAGACGCAGGGAGTCCTCCAGGGACGGGGCCGTGCCCCGCTGCACGGCCGCCGCGTCCGAGGCGCCGAAGGTCACGATGGGGTGGCCGAGGACCCGGCACGGCTTGCCGCTCTTGTTGGTGATCTTCAGCAGATAGCTGCCGGTGGTCTTCTCGGCCAGGCTCGCCGAGAACGTCACGTCGAAGGTGCTGCACGGGAAGACGTCGTAGTCCGGGTCGGTGGTCGGCTTCGGCTTCGCCGTCTTCGTCGGCGCGGCGGTCCTGGGAGCCGCCGTCCCCGTCGGCGTGCCCGTGGCCGTCGGCGCCCCGCCCCCCGAGGGCGCCCCGGTCGCCGTGGGGGTCGCGGGCGCCCCCGACGTCGCCGACGCCGTCGGCCCCGCACCGGCGGCGTCGTCCCCGGAAGGCCCACAGGCCGTCAGGACGAGCGCGGCGGACGCGGCGGCGGCGACGAGGGTGGCTCTGCGGATCGTGCTCATGGTGGTCTGCCCCCGAGGTGAGAAAGCGCGTCGTGCGCTCGACTGCACCGAGCATCCCGCGCGAGCTTCACGATTCGGTGACGATGCCTTCCCGACTCCACCACAGCGCGCCCACCGGCCGCGTCCCCGGCCCGCGGAGCGCCCGCTTGATAGACAGATGACGCACCGACACCGTCCCCCGCACCACCGGAGAGCACCCATGCGGATCCACCTGACCAGCGTCTTCGTCGACGACCAGGAGAAGGCCCTGCGCTTCTACACCGACGTGCTGGGCTTCGTGAAGAAGACCGAGGTCCCGGTCGGCGAGGACCGCTGGCTGACCGTCGTCTCGCCCGAGGCCCCCGACGGCACCGAACTGCTCCTGGAGCCGGACCGCCACCGGGCCGTCGGACCGTACAAGCGGGCCCTCGTGGCGGACGGAATCCCGGCCGCCGCCTTCGCCGTGGACGACGTGCCGGCCGAGTACGACCGGCTGCGGGCGCTCGGCGTGCGGTTCACCCAGGAGCCCGTGGAGGTGGGGCCGGTGACGATCGCCGTGCTCGACGACACCTGCGGCAATCTCATCCAGATCGTTCACAGTGAGTCGTGACCGAACCGGTACAAAGATCGTTTACCGGTCGTGAATCTCACCGTGCGTTCTCTGACCACCCTCGCCCTCGCGGGCATCGCCCTCGGCGCCGTCGCCGGCGCCGCGCAGGCCGACACCCCGCGCCAGGTGCCGGGCACCGCCACCACGCTCACCCATGACGTGGACGTCCCCGACATCGACCTGGACGACATCGAGCTGCTGAACCTGCTCGGCGGCTGAGCCGCACACCCCCCACCCATCCAGCTGAGCACCCACAAGAACCGAGGAGGTCCGATGACGGGCCGAGCGCTGATCGTCGTCGATGTACAGAAGGACTTCTGCGAAGGAGGGAAGGTCCCCGTCCCGGGCGGCGCCGAACAGGCCCGCGCGCTGCGGGACCTGGTCAAGGAGCGGGCCGGCGACACCTACGTCCGGGTGGTCGCCACCCGCGACCACCACATCGACCCGGGCGACCACTTCTCCGAGGACCCCGACTTCGAGAACTCCTTCCCCGAGCACTGCCTGGCCGGCAGCGACGGCGCCGAGTTCCACCCGGACTTCGAGCCCGTCGTGACCTCCGGCGCGGTCGACGAGGTCTTCTTCAAGGGCGCCCACTCCGCCTCGAAGAGCGGATTCGAGGGCATCACCGCCGAAGGCGAAGCCCTCGGCGACTGGCTGCGCGCCCAGGGCGTCGACACCGTGGACGTGGTCGGCCTCACCACCGACCACTGTGTGAAGGCGACCGCCCTCGGCGGGGTACGCGACGGCTTCGGCGTGCGCGTCCTGCTCGACCACACGACGGGCGTCGCCCACGACAGCACCGCCCGCGCCCTGGACGAGATGCGGCTCGCGGGCGTGGAACTGACCGGTACGCCGGTCGTCCAGGCCTGACGGCGCCCCGAGGCCGGGCCCCGGCCCGGCTGTCCCCCTCGGGCGCCCTTTCCGGTCTGTCCCTCCCGAGCCTCCTCCCGGCCCTCCGGCCTTACGCCGGAGGGCCGAACCGCTGATTGTTTCTGCGGTGAACCGGCCCCGCCGTCGGAGTGAGCGGAGTCCCGCCGAGGGGGCCCGGCGCCCGCGCGACCCGTAGAACGTTCCGCGTGATCAGCAGAATCCGGCGCCGCGGCGTCCCCGCGCTCGCCCTCACGACCCTCGCCCTCGCCGCCCTGACCGGCCTCGCGCCGCCCGGCCGCGGAGCCGCGGCCGACGCGATGCCGCCCGCGCCCCCGACCCGGATCCCCGTCCAACTGCTCGCCCTCAACGACCTGCACGGCAACCTCCTCCCCGTCCAGGGCGCGGCCGGCCGCATCACGCACCGCGGCCCCGTCGTCCAGGCCGGCGGGATCGCCCAGGTGGCCACGCTCCTGGACGCCGCACGCGAAGGACAGCGCAACAGCCTCACCGTCGCGGCCGGCGACATGATCGGCGGCAGCCCGCTGATCTCCGCCCTCTTCCACGACGAGCCGACCGTCGAGGCCCTCGACCGGCTCGGCCTCACCGCCTCCTCCGTCGGCAACCACGAGTTCGACGAGGGCGCCACCGAACTGCGCCGGATCGTGAACGGCGGCTGCCACCCCACCGACGGCTGCGCGCCCGGCACCCCGTACAAGGGCGCCGGATTCGGCTATCTCGCCGCCAACGTCACCGTACGCGGCCAGACCGCCCCGCTGCTCACCCCTTACACCGTCCGCACCCTGCCGAGCGGGCAGAAGATCGGATTCATCGGACTCGTCACCAAGGACGCGCCCAACGCCATCAACGCGGCGAAGATCCGCGACATCGAGTTCCACGACGAGATCCCGGTCATCGAACGCTACTCGCGCGAGCTGACCCGCCAGGGCGTGCGCGCCCAGGTCCTGCTCATCCACGAGGGCGAGGCCGTCAAGACGGCGGCGGGCGGCTCCTGCGACGAGGGCGGCCCGGGAGCCAAGCTGGCCGGGCGGATCAAGGACATCGCCCGGCAGGCCCCCACCGCCGTCGACCTCATCGTCAGCGGCCACTCCCACTCCTCGTACGAGTGCACCGTCACCGACCCGGCCGGCCGGCCCCGTTCGGTCACCCAGGCCGACTCCTTCGGGCGCTCCTTCACCGACCTGCGCTTCGACCTCGACCGCCGGGGCGACGTCGTCCGCGACAGCGTCCGCGCCGCCTACCGGCCGGTACCCGTCAGCACCCCGGAGCAGCCGGCCATGGCCGAGCTCGTCGAGAGCTGGCGCGCCCGCTCCGAGGCGCAGGCGAACCGCGTCGTCGGCTACATCGCCGGTGACATGCCGGGCCGCGGCTCCACCCTGCCGGAGACGCCCCTCGGCAGCTTCCTCGCCGACGCCCAGGCCTCCGAGACGCGGGGATACGGCGCCGACCTGGCCCTCATGAACCCGGGCAGCATGCGCGCCGACCTCGTCCACCACGACGGGGGAGCCGTCACCTTCAGCGACGCCTACCAGGTGCAGCCCTTCGAGAGCCCGCTCTGGGTCCTGCCGGTCACCGGCGAGCAGCTGCTCACCGCGCTCCAGCAGCAGTTCACCGGCGAGAACCAGGCCGCCCCGCGCTTCCTCCAGCTGTCCGCCGAACTCTCGTACTCCGTCGACATGAGCCGCACCGGCGCCGACCGCGTCCTCGCCGACACGATCCGCGTCCACGGGCAGCCGCTCGACCGCGCGGCGACCTACAAGGTCGCGCTCAACGAGTTCCTCGCCAACGGGGGCAACGGCTTCACCGTCTTCGGCGCGATCACCACCCGCGAGGGCGGCGAGACCTCGGAGACCGACGCCCTCGTCACCTACCTGGAGACCACCACCTCCGCCGAGCGGCCCGCGCCGGTGCCGGCACCGGGCCGGATCCACTTCGTCGCCCGCTAGGGAGCGGCCCGCCCGTGACCTAGCGTGGAGCCGGACGCGCAGGACAAGGACCGTGGGACAAGGGGGTGTTCGAGATGTGGGTGACGATGAGCTCCGCGGCCGTACCGGCCGGGGACCGGTTCGAGTGGTTCTCCGATCTCGTCACGCGTGAACTGGCACCGCTGGCGATCAGGCGCGAGCGCGGCGCCGCGTTCCACGGGGACGCGGCCGTACTCGACCTGGGCCGCGTACAGGTGTCGACCTACTCGTACACCCCCCTGCGCTCGCGCCGGACCCCCGCGCACATCCGGCAGAGCGACCCCGAGCAGTACCACCTGGCCCTCCTGACCCGCGGCACCACCTGGTTCTCCCAGCAGCGCAGCGAAACCACCCAGTCCGTCGGCCAGATGGTGCTGTGGGACAGCTCCCGCCCCTTCGAGTCGGGCACCACCGAGGGCACCGAACCGATCAGCGCGATCGTGCTCCAAGTGCCCAAGCGGGAGCTGCCGGTGCGCCCCGAACGGGTCGACCGGCTGCTCGCCCGCAGCTTCGCCGGGGACAGCGGCATGGGCGCCGTCCTGGCCGGCTTCCTGCGGACGCTCACCGCCCACGGGGCCGACTGCGCGCCGCACGAACGCGCCCGCCTCGACCAGGTCACCCTCGACCTCTTCGCCGCCTGCCTGGCCACCCGCCTCGACGTCTGCGACCAACTCCCCGGCGAGGCCCGCGCCGAGGCGCTGCTCGCCCGGATCGACGCCTTCATCGACCACAACCTCGGCGACCCGGAACTGAACCCCGGCACCGTCGCCGCCCACCACCACATCTCGGTGCGCCGGCTCCACCAGCTCTTCGCCGGCCGCGACGAGACCGTCGCCGCCACCATCCGCCGCCGCCGGCTCGAACGCTGCCGGGCCGACCTCGCCCGCCCCGAACTCCTCGGCCACCCCGTCCACGCCATCGCCGGCCGCTGGGGCTACCCCAACGCCCCCGTCTTCAGCCGGGCCTTCCGCGCCGCCTACGGGACGAGCCCCACGGACTTCCGCGGCCAGGCCGTCCAGCGCTGGCGTGCGCGCAGTGTCAACGGAGCGTGCGCGCGCGAACAAGGCCCCGGCGGCCCCCGGTCCTAGCCTCGTTACGCACGGTCGCGGCGCGCATCCCCCAGCGACGGTCGGAGACCGTGGCGAGCGAAGGGAACATCCGTGAGGGTCCTCGTCCTGGGCGCCACCGACTACATCGGCTCCGCCGTCGTCGAGCGGCTCACCCACGCCGGACACGAGGTGATCCGGCTGGCGAAGGACGCCGGACGGGTCGCGCCCGACACCGCGGCCCGGATCGGCGACCTGGCCGACCCCGCCGCGCTGCGCGCGGCCGTCACGGACGAGATCGACGCCGTCCTGCACATCGCGGCGCCCACCGGGGACGAGGCCGTGGACGCCGCGGCCGTGCACGGCCTGCTGGAGCGACTGCGCGGCACCGGCCGGGCGTTCGTCTACACCAGCGGCGTCTGGGTGCTCGGCGCCACCGGCGACACACCCGCCGACGAGGACACGCCCACCGAGCCCATCGGCATCGTCGGCTACCGCCCGCGCATCGAACGGCAGGTCCTCGACGCCGCCGCCGACGACGTGCGGTCGGTGGTGATCCGGCCCGGCATCGTCTACGGCAACGGCGGCGGCATACCGGGACTCATGACGGACTGGGCCCGGGAACACGGCATCGGCCGCTACGTCGGCCCGGTCGACACCCGCTGGCCCATGGTGCACGTCGACGACCTCGCCTCCCTCTACCTCCTCGCCCTCACCCGGGCCGAGGAGGGCACCCTCCTCCACGGCGTCGCCCACGCCTGCGTCGCGGTGGCCGCGCTCGCCGCCGCGGCCGACCGCTCCGCCGGCGGCACCGGGCGCGCCGAGCCCTGGGACCGCGAGCCGGCCGCCGAGGTCCTCGGAGCGCCGTTCGCCGAGGCGCTCGCCCTCGACCAGGTCGTCTCCGGCCGCCGAGCCGTCGACGAGCTGGGCTGGCGGCCGACCCGGCCGAACCCCCTCACCGAGCTGACCGGAGACACCCGTGCCTGACCCCGACGCCACCACGCTGCCCATCTGCCGCGGCTGCGGCACCCAGTACGGCGCCCCGCGCCAGGACTGCCCCGTCTGTCTCGACGAGCGCCAGTACGTCGGGGCCGCCGGCCAGCAGTGGACCTCCCGCGCCGCCCTGCGCGCCGACGGCCACCGGGGCCGCTTCGAGGAGGAGGGCCCCGGCGTCCTGGGCGTCGGGGCCACGCCCGCCTTCGCCATCGGCCAGCGCGCCCTGCTCCTGCGCACCGAGTCCGGCAACGTCCTCTGGGACTGCGTCCCCCACCTGGACGACGAGATCATCGAACGGATCCAGGCGCTCGGCGGCATCTCCAAGATCGCCGTCAGCCACCCCCACTTCTACTCCGCCATGGTCGACTGGGCCCACGCCTTCGACGCCCCCGTCTTCCTCCATGAGGCAGACCGCCAGTGGGTCGGCCGCCCCGACCCCGCCCTCCACTTCTGGAGCGGCCGCACCCACCGGCTGGCCGACGACCTCGTCCTCATCAACCCGGGCATCCACTTCCCCGGCAGCGCCGTCCTCCACTGGTCCGCCGGCGAGGGCGCCCTGTTCACCGGCGACGTCGTCCACGTCTGCCCGGACCTGCGCTGGGTCACCGTCATGTACAGCTTCGCCCACCACATCCCCGAGCGCCCCCACGCCGTCCGCGCCGCCGCCGACCTCCTCGCCCAGTACCGCTTCGACCGCATCTACGGCGCCTGGTGGCAGCGCGTCGTCCCCTCCGGCGGCAACGAGGTCCTGGAACGCTCGGTCGAGCGCTACCTGCGCTTCGAGGAGGGCATCCCGGAAGGGGCCTGACGCCGACGCACGTCAGGGAGCCCCCCCGCAGCTCCTCGGCTTCGGCTTCGGCGGGGGTCCCGCCACCGCCCGCCCGGAGCCCGTGAGCCGTGTCTCACCCGCCCTCCGGATCTTGCTATGCAACCAGTTGCATAGCAAGATCGCGCTCATGGCGCTCGAACACGCGATCCTCGTCTCCCTGCTGGAGAAGCCGGGCTCCGGCTACGAGCTGGCCCGGCGCTTCGAGCGGTCCATCGGATACTTCTGGACCGCCACCCACCAGCAGATCTACCGCGTGCTCAAGCGCATGGAGAACGACGGCTGGGTAGCGTCCAGGGACATCCCGCAGCGGGGGCGGCCGGACAAGCGGGAGTACGCGGTCGCCGACCTCGGGCGGGCCGCGCTCTCCTCGTGGCTGCACGAGCCGATCGAGCCCGAGAGCGTCCGGCACGACCTCGCCGTCAAGATCCGCGGCGCCGCCTTCGACGACCCGGCCGCCCTCGTCACCGAGGTGCGGCGGCACCGGGCCGCGCACGAGGAGCGGCTCGCCCGGTACCTCCTCGGCGAGGAACGCGACTTCACCGGCGCCGACGCGCGCGCCGCCGAAATGACCGAGGCCGAGCGGGAGCTCCAGCACGCCGTGCTGCGCGGCGGCATCGCGTACGAGCGGATGATGCTCGCCTGGCTCGACGACGTCCTCGCCACGCTGGCGCGGTTCGGCCCGGAACGCTGACCGACCCCGCACCCCTCACTCCGACCCCACCAGCCGAAAGGCGTCCCCACCATGGCCGACCCGCTGCTCTTCAACCCGCGCACCTACGACCCCGCGCACTTCGACCCGGAGACCCGCCGCCTGCTGCGCGCCACCGTCGACTGGTTCGAGGAGCGCGGCAAGCGCCGCCTGATCGAGGACTACCGGACGCGGGCCTGGCTCGGCGACTTCCTCGCCTTCGCCGCCGAGGAGAACCTGTTCGCGACCTTCCTCACCCCTTCCGCCGCCTCGGACGGTGACGCGGACAAGCGCTGGGACACCGCCCGGATCGCCGCCCTCAACGAGATCCTCGGCTTCTACGGCCTGGACTACTGGTACGCCTGGCAGGTCACCATCCTCGGCCTCGGCCCGGTCTGGCAGAGCGACAACGCCGCCGCCCGCGCCCGCGCCGCCGAACTCCTCGCGCAGGGCGAGGTGTTCGCCTTCGGTCTCTCCGAGAAGGCGCACGGCGCGGACATCTACTCCACCGACATGCTCCTGGAGCCCGACGGCCAGGGCGGCTTCCGGGCCACCGGCTCCAAGTACTACATCGGCAACGGCAACGCCGCCGGACTCGCCTCCGTCTTCGGCCGCCGCACCGACGTCGAGGGCCCGGACGGCTACGTCTTCTTCGCCGCCGACAGCCGCCACCCGGCGTACCACGTGGTCAAGAACGTCGTCGACTCCTCGAAGTTCGTCAGCGAGTTCCGCCTGGAGGACTACCCGGTCACCGCCGAGGACGTCCTGCACACCGGCCGCGCCGCCTTCGACGCCGCCCTCAACACCGTCAACGTCGGCAAGTTCAACCTGTGCACCGCCTCGATCGGCATCTGCGAGCACGCGATGTACGAGGCCGTCACCCACGCCCAGAACCGCGTCCTGTACGGCCGCCCCGTCACCGCCTTCCCGCACGTGCGGCGCGAGCTGACCGACGCGTACGTCCGCCTGGTCGGTATGAAGCAGTTCAGCGACCGTGCCGTGGACTACTTCCGCTCCGCCGGCCCCGACGACCGCCGCTACCTCCTCTTCAACCCGATGACGAAGATGAAGGTGACCACGGAGGGCGAGAAGGTCATCGACCTCCTGTGGGACGTCATCGCCGCCAAGGGCTTCGAGAAGGACACCTACTTCGCCCAGGCCGCCGTCGAGATCCGCGGCCTGCCCAAGCTGGAGGGCACGGTCCACGTCAACCTGGCCCTGATCCTCAAGTTCATGCGCAACCACCTGCTCGACCCGGTCGGGTACGAGCCCGTCCCGACCCGCCTCGACGCCGCCGACGACACCTTCCTCTTCCGCCAGGGCCCGGCCCGCGGCCTCGGCTCGGTGCGCTTCCACGACTGGCGGGCCGCCTACGACGCGTACGCGCACCTCCCCAACGTCGCACGCTTCCGCGAACAGGCCGACGCGCTCTGCGAGTTCGTCACCACGGCCGCCCCCGACGAGGCGCAGAGCCGCGACCTCGACCTGCTCCTCGCCGTCGGCCAGCTCTTCGCGCTCGTCGTCCACGGCCAGCTGGTCCTGGAGCAGAGCGCCCTGACCACCCTCGACGAGGACGTCCTCGACGAGCTGTTCGCCGTCCTCGTACGGGACTTCTCCGCCCACGCCGTCGAGCTGCACGGCAAGGAGTCGGCGACCGCGCGGCAGCAGCGCTGGGCGCTGGACGCCGTCCGCCGCCCGGTCGTCGACGAGGCCCGCACGGGCCGCGTCTGGCAGCGCGTGGAGGCGCTGTCGGGGACGTACGAGATGGCCCCGTAGGCGTCCGTGACGTCCGTGCTCCTCGGACCTGGGTCTACGCTGGCGCGCACCGTGATCTTGCTCATCGTCAGAGATCACGCCCAGAGATCACCGTCAGAGGAGTGGTTCCCATCTTCACAGCCGTACACCGCCGCATAGGCGCGGCCCTCCTGCTCGCCTCCGCGCTGCTCCTGCCCGGCACCGGCACCGCGGTCGCGGTGGACCCGGCGCCGATCGTCACCGGGGCGGTCTTCAACAACCCGAAGGGGACGGTGGCGGAGCAGAACGCGGTCAAGGACCACATCATCGGCGCGATCCGCGCGACCGAGCCGGGCCGCCTCATCCGGGCCGCCCTGTACGCGCTGACCGACCAGGGCTACACGAACGCCCTGACGGACGCGCACGCGCGGGGCGTGAACGTCCGGGTGGTCCTGGACGCGAAGTACAGCGACTCGGCCGCGGCGCAGTCCCTGATCGGCGCGCTGGGCACGGACAAGTCGGCGCTGTCCTGGGTGGACGTGTGCACGTCGGGCGGGGCGTGCATCGCCGCGGGCGGCGTGAACCCGATCAACCACAACAAGTTCTTCACGTTCTCGCGGGTAGGCGCCGTGACGGGGGTGGGGGAGGACGTGGTGATCCAGGCCTCGGCCAACCAGACGGCGGTGAACACGGCGAAGTACTGGAACAACGCGTACACCGTCGTCGGCAACACCGAGCTGTACACGGCGTACGTGAACTACTTCAACGACCTGGCCGCGGGCGTCAAGAACCCGAACTACTACACCACCGCCAAGGTCGGCACCGAGAAGTACTACTTCTTCCCGCAGCAGACCGGTGACGTGATCGTCGACGTCCTGAACAACGTCTCCTGCACCGGCAACACGACCGTCGGCACCGCCACCCACCGCTCGATCGTCCGCGTCGCCGCCTTCGCCCTCCACCGCGACGCCGTCGCCGACGCGCTCGTCTCCCTGGCGGGCCAGGGCTGCTCGGTGCAGATCGTGTACGCCGAGAGCAACGAGGTCGCCACGCTCAAGGGCCGCGCCAACATCACCCTGAAGCAGCTGAACACCGCCGACGGCTACCTGCTCCACTCCAAGTACCTGCTGGTCGAGGGCAACTACGCCGGCCACCCCGACACCAAGTGGACCTTCACCGGCTCCCACAACCTCGACGAGTCCTCCCTCCGCGAGAACGACGAGGCCCTGCTCCGCCTGGAGGGCAACGCACCGCACGACGCGTACGCGGGCAACTTCGCGTCGCTGCTGTCGTACGCGGTGCCGGCGGTCTGAGCCGTCGACAACGCCATGGGCCCCTTCCGGACGGAAAGGGGCCCATGGCGTCGTCTCAGGTTCTCACAGGGAGTCGAGCCATCTCCTGGCGGCCGCCTTCTCCTGCCGTGGCGTCCTCGGATATCCCGCTTTCCATTCCGCCATCGTGCGAAGGTCCTCGATCTCCGAGAATCCCGTCGCCACGACCGTGCGGATCCAGGACGTGGTCGAGCAGCAGAAGGCGGCGACGTCTCCCGTCACCGACAGCGCGGTGAACTCCGGTTCACCGAAACCGGTGCCGAGAGAGGAGGCGGAGCCCGCCCCCACGACATCCCAGGATTCGGCGAGCCGTACGCGCGCCCACCAAAAGTCGTTTCCGCCCTCGTGGAGCGCGACGGCGACCAGGAAATCCCGGTCGTCCCCGAAAAGACTTTCCGCGCGGCAGATCTCGAACCAGCTCGCGTTCGCCTTGGCGATGAAGTCCGGAGCACCGCGGTCGACGGATGAAAGCGGCCATTCCCCGGACGGCGGCTTGTATCCCGTGGCCATGTTGGCGAGCGGTGGCGGGGGGAGGGGGAGTTCCAGGTCCATCAGTCCCAGGAAAACCAGTCCGGCGGGGGCGAGTCGCCCGGCGTGGTCCATTGTTCCAACCCTTCTGGAGAACTCGTGAACGGAGCCCGCCGATCAATGGACGAAGCAGTGCACGGCACCCCATGAGGGGTGCCGTGCACTGCTTCCTGTCTAACCTACTACCACTTGTAGATGCGTGGCGATCCGTAGTTGTGGACGCCGCCCCTCAGGGGGAACCAGGCGATCTGCCCGGTCGCCGCGTTGACCATGATTCTGGCTTGGCTTCCCGCTCTGCGGTTCCAGTAGATCAGTGACCCGGCGGTGTCGTTACCCCGCCAGGAATCCCACTGGGACCGCTGCCGGGGATTGAGATCGCTTCCGTTGAAATGGTCCAGCCCGTCGGAAGCGGTTCCGTGCCGCGCGGGCATGTTCGGGTTCGCCCGGTACATGGCCACGAGGTCATGGATCTCCTCACCGGCCTCGAACCACTCCGCGAGGTCGGCGTTGCCCTCGCTTCTCTTGCCGACCGCGGCGTCCGAATAGTGATCGTCAGGCGTCCATGTGCTGGTCGCCTTGCCTTCGATCTGGTCGCCCTCGGTCGGGCACGAGTCGTTGTGGACGAGCGTCGGGGTCGCGCCCGCCAGCACGTAGTACGTGTGGAGATCGCCGACCGTGAGGTTGTGGACCCGCTTCTGCTGGGTCCACCGCCTGACCTCGGTGACCTGGACCCAGGTGCCGGACGAGGTCCGGAGCCACTCACCGGCCTTGAGGTCCGTGGCCTTCAGCCACTTGTGCAGGGACGGGACCCAGAAGGGGTGTCCGTCGGTCGCTGTGATCTTCTCCTTGGCGTCACCCTTCGTGCCGTCGGTGTCGATCGTGATCTCGACGAGGTTCTTCTGCCCCTCGCCGATGATCCTGGCGACGACGGGCTTGGCCTTCGTGGCGCCCGACGTCTCGTCGGTGGCCAGCACCTCGTCACCGAGCCGGACCTCCTCGATGGCCTTCGACGTACCGTCGGCCATCAGGACCTCGGTGCCCGGCACGAAGCTGTTGCACCCGCTGGATCCGCCGCTGTCGGCTTCCTTGCCGCCCGACTTCTTCGGCGCGTCCGCCTTCTTCGACTCCGAGGACTTCGACGACTTGCCGTCGCCGTCCGCGCTCTTCGCCTTCTGCGCCGAGGACTTGCCCTGCTTCGCCGCCGTGGCCGCGGCCTCGTCGGCCTTCTTGGCGGCCGCGGCGGCGGCCTCCTGGGCGGCTCTTCGGGCCGCCGCGGCCTCTTCCTCCAGTTTTCTCGCGCGTTCTGCGGCTTCTTCGATCTGGCGCTTCCACTCGGCCAGATCCTCGGCGTACTTGGCCATGGCCTGCTGGTAGCGCTCGACCTTGCGCATGATGTCGCGCGCCAGGGCGATCTTCGAGGCCCAGCTGTTGAATGCCTCCCACGCCCGGTCGAGGGCCTTCAGGATGCGCTTGGCACGGCCCGCGAAGGGCAGGGCCGCGTCGAGGGCGAGGCCCGCGCAGGCCCAGCCGTCGCCGCCGAGGCAGGCCTTGATGTCGTTGTAGCCCGAGACGTCCTTGAGGATGCCCATGGCGACCTCGAGGGCGACGTCCAGGGCGCTCTTGCCCTGGACCATCTTGGCCCAGGCCTCCTCCGCCGCCGTGAAGTCCATGACGGGCATCACGGGCGGTGCGATGGACAGACCGCTCGGGTCGCTGTACGTCACCGGCGAGTTGTTCGCGTAGACGTACGGATTCATCTGCTTGGGCTCGTTGTAGTCGACCACGGGGTCGACCGACAGGAACCGGCCCGTCGTGGGGTCGTACTCGCGCGCACCCAGGTGGACCAGACCGGTGGTCTCGTCGATGTCGCCACCGACGAAGCCCTTCTTGCCCGGCCACACGGACGGCGTCGTGCCGCGCACCTCACCGAAGGGGGTGAACTTGCGGCGGGTGATGGCCGAGGTCGTGGTGTCCACGGCGGTCGTCGCCGTGCCGTTCTGGTCCCCCATCAGGTACGACGTGGTGATCACGCCGTCCTTGGCCGTCCTGACCATCGTCGGTCCCGCGGCGTGGCCGTAGTACCGGGTGCTCTCCAGCTTGCCCGCCGCCGTCAGCTTGACCTCGGTGCCCGGCAGGTACAGCGTGGTGCCGGTCTTGTCGCGCTTGATCAGGCGGGCACCCTCGGCGTCGTAGACGAACGCCGTCGTCTCGGTGCCCTTGGTGACCTTCTGGAGCTGTCCCGCGACATCCCAGTCCAGGGTCTGGGTGTCGCCCTGGACGGTCCGTGTGCGGGTGTTGCCCGCCGCGTCGTACGTGTACGACTCGGTGCGGGAACCGCCCGGCCCCGTCGTGTCGACCTTCCGCAGCTGGTTGGCGCGGGCCTGGCCGGGGGTGCCGTAGGTGAAGACACGGGAGACGTCCTGAGCGGTGTCACCGGTGGGGGAGTGCTGGATCTCCTTGGTGCGGTTGCCGGCCGCGTCGAAGCTGTACGAGGACCAGTAGGGGTTCGGGCCGCCCACCGAGGGGGTGGAACCCGGCCCCGCGGAGCCCGGCTTGGCGGCGCAGTCGTCCGTGGAGGTCCACGCCTCGTTCATCCGGCGCAGGTAGTCGTAACCGAAGCACTGGACGTCGGCGGTGGCCTCCGGGCCCTCCTTGTCCGTGATCTTCAGGATGTTGCCGACGTCGTCCCGCTCGAACGTCGTGTCGTTGATCCGGCTCGGCGACACCTCACGGTCGTTGACCGTGCGCAGCACCTCGCGGGTCTGCTCGTCGTAGAAGTGCGTCGCGTAGACCTGGGAGCCGGCCGGTCCCGCCTCCGTGCGCAGCACGTCGCCCATCGGCGAGTAGTCGACCTTGCCGACGAACGCCTTCCCCCCGACGCCCATGACGGTGGGCAGCTCGAAGTGGTTGTACGCCTGCGTGGTGATCTCGCTGGGCAGACCACCGGCCGCCGGGTGCATCGTCCACGCGGGGAGACCGGTGTTCGGCCGGTAGCCGCTGGAGAAGCTGTAGGTGCCCGCGAGGGCACCCTCCGAGGCCGGGATGGTGATCTTCGACCCCGTCGGACGGTACTCGGTGTCGTAGCCGGTGACCTCCTGCTTGTAGGCGTTGCCGTCCACGTAACGGGTCGAGGAGACGGGCAGGCCGATGGCCCCGGGCAGGGTGTCGTAGGTGGTCGACGTCAGCGTCGGACCCGTGACCGAGTCCTCGTGCGTGGCGACGATCCGGCCCAGCACGTCGTACTCGGGCGCGACGGTCTTGCCGCGGGCGTCGGTCATGGACTCCAGACGGTCGCCCTTGCCGAACTTCACGGTCGTCTCGCCCTTGTCGGGGTCCGACTGCTTCGTCTGGCGGCCGCGGATGTCGTACTCGAACGACCACCGGTCACCGGCCTGGTCGACGACCGACTCCAGCGCCCCGCGCCGGTCGTACGTGTACCGCGTCGTGTCGTACGCCCCGGTCGGCGAGTCCGCCTTGAAGAAGCGCAGCTCCGTCTTGCGGCCCGCGCCGTCCAGGAAGGCCCTGGTCGGGGTCTCGCCCTTCGGCGGGTCGACGGTGATGTTGTCGCCGCCGTAGGCGGTCGTCGTCCGCGAGGTCTCCACGCCGAACTTGCGGGAGATCTGCGCGGTCGCACGGCCCGAGCCGTCGTACTGCGTCATCGTCGAGGACGGGACCTCGTTGTCCTTCGGGCCCCACTGGACGCCGGAGGCAGTGCCCTCGGTGTAGTAGGCGCCGTTGCTCTTCCAGACCTGGCCGAGGCTGTTGTAGAAGGTGTCCGAGATGACCCGGCCACCGCCCAGCGCCTCCATCTGGGTCTGGCGGATGCGCAGGCTGGCGTCGTAGATGTCGTAGCTGGTGCGGTAGGTGCCGTCGTCCAGGAGGGCCTTGTTGGTGATGACCACCGGGCCGTCGGTGCGGACGTCGTACGAGAACTCGCCGTCCGGCGACTTGGTCTGCGGGTCGCGGTCCGGGGACCAGACCTTCAGGAGCCGGCCGAGGGCGTCGTACCGCATGACCTGCTTGCGGCCGTTGACGTCCGTCTCGACCAGGACCGAACCGCGGCCCTGATCGGTCTCGGTCGTCTTGGTGTGGCCCAGGGGGTTGGTCGTGGCGACCTTGGTGACGATCTGCCCGGAGGCCGGGGTGTAGGCGGTCCGGGTGACCTTGCCGAAGACGTCCGTGGTCGCCGTCGGGCGGCCGTACGCGTCGTACTCGGCGCTGCCGTTCGTCGTGTAGACCGGGTTGCCGTTCGCGTAGCCCGACAGCGACTCCGTCGACTGCACGTTGCCCGCCGCGTCGTAGTGCATCCGCACGTCCGACGTCACGTCCTCGGGACGCGCCACGCTCGGCGCGTCACACGTCTTCGCGACCGACTCCACCCGCTTCTGCCGCGCGATGATCCACCGCGCCGGGTCCTCGTCGTACTCGTACCGCGTGCAGCTGTCGTCCGACGGGTCGGCCACGTCGCCGCGGTTCGAGACCGACTGGGCGAAGCCGCGGTCGTCGTACTCCGTGTGCATCGCCGTGCGGCGCCAGCCGCGCCCGTCGGAGAGCAGGATGCGGGAAGCCACGTCGCTCGTCTGCTGGACGAACGCCTGCTGCGGCTCGATGTCCTCCTCGGGCACCGCGCCCTTGCGCAGGCGGGTCGCCGTGGGGCCGTGCAGCCACGGGGTGTACGTGGTCGCCGCCTCCAGCGGGCCGCCCTCCCCGTCGTAGGCCAGGACCTCGCGGGTCTGGCCGGCGAAGAGGCGGTGGTCCGGGAGCTCGTTGCCCTCGGAGTCCTTGACCTTGACCGAGCGGGTGGTGCCGGAGGGCGTCGCCCGGTCGCCGTCGAGGCCGCGGAAGAACAGCGTCTCCGTCTGCGAGCGCCGGTCCGGCGCCACGCCGATGAGGGTGCGGACCCGCTCGTAGCCACGCCACTGGGACCAGGTGCGGGTCTTGGGCCGCATCATCTCGGTCTCGTCGTCGTAGGCCCACGCCGGGTCGCCGAGGAACTGGTACTCGGTGCGGCGCGTCGGCGAGTTGCCGTTGCGGTCCTCCTCCTGGACCCAGTCGACGACGTGCTTGTGGAACCAGTCGGTGACGTAGAGCTTGCGCTCGCGCTTCGGGTCGTTCGGGTCCGGGATCTCCGTGATCACCGGGTAGCACCGCAGCTTGTTCGTCTCGGGGGACGAGGGCAGGGCGGTGGAGGTGCACTGGGTGTCGGCGTAGTGCGCCAGGATCGTGGAGCCGGTCTCCGTGTCGATGGCCTCGACGCGGTAGCGCTTGTACGGCGGCTTGCCGTCGGACGCGCCGTCGACCCGGTTGTCGAGCTGCTTGCCGCGGAACTTCACGGGCGGCAGCGGCAGGTCGGAGCCGTTGCGGCCGGTGTGCCGGATCTCGGACAGCCACAGCGGGTAGTCCGTGCCGTCACCGGTCATCGGGAAGTCCTGGGTGAGCTTCCAGGTGTCGACCGGCTTGCGCTCGGTGCCGTTCCAGACGGTGGTGGTGACCTCGGCCAGGCGCTTGCGGGTGAAGAAGGTCGGGGTGAACCGGCCCTTGCACTCCTCGCCCTGGGCGCACAGCTGGTCGCCGGGGGTGTCCGGCCACTGCTTGGCGATGTTCCAGTCGACGTCCGGCTTCAGCTTGCCGGGCGCGCAGTCGAAGTCCGTGGTGGCCAGGCAGCGTTCGAGGACCTCGAAGTCCACCTGGGCCGGGGCTTCGGCGAACAGGGCGTCGCTGCGCAGACCGTAGGAGATGTGGTCGAGCCAGCCGGAGCGGTCGTAGGAGCGGGCGGTCGAGCCGCCTGCGATCTGGTAGTTGGAGCCGTAGTGGTTGGTCTCCTTCTCGTACCAGTACGTCATGGCGTTGCCGCGCGGGTCCACGACGTAGTCGAGGTTCCAGCGGTAGGCCTGGTCGCACACGGCGTTCGCGAAGGTGGCGTTGTAGCAGGGCTCGCCGGGGTGGTTGCCGTAGACCGGGACGGTCCAGGCGGAGTTGGTCAGCGGCTTGCCCGCGGTCCAGCCGGGGACCCGGTCGAGACCGAAGTAGAACTGGATGCCCTGGGGGGTGGTGAACCGCCAGTGGTCACCCTCCTTGTCCCCGTTCTGGGCGCCCTGGAGCAGCTCGACCCGGGAGCCGTCGTCCTTGACCGGACGCCACTTCTTGGTGGTGTCGTCCAGGACGAGCTGAGTGGAGCCGCCGTTCAGCGACAGGGTGACCATCGGGGCGCCGTGGCACAGGTCGCCGGTGTCGTCCTTCGGGTTGTTGTACCCGGAGTTCGGCCGCTTGTCCTGGCTGCACGGGACGTAGGACCGCTCGATGAAGTTCGAGGCCAGGTCCCAGCCGTCGCCCACCCAGGAGGTCTGCTGGGCGGAGGCGGAGGTCCGGCCGTCGATCGTCGAGCTGGAGTAGCCGAGCGTCAGCGACGGGCTGGGGCCGCCGAGCGAGGCGGGGATGTCCAGCGGGTACGACCAGGAGAAGTCGCCCGCTGAACCGCCGGCCTGCCAGGCGCCGCTCGGGTTGAGCGAGGTCGCCTTGTACGTGCCGTTGGCACCGTCGGCGCCCGCGGTGGCGGCCAGCGTCACGGCCTGCGTGCCGGCGGCGGCCATCGAGCGGCGGGCGCCCGTGGCACCGGCGGCGGGCTGGGCCGGGGCGTCGAAGGTGGCGACCAGCTTCCCGGTCGCCGGGTCGTTGACCGTGGTGACGGGGGTGCCCCGGCGGCACTCCGGCTTGTCCGGGGTGGTCAGCGCACAGGCCGGGAGCGCGGTGAAGCGCAGCCGGGAGCCCCAGCCGCCGCCGTACGCGTTCTTGAAGGCGTTGTAGTCGAGGGCGACCGAGACGGGGGCCGAGGCGCTGCCCGGGTCCGTGCGCTGCACGGAGAGGAGCAGGCTGCCGGCGCGTCCGGCGCGGCGGGCCGCGGCTTGGTCGAGCAGGCCGACCTTGACCTTGACCGGAGCGGCGGCCGCTCCGGCGACCGGCCGTCCGAGGGCACGCGCGGCGGGTCCGGCCGCGGCGGCCGGGGTACGCGGCGGCAGCGCCGCGACCGTCACCGGCAGACCGCCCGCGCGCACGGCCCGGCCCGGCTTGGCGGCCGTCACGAGGGCACCCCGCGCGGCCGGGATCCGCTGTCCGGCGGGCGTGGCCTCGGGAGCCGGCAGGGTGATCTCGGCCGAGCCCGCCTTCGGCCAGGCGATGGCGGGCGCGTTCTTCCAGCTCTTCCGCTGGGACTCGGCGGGGCCGGGGGCCGGCTTTCCGGCGATCGGCGCCCCGCCGACCTTCGTCAGTCGCTGCGTCTCCAGGAGCCGCAGGTCGGAGGGGGTGGCGCTGGCGTCCATGGCCGTGAGACCGGTGGTCATCAGGCTGACGGCCAGCAGGGGTATCGGCCACCGCCAGGCACGCCTCAGAGGCGCACGCCAGGCGTGCGCCTTGGATCTTCTCAAGATTCGAACACTCCATGAGATCAGGATGAGAGTAGCGTGAAAACTGTCATGATCACGCTTCAGCTGACGGCGCTGAACCTAACAGCGGATCCCGTGGGCGTCGAGGCGGCTCCCGGTGGGCGGCTTGAGGGAGCGTCAGGGGGAAAGTTACTGGTCGTAGCGGGCAAGGGGTGGGGAGGGGCGGAATTTGAGCCTCCGTCAATCTTCCGGCAACAAAGGCGTGATCCGGTGGCCCACAGGCGGGATCGCCTCACAGAAAAGCCCGCCCTGCTGCTACAAATAATCGAACGCCAACGGCCGATCGTCGAGGTGGCCGAAAGTGGCCTTCGGTGAGCGGTCGGACGCACCAGATTTCGGACACCCACCCCGGTGCGGTGACCGACCCGACCTCCGAGGACCCACTCCGTGAGACCCATCCCGACGCGCGCCCGCGTCGACGATCCGCCCCGCCGCGGCAGAACGGCCCGCACCGCGGCCGTCACGCTCGCCGCCCTGCTGCTCGGCACGCTGCCCGTCGCCGGGGCCACCACGGCCACCGCGGCGCCCGCCGCCCCCGGCAAGGGCGCCCCCGCCAAGGGCGCCACGACGCCGAAGCGCGCCGCGGACCCCGCCGACACCGCGCTGCACGCCAAGGCCACCGCCGCCGCCAAGCGCGCCGGCAAGCCGGTCGAGCTGCCCTCGAAGCGCACCGAGACCGACGACGTCTGGGCCAACCCGGACGGGACGTTCACCCAGAACCACGCCCTGGCCCCGATCCGCGTCCTGCGCGGCGGGAAGCTGGTCACCGCGGACACGGGGCTGAGCCGGCAGAGCGACGGCCGGATCGCCCCGCGCGCCACCCGCGTCGGGCTCACCTTCTCCGGCGGCGGCAAGTCCCCGCTCGTCACCATGCGCAAGGACGGCCGGGACATCTCCCTGACCTGGCCCAAGCCGCTGCCCGTCCCGCGCGTCGAGGGCGACAGCGCCGTCTACCCCGAGGTGCTGCGCGGAGTCGACCTGCGGGTCACCGCCGACGTCACCGGCTTCTCGCACCAGCTGGTCGTCAAGAACCGCGCCGCCGCCGACAACCCGGCCCTCGCCTCCCTCGGCTTCGGCCTGAAGGGCAAGGGGCTGACCGTCCGCAAGGAGGCCGACGGCGAGCTGCGGGCCCTCGACCCCACCGGCAAGGCCCTGTTCACCTCGGCCAAGCCGCAGATGTGGGACTCCGGCGCCGACCGGCCGGCCGCCGCGGCCACCACCGCGCCCCAGGCCCGTACCGCCGCCAAGGCCCCGGCCCCGGTCGCCGACCGGGTCCCCGCCGTGGACGGCATCTCCACCGGCACCCGTCAGGCCGACCTCGGCGTCGCGCTGAAGGGAGACACGCTCACCCTCACGCCCGACCGGAAGCTGCTGACGGCTCCCGGCACCACCTACCCGGTCGTCATCGACCCGGTGTGGCGCGACGACTGGAAGTCGGTCTGGGCCCTCGCGTACAAGCACAACTCCTTCCCGAACTCGGCGAACACCAACTACTGGAACGGTGGCACGCTCAGCAAGGAAGCCCGCGTCGGCTGCGCCAAGGACGCCGCGAACAACAACAACATCGTCTGCGCGAAGACCTTCTTCCAGGTCGGCATGGGCGCCCTGTGGGACAAGCAGATCCTCTCCTCCACCTTCCGCATCCAGCAGAAGTACGCGGGCTCCTGGAGCTGCAAGTCCGGTGACATCCAGATCTGGGACACCGACGGCATCGGTGGCGACACCACCTGGAACAGGCAGCCCGCCTGGAAGCGCATGGTGGACTCCTCGGGCCAGTCCTTCGGCGGGCGCAACTGCCCCGGCGACGGCGACCTGGTCGAGCTCAACGTCACCTCCGCGGTCGCCGACGCGGCCCGCTGGCACTGGCCGGCCTGGACCATGGGCCTCAAGTCCGCCAACGACACCGTCGACGTGTCCTGGCGCAAGATGAACCCGGACAGCGCCCGCATATCCACCCAGTACAACACCGTGCCGGACCCGGTCGGCGACCGCGGCTCCGACCCCTCGGTGTCCTGCGGCGGTGGGATGATCGGCACCACCGACGAGGTCGTGCTCCGGGCCCGCGTCTCGGACGCCGAGGACGGCGGCATCCGGGCCGAGTTCAACTACTGGAACGACCAGGACTACTGGGGCACCATCAAGCGGCCCCAGGTGTGGGTCGCCAGCGGCAACGTCGCCCAGGTGCGCATCCCCGCCGCCGAGCTCCCCACCGGAACCTACCGGTGGGACGTCCGCGGACTCGACGACTACGCGGGCGGTCCCTGGGCGGGCCAGTGCGTCTTCAGCATCGACGCCACCCGGCCCGGCCACCCGCCCAAGGTGTCCTCCGTCCAGTACCCCGAGAACGAGCCGGACAACACCTCCCAGGCCCGTACCAAGGGCACCTTCACCTTCAACGCCAACGGCGAGTCCGATGTCGTGAAGTACCAGTGGTGGACCGAGTCCGACCCCAAGGTCCGCGAGGTCGGCACGGCCCAGGCCGGCGGTGAGGCGTCCGTCGAGTACACGCCGTCCACGACCGGCCCGCAGACCCTGTTCGTGCGCAGCCTCGACGCGGCGAACAACCGCTCCGACCTCAAGGCGTACCTCTTCTACGCCAAGCGCAAGCCGACCCGCGACAAGCCCGGCGACCTCAACGGCGACGGGACCGTCGACGTCTGGAGCGTCGACCCGGGCTCGGGCCACCTGTGGATGCACCCCGGCAAGGGCGACGGCACCTTCGACCTGTCCAAGAAGCTGGGCAACCGCGGCCCGTTCGGCGACACCGTGTCCCTGTCCCACCGAGGCAGCTGGAACACGGACTACTACGAGGACCTCGTCGCGCTGCGCCCGTCCCCCTCGGGCACCCGCAAGGACCTGGTCGTCTACCCGGGCAACGGTGACGGCGACCTCCAGCCGGTCGACGCCAACCGCATCCTGCTGGCCACCGCCATGGAGGAGAACGACAAGTGGGCCCACGCCGACCAGGCCCTCGTCATCGGCAGCGTCGACGACGACAACAAGGACGGCAAGGTCGACGAAGGGGACCAGCCCGACCTGCTGGTCAAGGCCGGCGCGGAGCTCTACCTCTACCTCGGCTCGACCGGCGCCTACCTCGACGTCACCGAGGCGGGCTTCCGGCCGCCGATCCTGCTCGGCAACGCCGACTGGCAGAACATGACCCTCATCGCCCCCGGTGACCTGAACGGGGACGCGCTGCCGGAGATCTGGGCCCGCGACAAGGTGACCGGCAAGATCCACCAGTACACCAGCCGCGTCACCACCGACAGCTCCTCGCCGACCGCCGCCGACCTCACCGTGTACGGCGAGGCCACGGCCCGCTCCACCGCGATCGCGACCGGCTTCACCTCGCCGCAGCACCTGGAGAGCAACGGCGACTTCGAGGGCAACGGCTACGCCGACCTGTGGTCGCGCGACGCCACCGGCGAGATCACCGAGTTCCCGGGCCAGGCGCCCGGCGGCGGCTCCTCCTTCGGCGCGGGCCGCAGGCTCGTGCTCGGCGGCACCCCCTGGTCCGAGTGCCAGAGCTTCAGCTCGGCCGCGACCGGCACGCACTCCCTGTGCGGCCCGATCCTCGCCAAGTACCTGGCGAAGGGCGGCCCGGGCGGCTACGGCTACCCGACCACCGACGTCCTGGTCCCCTCGGACGGGCTGGGACGGTACGCGGGCTTCCGCGCGAACGGCGTCAACGGTGAGAACGCCTCCATCTACTGGCACCCGACCACCGGCGCCTGGATGATCCAGAACGGCATCCGCGACTACTGGAGGTCGCTCGGCGCCGAGAACGGTTTCCTCGGCTACCCGACCTCCGACGAGTCGACCACCTTCGAGAGCGACGCCTGGGTGACCACCTTCCGGGGCTCCGGCGGCGACGGCGCCATCTACTGGACGTACGACTTCGGCGGACGCTCCATCCACGGCACCATCTACAAGAAGTACCTGGACCTGGGCGGCCCGTCCGGCTTCGGCTACCCGACCACCGACGAGACCAACGTCGACGACGGCATCGGCCGGTACAACCACTTCCGCCGCCGCGGCGAGACCTCCGACACCCGCTCCATCTTCTGGACCACCACCACCGGCCAGGCCTGGGGCGTGTGGGGCAGCATCCGCAACACGTGGCTGTCGCTGGGCGCCGGCAAGAGCTGGCTCGGCTATCCGCAGTCGGAGGAGTACGACGTCGCGGGCGGTCCCCGGACCGACTTCCAGAACGGCTACATCCGCCACAACCGCTACACCGGTGCCACCGTCGAGCACCACTGGAACGACCGCACCGACACCGTCCGCAGGGAGCTGGCGGGCGACTTCAACGGTGACGGCCGCTCCGACCTGGCCACCGTCTACGACTACGGCAGCGACGCGATGGGCCTGTTCACGCACCTGGCCAAGGCGGACGGCGGCTTCGCGGCCCCCGTGGCCGCCCACACCAACGGCGCCTGGACCTGGCAGGTCGCGCAGTCCCAGTGGATCTCCGGCGACTTCAACGGCGACGGCCGCGACGACCTGGCCGCGCTCTACGGCTACGGTGACGGCGCCAACGGCATGTTCACCTTCCTGGGACAGGCCGACGGCACCTTCCTCTCGCTCCCGCGCAGCGCGTACACCGGACCCGGCAACTGGGACGCCACCAAGGGCAAGCTGGTCGCCGGCGACTACAACGGCGACGGCCGCGACGACGTGGTCATGCTCTACGACCACGGCAACTGCGACACCGGCGCCTACACCTTCCTGTCGAAGGCGGACGGCTCGTTCAACAGCATCTTCGGCAGCTGGCGCTCCGGCGCCGGCAACTGGTGCCAGGGGCAGACCAAGTTCGTCGGGGGCGACTTCAACGGCGACGGCCGTGACGACCTCGTCGGCTTCTACGGCTACAACGACGGCTCGGTCACCGTGTGGACCCTCCCGAGCAAGGCCGACGGCGGCTTCGCCGCGACGACCCCGTCCTTGCACATGAACCCCGGTCAGTGGGAGTGGTGGCGCTCCAAGCTCACCGCCGGCGACTACAACGGCGACGGCCGTGCCGACCTGGCCGTGATGTACGACTACGGCTACGGCAACGCCTCGCTGTTCACCATGACCAGCAAGCCGGACGGCACGATCAACGAGGCATTCCGCAGCTGGCAGGCGCCCTCGGGCACCTGGCACGTCCAGGAGGCGTCGTTCCCGGTCTCGGGCGACACCGACCACGACGGGCGCGAGGACCTCGCGATCATGTACAACGACGCCCTCGGCGCCACCGCGGCCAACACCTTCAAGGCGCGGACCGACGGCGGCTTCGAGAATCCGCTGAAGAGCTGGCAGTCCACGCCGGGCACCTGGTGACCCCGGCCTGATCCCGTTCTGATCGGAACGACGCCCTCCGGGACCCGAGCGGTCCCGGAGGGCGTCGTGTTCCACCCGGAGGAAGGGATTCCCGTAGGGTCGGACGATGGCCAAGTACTTCGACGTTCATCCCGAGACCCCGCAGGTCCGCACCATCGGCACCGTGGTCGACAGCCTCCGGGCCGGCGCCCTCATCGCGTACCCCACCGACTCCTGCTTCGCGCTGGGCTGCCGGCTCGGCAACCACGAGGCCCTGGAGCGCATCAAGACGATCCGGCACCTCGACGACCGGCACCACTTCACCCTGGTGTGCGAGAACTTCGCGCAGCTCGGCCAGTTCGTCCAGGTCGACAACGACGTGTTCCGGGCGATCAAGGCATCCACCCCGGGCAGCTACACCTTCATCCTCCCGGCCACCCGGGAGGTCCCGCGCCGCCTGATGCACCCCAAGAAGAAGACCGTCGGCGTCCGCATCCCCGACCACAACGTGACCCGCGCCCTGCTCGCCGAGCTCGGCGAGCCCCTGGTGTCCAGCACCCTGCTCCTGCCCGACGAGGCCGAGCCGCTGACCCAGGGCTGGGAGATCAAGGAGCGGCTCGACCACGTCCTCGACGCCGTCGTGGACTCCGGCGACTGCGGCACCGAGCCCACGACGGTCGTCGACTTCTCCAGCGGCGAGGCCGAGATCGTGCGGCGCGGGGCGGGCGACCCCTCGCGCTTCGAGTGACCCCGCGCCCCCGGATCAGACCAGGTCAGACCAGGTCGGACGGGTCGGTGTTCGCTCCGCACAGGACGACGGCGACCCGCTCGCCGGGCTCCCGGCGGTAGGCCCCGCCGAGCGCCGCGTGAGCCGTCGCGGCGGCGTGCTCGACCACGAGCCGGCGGTCGTCCCACAGGGACCGGCGGGCGCGCACGATGTCGGCGTCGCTCACCAGCACCGAGCGGACATGGTCCTGGCGGGCCGCGTCCAGGGCCGCGGCCGAGGCCCGGCGGGCGCCCAGCGAGTCCGCGGCGACCGAGTCGACGGTGACGTCCACCGGCCGGCCCGCCTCCAGCGCCGCGTGCAGGGCCCGGCAGTTCTCCGGCTCGACGGCGACCACCCGGACCCCGTGCGCCCGGGCCGCGGCGGCGACCCCGGCGAACAGCCCGCCGCCGCCCACCGAGACCACCACCGTGTCCAGGCCGGGCAGCCCCCGCTGGATCTCCTCCAGGAGGGTGCCCGCGCCGGCCGCGATCAGCGGGTGGTCGTACGCGTGCGAGGCGAGCGCGCCGGTCTCCGAGGCGAAGGCGTCGCACGCGGCGAGGGCCTCGGCGTACTCGCTGCCGACCAGCCGCACCTCGGCGCCGTAGCCGCGCAGCCGCTCGACCTTCACACCGGGGGCCGTGGTGGGCAGGAACACCGTCGCGGGCACGCCCTGCCCGCGGGCGGCCCACGCGCAGGCGAGCCCCGCGTTGCCGCCGGAGGCGATCGTCACCCCGGCCGCCGGCAGGGTCCCGGCCTCGCGGTGGGCGAGCAGGAAGTTCAGCGCGCCGCGCGCCTTGAAGGAACCGGTGTGCTGCATGAGTTCGAGCGCGAACGACACCCCGTCGGCGTCCCCGGGGGCGACCGTGACGGGACGGACGTGTCCGGCGATCCGGTCGGCGGCTGTCTTGACGTCGGCGTGGCTCAGCGTGTGCACGTGCGGCTCCAGACTCGGTGGTGGTACGGCCACCCCCGACCCTGCCATACGGGTCAGACGGCGGCGGCCGGTTCCGCGGCCGGCCGCAGCAGCGTGACCAGGTGGTCCGCGTACAGGTCGAGCGCCGCCGAGGCCGCCTCGTCGTCCCGGTCGATCAGCCAGTTCAGCGTCAGCCCGTCCAGCGCGCTCAGCCCGTACCGGGTCAGCACCGGCAGCGGCAGGGTCCACTCGGCGCCGGAGCGGCGCGCGATGGTCTCCAGCTGGCGCACGCTGACCTCGGTGTAGTGCCGGTACTGGCCGCGGGCCACGTCGGCGAGACCCGGCTTGCGCAGCGCGTACTGCGTGAGCTCGTAGGTCAGCAGGTGCTCGTCCGGGTTCTTCCGGACCCGTTCCCAGTAGGCGCGCAGGGTGCCCCGGACCACCTCGTCGACCGGCAGGTCCGCCGGGACCGGCGCGGCCGGCGGGTCGAGGGCCCGCAGCATGATCCGCTCGATGACGCTGTGGAGCAGCTGCTCCTTGGCGCGGAAGCAGTAGTGGAACGCGCCGAGCGGCAGCCCCGCCTCGGCGACGACGGCACGCGTGGTCGCCTTCGCCACGCCGTCGCGGATCATGACCCGGATCGCCGCGTCGATCAGCTGCTCGCGACGTTCGTCGGCCGATCGGCGGCCCATGGGAACTCCCGGGGGTGAGAGGGGTGTCGGGGCACGCTACCCCGAGCGCGGCCGTGGCGTGGCGGCGGGCGGGGTGCCGCCCGCCGCCACGCCACGGATCACAGGAAGGCGTGGCCCTCGCCGCGGTAGGTGGGGACGATGTCCACGATCCGGCCCTCCTCGACCAGGTGCAGCCGGTCCACCCGCTCGCACAGCTCCCCGGCCTTCGCGTGGCGGAACCAGACCCGGTCCCCGAGCCGCAGTCCGTCGGCGGCGTCCCCGACGAGCGGGGTCTGCACCTCGCCCGCGCCCTCCTGGGCCAGCATCCGCAGCCCGGCCGGCCACACCGGCACCGGCAGGCGGTCCGGGCCGGCCGGGCCCGAGGCGGTCCAGCCGCCGCCGAGCACCGTCACGTGCCGGGGCGCGGGCCGCCGGACCACGTCGAGGGCGAAGTAGGCGGCGGGCAGCGGCCGGAAGGCGCGGTAGTGGTCGAAGAGCGCGGGGGAGTAGATGCCGGACCCGGCCCCGAGCTCGGTGATCGCCGGCTCCGCCGAGGTCGCCTCCAGGCTGCCGGTCCCGCCGCCGTTGACGAACTCCAGCGGGGTGACGTCCAGCACGGACCGCACCGCCGCCGCCCGCCGCCGGCGCAGCTCCCGCGCCGACGTCCGCTGGACGAGCCGTAGCGCCGAGCGGGTGAGCGGCGAGCCCGGCTGGGCGTCGCCGACCCCGGCGATCTGCCCCTCGTACGACATGACGCCGACCAGCCGCAGCCGCGGTCGCGCCACCACGGCCCGGGCCAGCGCCGCGGCGGCGTCGGGGCTGTGCAGCGGGGAACGGCGCATGCCCAGGTGGACCCGGCCGCCGAGGAGCCGCAGCGAGGCGTCCAGGTCGAGGCAGACCCGTACGGCGGGGCCGTCCGCGCCGAGCACGGAGTCCAGCAGGTCGAGGTGCTCCAGCGAGTCGATCATGATCGTGACCCGGGCGGCGGCCCGCTCGTCGGCCGCGAGGGCGCGCAGCGGGGCCGGATCGGCGCACGGGTAGCCGACCAGGATGTCGCCCACGGCCTCGTCGGCGGTGCGGGCGAGCCACAGCGCCTCGGGCAGCGTGAAGGCGAGGACGCCGGAGAAGCCCGGCATCCGCAGCACCTGCTCGATCAGCGGGCGGCAGCGCAGCGACTTGCTGGCCAGCCGGATGGGCTTGCCCCCGGCGCGGCGGGCCATCCCGGTGGCGTTGGCGTGCAGCGCTCCCAGGTCGACCACGGCGAAGGGCGGGCTGAGCTCGGCCGTGGCCCGGCGCAGCTCCTCGAAGGACATCGGCGCGGCGGCGGCACGGATGGCGGTGGTGGCCGGCAAGGCAGCTCCCCCTGTCTGAGGACGGGCGTCTTCGGTCCTGCTGGGGCGCCACCTTCTCTCGGTCACCCGTCCAAGTCAATGCTTCAGGACGCTTGACTTGGACGCTTGACCGAGTTCAGTCTTCCGTCGACCGCGCCCGGTACGGCGCGGACCGCCGATCCCTGCGAGAGGACCCCGGGCATGACGAACGTGGCGGGCACGTGGAGCAACTGGTCGGGCAGCGAACACGCCACCCCGGTACGGGTGGTGCGCCCTGCCGACGCCGGCGAGGTGGCGGCCGCGGTGGCCGCCGCCGCACGCGGCGGGAGCCGGGTGAAGGCCGTCGGGGCGGGCCACTCCTTCAGCCCCGTCGCCGTCGCCCCGGACGTCCAGCTGCGCCTGGACGGGCTCGCCGCGCTGGAGTCGGTGGACCGCACGACGGGCCTGGTCACCGTGGGTGCCGGCATGCCGCTGTGGCGCCTCAACCCGCTGCTCGCCGAGCACGGACTCGCCCTGGAGATCCTCGGCGACATCGACCGCCAGACCATCTCGGGCGCCATCTCCACCGGCACCCACGGCAGCGGCACCCGTTTCGGGGGCATCGCGACCCAGGTGCGCGCGCTGGAGCTGGTCCTCGCCGACGGCACCCTCGTCAGCTGCTCGGCCGAGGAGCGGCCCGAGCTCTTCGCCGCCGCCCGGGTCGGCCTCGGCGCCCTCGGCATCCTGACCCGGGTGACCCTCCAGTGCGTCCCGCTCTTCGCGCTGCACGCCCGGGACGAGACCAGGCCGGTCGCGGAGACCCTGTCCCGCGTCCACGAACTGGCCGACACCAACGACCACTTCGAGTTCTTCTGGTTCCCGCACAGCGGCACCACGCTGACCCGCAGCTTCCGCCGGCTGCCCGGCGACACCCCGCTGACCCCGATCGGGGAGTTCTCCCGGCGCCTCGACGAGACCGTCAGCGGCACCGGCTTCGACCTGCTCAACCGGCTCGGCACCCGCGTCCCGGCGCTCGTCCCGCCCATCACCCGGTTCGCCGCCCGGGCCATGTCCGCCCGCGAGTGGACCGACCTGTCGTACAAGGTCTTCGCCTCGGTCCGCGACGTACGGTTCCACGAGGGCGAGTTCGCCGTCCCCCGGGAGGCCGCCGTCGACGCGCTGCGCGAGATCAAGCGCTGGGTCGACCGGAGCGGCGAGCCCGTGTCGTTCCCGCTGGAGGTCCGCTTCGCCGCGCCCGACGACATCTGGCTCTCCACCGCGTACGGCCGCGAGAGCTGCTACATCGCCTTCCACCAGTACCACCGCATGCCCCACGAGCGGTACTTCAGGGCCTGCGAGGACATCCTCGGCTCGTTCGGCGGCCGCCCCCACTGGGGCAAGATGCACCAGCTGGACGCCGCCACGCTGCGCACCCGCTACGAGCGCTTCGACGCCTTCACCGCCGTACGGGACGAGGTCGACCCGACGGGAGTCTTCGCCAACGCCTACCTGGACCGGGTCCTGGGTCCCGCGCCGAAGTCCGAGAGGTAGCACACTGGGCGGGTGACGAGGGAAGACACGAACGGGAACACGACGGTCCTGGCGATCCGCCAGGGGAGCCTGCGGGGCACGACGGACGGCGGGGTGACCGCCTTCCGCGGCATCCCCTACGCAGCCCCACCGGTGGGACGGCTGCGCTTCCGGCCGCCCGCCGCGCACCCCGGCTGGCCGGGCATCCGGGACGCGACGCGGCCCGGACCCTCCGTGCCCCAGGGGCCCGGACGGCTCGCGGCGGTCATGGGCGCGCGGACGCCCGACGGGGACGAGGAGGGCTGCCTCAACCTCAACGTCTGGACCCCGGCCGGAGCCGTCGGCACCGACCGGCCGCGCCCGGTCCTGCTCTGGTTCCACGGCGGCGGCTTCGCCTCCGGCTCCGGCGGCTGGGACTGGTACGACGGCGCCCGCCTGGCAGCCGCCGGGGACATCGTCGTGGTCACCGCCAACTACCGGATCGGGCCGCTGGGTTACCTCCACCTCCCCGAGGCGGGCGCGGACAACCTCGGCGTCCGCGACCAGGCCGCGGTCCTGCACTGGGTACGGGACACCATCGGCGCCTTCGGGGGCGACCCGGACCGGATCACCGTCGGCGGCCAGTCCGCCGGCGCGTACTCCGCCCTCGCCCTCGCGCTCGACCCGGCGACCGGCCCGCTCGTCCACCGGGTGGTCCTGCAGAGCGGCCCCTGGAGCCTCCGCCCGCAGGCGCCCGAGGTCGCCGCCCACGCGGCGGACCGCTTCCTCGCCCTGCTCGGCATCGAGCGCGACGAGCACCTCGCCAAGTCCCTGCGGGACGTCCCCGTCGCCGACCTCCTCGACGCCTACGGGCGGGTCGCGGCCGAACTGGCCCGTCCGGGCGACGCCGCCCCGCCGATGTACCCCGTCCTCGGCGGCTTCGGCCACCGGGCCGACCGGCCCACGGCCCTCGCCGGCGGAGGGCTCGCGGGCGGAGGGCTCGCGGGCAAGGGCGTCCTCGTCGGCAGCACCACCCACGAGGCCACCGCCTTCCTCGGGCCCGACGCCCCGGCCGACCTGGTCGCGGCCGTCACCCGCGCGGCCTTCGGGGAGGGCGTCGACACCCTCGCGCGGGAGTGCGCCGCCCACGGCACCCCGGCCCACGTCTACCGCTTCGGCCGCGTCTCGACGGCCGTGCCGGGACTCGGCGCACCGCACTGCGCCGACCTCCCCTTCGCCTTCGACCGCCTCGACGCGTACGCGACGGCGCCGATGCTCGGCCCGGTCGACGCCGGGGACCGGGAGCTGGCCCGCTCGTTCAGCGGGGCACTGGCCGCGTTCACCGCCACGGGCTACCCGGGCTGGCCGGCCCACCGCCCCGGCGTCGAGCCGTATGTGCGGACGCTCGGCGGGAACTGAGCCCCGGCGCGCCGAAATCCGTTTCCCGGCGCGTGCGGACGGGGCCTACCGTGGCGCGGTGACCACACAGATGATCATCCTCAACGGCGGCTCCAGCGCGGGGAAGTCCGGCATCGTGCGCTGCCTCCAGTCGGTGCTCCCGGACACCTGGCTCGCGTTCGGCGTCGACTCCTTCGTCGACGCGCTGCCCGCCCGCATGCAGGCGTCCGACGAGGGCCTGGAGATCGGCCCGGACGGCGGCGTGAGCGTCGGGGCGGAGTTCCGCCGACTGGAGGCGGCCTGGACGCAGGGGATCGCCGTCATGGCCCGCGCCGGGGCCAGGATCATCGTCGACGAGGTCTTCCTCGGCGGCGCCGGGTCCCAGCGGCGCTGGCGCGAACACCTCGACGGGATCACCGTGTTGTGGGTCGGCGTCCGCTGCGACGGCGAGGTCGCGGCGGGCCGCGAGATCGCCCGGGGTGACCGGATCCCGGGCATGGCCGCCCTCCAGGCGGGGCAGGTGCACGAAGGCGTCGCCTACGACCTGGAGGTGGACACCACGCACACCGAGTCGCTGGAGTGCGCGCGGCGGATCGCCTCGTACGTCCGGTGACGGTCCGGCGGTCTGGCGGGCTGGCGGTCCGGGGGCTGGGGGTCTGGCGGTGCGGCGGTCCGACGGCGTGACGGTCTGGCGGTCCGGCGGACGGTCCGTGTGAGGGACGGCCGGACCTCCGGCGCAGGGTCAGGACGGCCGGAGGCTCAGGACAGGGGGCAGGACGGCCGGATGCTCGGCACAGGGTCAGGACGGTCGGACGCCCAGGACCGGGTCAGGACGGCCGCACGTCCGGCGCGAGGGAGGAGAGACGGTGGATGCCACGGAGCAGGCCGCGCGGGGGGCCTTCGAGGAAGGGGTGCGCGACCGGGCCGAGGGGCGGGTGGACGCCGCCCGGGCGGCGTTCGACCGCGCGGCCGACAGCGGACACCCCGACATCGGGCCCATGGCCCTGGCGAACCTGGCCGTCCTGGAAGCCCAGGCCGGCCGCACCGCGCAGGCCCGCGCCGCCTTCGAGCGGGCCGTCGCCACCGGTCATCGCGACCACGCGCCCCAGTCCCTGTTCAACTACGCGATCTTCGAGCAGCGCCACGGCGAACCGGCGCACGCCCGCGCGCTCTACCGGCGCGCCGTCGACAGCGGGCATCCCGAACACGCCCGCAAGGCCCTGCTCAACCTCGCCAACCTGGCCGCCGAGGAAGGCGACACCGACGAGGCATGCGGCCTCTACCTGCGCGCCATGGAACCCCCGTTCCTCGGCGACACCGCCCACCGGGCGCACCGGCGCCTCGTCGAGGTCGCCCCCGGCCGCCTCGCCGAAGGCCGCGAGGTCTACCTGCGGGCCCTCACGGACGGGGACGCGACGACCGCCGCCCAGGCCCGCACGCTCCTCCACGACCTCGACCCCGGCCACCTCCTGCCCGGCGAAGGGATCACGCTCGGCGGCCGGAGCTTCGACCCGGCCGACATCGAGTCCGCCGAATGGGCGACCGGACGCCGCCCCTCCTACGGCAGCGGCCACCTCGACGTGTACACCCACGACGGCGCCCTGCACACCGTCTTCCTCGACCTGCGCGACCCCCACGACCGGCGCGGTCACGAGGCGCTGCGCAGGCTCCTGGGGCCCGACCACCTCTGAGACGGCGGGACGCCGGGGACCTCCGGGACCCGTCCGGCGACGCGTGCCGGACCGACCCCTAGCCCAAGCGGCCGCGGCTGTCAGTCCGTAAGGTTCCGGATTCATCGCCGGCGGACGCGCCGCTACCTTCCAAACGCCCAGCGCTGGGTACCGTCGCGTCTACCAGGAGGTCACGTTGACCGCGCACCACCCCACTCGCAGGAGCATCCTCAAGTCCGCCGGCGGAGTCTCCGCCGCCCTGGCCCTCGGCGCCGGGGGCGTCCTCGGCTCGGCCTCCTCGGCCGCCGCGGCCGGCGACGGCTTCGGACTGCGGATCGTGGACCGCAACGAGAGCGACTACCGGATGTGGTACTACCGCTTCGCGACCGACGCGATCGGCTGGAACCCCGGGGTCAACGTCCTGCTCCCGGACGACTACCACACCAGCGGACGCACCTACCCCGTCCTGTACCTCTTCCACGGCGGCGGCACGGACCAGGACTTCATCACCTTCGACCGCGAGGGCGTCCGCGCGTGGACGGCCGGCCGGCGGCTCATCGTGGTCATGCCCGACGGCGGGCACGCCGGCTGGTACTCCAACCCGGTCAGCTCCAACGTCGGCCCGCGCAACTGGGAGCACTTCCACATCAACCAGCTGCTGCCCTGGGTCGAGGCCAACTTCCGCACCTTCGCCGAGTACGACGGCCGCGCGGTCGCCGGCTTCTCCATGGGCGGCTTCGGCGCGCTGAAGTACGCCGCCAAGTACTACGGCCACTTCGCCTCCGTCAGCGCCCACTCCGGCCCGGCCAGCCTGCGCCGGGACGGCGGCCTCGTGGCCCACTGGGCCAACGCCTCCTCCGCGGCCCTCGACCTCGGCGGCGGCACCATCTACGGCGCCCCGTTCTGGGACGAGGCCCGGGTGAACGCCGACAACCCGGTGCAGCGCATCGAGAGCTACCGCAACAAGCGGGTCTTCCTCGTCGCCGGCACCAGCCCCAACCCGGTCAGCTGGTTCGACACCGTCAACGAGACCCAGGTCCTCGCCGGCCAGCGCGAGTTCCGCGCCGCCCTCGACAACGCGCGGATCCCGCACGAGTCGTACGAGCTGCCCGGCGGTCACTTCATCCGCCGCGACATGATGCAGCGCGACATCGACGGCATCGTCGCGCGCCTGCGCAAGGCCTGACGGGAGCCCTCTCGTGCTGCTCCGTCTTCCCCGGCGCGCCCTGCGCGTCCTGCTCGCGGCGACCGCGGCCCTCGCGCCCGGACTCCTCGTGACCCCGTCGGCCGCGGCCCAGCCCGCCGCACCGGCCGCCGCCCGGACCGCCGCCTCCACCGGGGCCTGCCCGGCCGAGGGCCCGGTCACCCAGGGGTACCACTCCGGCCACAACGGCGTGGACATCGGCAACGACATCGGTACCCCGATCTACGCCATCGGCGACGGCGAGGTGACGCACTCCGGATACGCCGACGGCTACGGCCAGTGGATCCGCATCCTGCACCCCGACGGGCGGATCTCCGAGTACGGGCACATGTACCAGCGGTTCGTGGCCGTCGGCGAACACGTCACGGCAGGCCAGCGGATCGCCCTGATGGGCAAGGAGGGCAACTCCACCGGCCCCCACCTGCACCTGCGGATCTGGGGCGACAGCTCCACCTCGTACGGCATCGACCCCGAGGTGTACCTCGCCGAGCACGGCGTGACCCTGCCGTGCGTCCCCGGCGGCATCCCGCAGCCCAGGCCCCTGATGTACCCGGTGGAGTCCGGCCGGGTGGTCTCGGCCCGCTCGGCCGACGGACGCCTGGAAGTGTTCGCGGCCGGCGCCGACGGCGTCCACCACGCCTGGCAGCTCGCGGCGAACGCCGAGTGGTCCGCTTGGGAGCCGCTGGGCGGCCCCGGCAACGCGGAGCTCGCCATCGCGCCGAACGCGGACGGGCGCCTGGAGATGTTCGCGATCAACGGGAACACCTTCATGCACCGCTACCAGCTCGCCCCCTCGGGCACCTGGTCCGGCTGGGAGCCCTTCGGCGGCGGCGGGCGCGACATCGCCGCCGGCGTCAACGACGACGGACGGATCGAGGTCTTCGCCTCCGGCCCGGTCGGGATCTTCCACAAGTACCAGACCGCGCCCAACGCAGGCTGGTCCGAATGGGAGTCCGCCGGCGGCGGCCCCGCCGACGCCCGGGTGGACATGGAGAAGGCCCCGGACGGGCGCCTGGAGGTCTTCGCCCTCAACGGGAACACCTTCCAGCACCTGTTCCAGACCTCCGTCAACGGCGGCTGGTCGGCCTGGGAGAACTTCGGCGGCGGTGGGCGCGACCTGACCGTCGACCACAACCAGGACGGTCGGATCGAGGTCTTCGCCTCCGGCCCGGTCGGCGTCTTCCACAAGTACCAGACCGGCCCCACCACCTGGTCCGGCTGGGAGGCCACCGGCGGCCCCGCCGACGCGCAGCTCACCAGCGAGCGCACCGCCGACGGCCGGGTCGAGGTCTTCGCCATGAACGGAAGCGTCGCCCAGCACCTGTGGCAGAACGGGGTCAACGCCCCCTACGGCCAGTGGGAGAACTTCGGCGGCGGCGGGACCGAGGTCACCGCCACCAGCAACGCCGACGGACGCATCGAGGTGTTCGGCACCAGCCAGGCCGGCGTCTACCACAAGTGGCAGACCGGGTACACGACGTGGTCCGACTGGGCCTGGGTCAACAACGGCCCCGGCCCCGCGGTCAGCTGAGGAGACAGCAGGTGAGAACCGGACAGCGCTCCCGAAGAGCGCCCCAGCGCGCCGTCCTGTCGGCGTTCGCCTCGCTGCTCCTGGCGGCGGGCATCCTGACCGGCGTCGCCTCGCCGGCGCAGGCCGCTTCGAGCGACCTGTGCGCCCAGGTCGGCTACAACGCCGGATTCCGCGGCGACGGCCTGGTCACCGCCGTGGCCGTCGCCCTCGCGGAGTCCAGCTGCGACCCGTCGGCGACCAACGTCACCAACAACACGCCGCCGTCCCGCGACCGCGGCCTGTGGCAGATCAACGACTACTGGCACCCCGAGGTCGACGACGCCTGCGCCTACGCCGCCCAGTGCAACGCGAACGCGGCGTTCACCATCTCCAACGGCGGCACCAACTGGCAGCCCTGGTCCACGTACAACGCCGGCGTCCACCGGCGGCACCTGGACGAGGCACGCGCCGCGGTGGACCGCCTCGGCCACCCCGGCCCCGGGCCCGCCCCGGTGGTGTACCCGGCGGAGTCCGGCCGGGTGGTCTCGGCCCGCTCGGCCGACGGACGCCTGGAGGCGTTCGCGGCGGGCGCCGACGGCGTCCACCACGCCTGGCAGGTGGGCGTCAACGGCGCCTGGTCCGACTGGGAGGCCCTGGGCGGCCCGGGCGGCGCAGAACTGGCGATCGCGCCGAACGCGGACGGGCGCCTGGAGATGTTCGCGATCAACGGGAACACCTTCATGCACCGCTACCAGCTCGCCCCCTCGGGCGCCTGGTCGGGCTGGGAGCCCTTCGGCGGCGGCGGGCGCGACATCGCGGCCGGCGTGAACGCCGACGGGCGCATCGAGGTCTTCGCCTCCGGCCCGGTCGGGATCTTCCACAAGTACCAGACCGCCGTCAACGGCGGCTGGTCCGAGTGGGAGGCCACCGGCGGCGGCCCGGCCGACGGACGCATCGAGGTGGAGAAGTCCCCCGACGGACGCCTGGAGGTCTTCGCCCTCAACGGGAACACCTTCCAGCACCAGTACCAGACCGCCGTCAACGGCGGCTGGTCGGCCTGGGAGAACTTCGGCGGCGGCGGGCGCGACCTGACCGTCGACCACAACCAGGACGGGCGGATCGAGGTCTTCGCCTCCGGCCCGGTCGGCGTCTTCCACAAGTACATGACCAGTCCGACCAGCTGGTCCGACTGGGAGCCGACGGGCGGCCCCGCCGACTCCCAGCTCACCAGCGAACGCTCGCCGGACGGCCGGGTCGAGATCTTCGCCATGAACGGGAGCGTCGCCCAGCACCTCTGGCAGAACGGGGTCAACGCCCCCTACGGCCAGTGGGAGAACTACGGCGGCGGCGGCACCGAGGTCACCGCCGCGACCAACGCCGACGGACGCATCGAGGTGTTCGGCACCAGCCAGGCCGGCGTCTACCACAAGTGGCAGACCGGCTTCGCGACGTGGTCCGACTGGGCCTGGCTCAACAACGGGCCCGGCCCCGCCGTCAACTGACCCGCCCCCCCCGCGACCGGCCGGGCCCGCCCTGAGCGGCCCGGCCGGCCGCGGGACCCCACACGGGGTCCCGCCGATCAGGAGAAGAGCCATGCACCCCATCAGCAGACGCGGGCTGCTGCGCGCGACCGCCGCCGCCGGCGCCCTCGCCCTCCCCGGCCTCGCCCCCACCGGGGCCGCCGCGGGAACGATCCCGCCCCACCGGTGGATCGGCGCCGGCCCCTTCACCCACGTCTACGACCCCTCGGTCCCCGGGCGGCGCCGCTACCTCAACGACCACACCCTGATCGGGGCCGACGGCCGCTGGCACGTGTTCGGCATCGTCGGCGACAGCGCGGCACCCGGCCACGCCCCGGACAGCGCGGCGGAGACCGCCTTCGCCCACGCCTCCGCCCCCGGCCCGTACGGCCCCTGGACCGGCCACGCCGACGCCCTGACCCTCGACCCCGGCTACCACGGCGAGGAACACCTCTGGGCACCGCACGTCATCGAGTCGGGCGGCACCTACTGGATGTTCTACGCCGCCGGCGGCGTGGACGGGGCCGCGATCAACCTCGCCACCTCCACCGACCTGTCCACCTGGACCCGCCTGCCCACCGGCCCCCTCTTCCGGGGGCGCGCCGCCCGCGACCCGATGGTGGCGCGGATCGGCGGCCGATGGGTCATGTACTACACCGAGGTGTCCGCCACCGACGGGCGGCACCTCGTGTGCCACCGCAGCTCCGACGACCTCGTCCACTGGAGCGGGCCCGCCGTCACGTACGCCGACGAGACCACCGAGTCCACCGGCGTCTCGGTCACCGAGTCGCCCTTCGTGCTCGAACAGGACGGCTGGTACTACCTGTTCATCGGCCCCCGGACCGGCTACGAGGGCACCGACGTCCTCGCCTCCCCGGACCCCTTCCGCTTCACCCTCGACGGCTACGCCGGCCACGTCCCCGGCCACGCGGTCGAGGTCGTCACCGACGGGACCGAGCGCTACGCGAGCGCGGCCGGCTGGTTCGGCGACGGCCTCTACCTGGCGCCCCTCCGGTGGCGGACCACCCCGCCCTCCTGGCAGAGCCCGGACAACCCGGCCGTCTCCCTCGACGTCGACGGGCGGCTGAACGTCTTCGCCCTCGCCGCGGGCGACCGCTCGATGCTGCGGCGCGTCCAGCTCGACCCGGCCGACGACACCTGGTCCGACTGGGAGGAGTTCGGCGGCCCCGCCGGGGCGGTCCCCACCCTCGGGCGGGACGCCGACGGACGCCTGGAGGTCTTCTCGCTCGCCCCCGGCGGCGTCAACCTGCACCACCGGGCGCAGCGGACCGACGGCAGCTGGTCCGACTGGGAGGAGTTCGGCGGCCCGGCCGCGGCGGCCCCCGCCGTCGCCCGCGACGCCGACGGCAGGCTGGAGGTCTTCGCCCTGAGCCCCGACGGCGCCGTCGTCGCACGCCGCGGGCAGACGACGCCCGGCTCGGCCGGCTGGGACCCGTGGGACGCGGGATTCGGCGGGCCCGCGGGCGCCCCGCCGGTCGTCGCCGCCAACGCGGACGGGCGCCTTGAGGTGTTCCTCCTCGCCCCCGGCGGCGCCGCGCTCAGCCACCGGTGGCAGCTGGCGCCCGGCGGCGGCTGGTCCGCCTGGAGCGCCTTCGGCACCGCCGCGGGCAACGCGCCGCGGGTGGCCCGGGACGGCAGCGGCCGGCTGACCGTCGCCGCCCTCGCCCCGTCCGGCGTGGGCTCCTTCCACCGGCGCCAGTCCGTCCCCAGCGGCGGCTGGGACGCCTGGCAGCCGCTGTTCGGCTGGTCGGCCGCGGCCCCGCTGCTCGTCCCCGGCGCCGACGGCCGGCTGGAGGCGTTCGCGCTGGCCCCCGGCGGCGCCCGCCTCGACCACCGCTGGCAGACCTCCTCCGGCGGCCCGTGGGCCACCGCCGAGGAGTTCGGCGAGCCGGGGGTCGTGCTCGCCGCCACCCCGTCCGCCGCCGCCGACGCCACCGGCCGCGTCCACCTCTTCGCGGTCACCACCGACGGAAGGATCCGCACCCGCGTCCAGGCACGGCCCAGCGGAGGCTGGCAGCCGTGGACCGCCTTCGGCGACCGCGCGGTCGCAACGCTCCGGTCGGGCGCACCCGCTCCCTGACACTCCGTCACGAACCGGACGAGCGGGGAGAACCCGCACGTGTGGACCGTGTGGAGGCCCGCCGAAGTGGCCGATGCCACTCGGTGCATCACCGGTTGCAACCGGTAACGTTCGGTGTGTCGGGCAGTGGTCGGCACGCGGGACGGGGGAGCGGTGAGCGGGATTGTCATCCACCTGCCGCAAGGCAGTGGCGGGGGCGTGGACGGGGAGGCCTGCGGCGACGCGGTCACGCTGAGGCTCGGGCCCGGGCAGCGGGCCCGGTTCGGGCGGGGCTCCTCCAGCATGCCCGTGGAGCTCCGTCTCGCCGACGCGGCGATCTCCCGGCTGGCCGGTGAGATCCGGGCGACCGACGACCACTGGCAGCTCAGCAACCACAGCACCACCCACAGCTATCTCGTGGAGAACCCGGAGGGCGCGGGCGAGTACCTGCGCGTCCCGCCGCGCCGCGCGGGCGCGCCGATCCCGTTCGAGTTCTCCCGGGTGGTGCTGCCCACCCGCCGCGACACCACCGTCTTCTTCCAGGTGTTCGCGCCGGACCACATCTACCTGGACCCGCGCGGCATGGGCGGCCTCGGTGAGAGCCGCACCCTCACCGCGTACTCCCTGGACGAGACCGCCACGTACTTCCTCGTGCTCGTCGCCCTCTGCGAACCGTGGCTGCGCGACCGCTCGCCGGTGGCGGTGCCCACCACCCCGCAGGTCGTCGAGCGGCTCCGCGGCCACGCCGCCTGCGTGCGGCTGACGGCCCGCGCGGTCAGCTCGCACATCGACTACCTCGCCGACGAGAAGTTGCGGATCGGCGTCCCCGGGGCGGCGGACACCGGTCGCACGGACCGCAGGAACGGCAAGCGCGAGGCGGTGGTCGGCCTCGCCCTGAAGTTCGGCATCGTCCGCGAGGAGCACCTCGCGCTGTTGCCGCCGGGCGCCGAACCAGCCGAGCGGGGACGGTAGGGGCGTGGTGCGGGTGGACCAGCGGTCCGTCTCGTGGGGGAGCGGGCGGCCGGAGCCGCTGCCCGAGGGCTGCCGGGTGGGCGACTGGGTCGTCACCGAGCCGATCGGCTCCGGCGGCTGGGCGACCGTGTACGCGGCCCGGCCGGCCGACCCCGGCGGCGGGGCGCCCGAGGAGGTCGCGCTCAAGATCATGCCCACCGCCGGGCTGGCCCCGCGCCAGGCCCGCGACGTGGCCGAGGCCGCCGCGCGCGAGGTCGAGCTCGGCCGCAGGGCGGCCCACCCCCGTCTGGTGCGGCTGCTGGACTCCGTCGTCCTCGGCGCGTGCGAGGACCCGGCCCTGGACGGAGCGATCGTCCTGGTCATGGAGCGGGCCCGGTGCAGTCTGCGGGAACTCCTCGACGCCGGGGTGGGCGAGGCGGAGGGGGCCCGGCTGATCACCGGGATCTGCGAGGGCCTGGCCCATCTGCACCGCGCGGGCTGGGTGCACACCGACCTCAAGCCCGAGAACATCCTCATCGCCGGGGACGGCTCGGTGAAGCTCTCGGACTTCGGCTTCGCCATCGAACTGACCGGCACCCACGGCTACACGCCCCCGATGGGCACCCTGGACTACCTCCCGCCCGAGCGCGGACGGGAACCGCTCGGCGAGCGGGGCGTGCGGGTGCGGCCCAGCGCCGACGTGTGGGCGCTCGGCATCGTCATCCACGAGGTGTTCGCCTCCGGCGCCTCGCCCTTCCCCGGCGCGACCCCGGCCGCGCGGACCGCCGCCGTGCGCGAGTACGCGGAAGGGCGCGCCCCGTTGCGGATGGACAACGCCGTCCCCGCGTTCTGGCGCGAGCTCGCCGCCGACTGCCTCGCCCCCAGCCACGAGGCGCGCGCCGCCCACACGGCCGAGAGCCTCCTGGACCGGATCGCCGGCCGCCCCGCCCCGCGCGGGCGGCGCACCTGGGGCGGGCGCGGCCGGTCCCGGGTGGTCGGCGCGCTGCTCGCCGTCGGCGTGTGCGCGGCGGTGGGCGCCGCGCTCTGGGCGTACACCGGGCGTGAGGGCGGTGGATCGGGCGGGCCGGGTGTCGAAGGCCCCTCTCCGATACGGGTGTTCAACGCCGAGCGTGGCTGTCAGGGCCGCAAGGACCGCGAGCGTCAGTGCAGTCTCGGCCTGGCGATCGACCCGCTGCGCCCCTACACGGCGCAGAACGTGGTGCCGACGAGGGTGTGGCACGGCGACGTCCTGGAAGCGGAGTGCCGGCTGCCGGACGGGCTGCCCGTGATCGACGAGGAGGACCTGACGTCCACGGTCTGGTTCCGGATCCGCCTCCCGGTCGCGGGTGCCTCCACGACGGCCTGGCTGCCCGCCGTCCGCACCAAGGACCGGCCGGAGCTGCCGAGATGTCCGCGCCCGCATACCACGCCGACGGCACCGGCCTCGTCGGCGGGGGCCCACCGGGCGTGATGACGAAGATGTGACATTCGCGTCCGATATGCGTGAAACCTTCCGGCGGTCTCGTCCGTCCTCCCTTCTGGGATACGGTCAGGAACCTACGGGGAGTGGGCATTCCATGGGAGAGAAGCGCAAGTACACCACGCACATAGCCGTGGTGGCGTCGGCGATCGGGCTCAGCCTGGCGGCCTGGGGTGCCGCCGCGCTGACGGACCCCGAGGCGGCCGCCGGCGCGGGCGCCGCACCGGGCGCGAGCGCGCCCGCGGGGCGGGAGGGGGAGACGGGCAAGGGTCCGGCGCAGGTGCACCCGGAGAAGGTGCCCGAGGGGATCGCGCACGCCGCGGAGGCGGGCGGCAAGGCCGTCAACATCACGATAGACGACGGTCCCGACCCGCGATGGACGCCGAAGATGCTGGACATCCTCAAGGAGAACGACGTCAAGGCCGTGTTCTGCATGGTCGGACCGCGGGCCCAGGAACACCCCCGGCTCGTTCGACGGATCGTCGCCGAGGGCCACAAGCTCTGCGACCACACCATGGACCACGACACCTCCATGGACAAGAAGTCCGTCGCCTACCAGAAGCGCCAGATCCTGGACGCGAAGAAGATGATCGAGGACGCGGCCGGCGGCGCGAAGGTCGAGTACTACCGGGCACCGGGCGGCGCCTTCACCCCCGACAGCCGCAGGATCGCCGCCGCGGCCGGCATGCGCCCGCTCGGCTGGAACGTCGACACGAAGGACTTCGAGCGGCCCGGCACCGCCTCGATCGTCCGCACCGTCAAGAACGAGCTGTCCAACGGCCCGACGATCCTCTTCCACGACGGCGGCGGCGACCGCGCTCAGACGGTCGCGGCCCTGGACCAGGTCCTGCCGTGGCTCAAGCAGCAGGGCCGCACCTTCAGCTTCCCCGTACGGACCACCCCCTGAGGAACCTCACCAGCCGAAGCGGCGGTCGACCAGGGCCGCGAACTCCTCGAAGCTGAGCACCCGGTCGCCGTTCTGGTCGGCCTGGTCGAACAGCGCCGACGCGGCCTCGTCGTCCCCCACACCCCAGACCGGGATCACTCCCTGGGCGGCGAGCGTCGGGCCCTTGGCGCGCAGCGCGCCGATGACCTCGACCCGCGTCAGGGTGCCGTCCTGGTCGAGATCGAGCGCGTCGAAGAGGATCCGGGCCTTGTCGCTCATCGTGTGTCCTGTCCCTACGGGGGGTGCGCCCGCTGTCCTGGGCCCTGCGTGGTGCTCCTGCTGTGGGGAAGGACGCCGAAGGTGCCCGCGAAGTTGCCTCCCGCCGACGGCCGCCCGCCGTGCCCCGGGGCGGGGCCGTGTCGTTGGGCCCTGCGGGAGCGGCCGCCGGGGCCCACCCGGAGGGGTGCGGGAGCATGACAGGTGTCGAGTTGATCCTCGCGGCGTTGGCGACCGGCGCGGCGGCGGGGGTGTCGGAGTCCGCCGGGTCCGCCGTCCGCGACGCGTACGCGGGCCTCAGGGACGCGCTGCGGCGCCGCGCCGCCCCGGACGGGCCCGACGGAGGGACACCGGAGCCGCTGGAGGCCGAGGAGGTCGAGCCGGGACTCTGGGAGGCGCGGATGCGCGGACGCCTCATGGAGACCGGCGCCGACCGCGACGAACGGGTCCTCGCCGCCGCCCGGCTCCTCCTGGAACGGGCCGGGGCGGCCGGGGCGCCGCGGACCGGTCACACGGTCGACGCCGAGCAGGCCAGGGGCGTGCAGATCGGCGATCACAACACCCAGACGAACCACTTCTCTTGACCGCCGAGGACACGGGAGCGGACCCGGCCGGCTCCGGCCCGCCCGGTGGCGGCGCGGGCGGCGGCCCCGTCCGGATCCACCGGCCGGCGTCCGAGGTCCGGGTCGACGCCACGCACGCGCGCGGCGTGCAGATCGGTGACGGCGGCGTCCAGACGAACGTCTTCCTCACACCCCCGCCCACCGCCCGCTCCGCCTACGCGCACCAGGTACGGGCCATCGCCCCGCCCGCACTCCTCGACCGGCGGCCGGAGCTCGCCGCGCTCGCGGCGTTCTGCGCCGCCCCCGGCGACGGCGGCTATCTGTGGTGGCGGGCGCCCGCCTGGGCGGGCAAGTCCGCGCTGATGGCCTGGTTCGCCCTGCACCCGCCGCCCGGCGTCCGCGTGGTGTCCTTCTTCGTCACCGGCCGCTTCGCGGGCCACGGCGACCGGACCGGATTCACCGACGTCGTCCTGGAGCAACTGGCCGACCTGCTCGACCGGCCCCTTCCGGCCCACCTCTCCGAGGCCACCCGCGGCCCGCACCTCGCCGGCCTCCTCACGGACGCCGCCGCCCTGTGCCGGGCCCGCGGCGAACGGCTCGTCCTCCTCGTCGACGGCCTCGACGAGGACCGCGGCGCGGTCGCCGGGCCCGACGTGCACAGCGTCGCCGCCCTGCTGCCGGTCCACCCGCCGCACGGGCTGCGGGTCGTCGTCGCCGGCCGGCCGGACCCGCCGCTGCCCGCCGACGTGCCCGACGCCCACCCGCTGCGGACCGACGCCGTCGTCCGCGTCCTCGGCGCGTCACCGCACGCCCAGGTGGTACGCCGGGACGCCGAAGCGGAACTCAAGCGGCTGCTGCACGGCTCCCCGGAGGAGCGGGACCTGCTCGGGCTCGTCACCGCCTCCGGCGGCGGGCTCCGGGCCGCGGACCTCGCGGAGCTCACGGGCCTCGACCGGTGGCGGGTCGACGAGCACCTGGGGGCGGCGACGGCCCGGACCTTCACCCGGCGCGGCGCCCCCGGCGCGTACCTCCTGGCGCACGAGGAACTCCAGGCCGCGGCGGTACGGTTCCTCGCCAAGGGACTCGACGCCCACCGGGAGCGGCTCCGCGCCTGGGCGGACGCGTACCGGGGGCGGGGCTGGCCGGTGGACACCCCCGACTACCTGCTGCGGGGGTACGCGTCGATGCTCGCCGACGCCGGCCGGGTGCCCGAGCTGGTCGCCTGCGCGACGGACCGCGCCCGCCACGCCCGGCTGCTGGCCCGGACCGGCGGGGACGCGGCGGCGCTCGCCGAGATCGGCGCCGCCCAGGACGCGGTGCTCGCCCAGGAGCCGCCCGACCTGCGCGTCCTCGGCGTACTGGCCGTCCACCACGGGCTGCTCTCGACACGGAACCTGGCGCTCCCGTCGGCGCTGCCGGCCGTGTGGGCGGTGCTCGGCGACTTCTCCCGGGCGCGGGCCCTGGCGGGCTCGGTCCCGGAGGCCGGTGCGCGGGCCGGAGCGCTGACCGACCTGGTGGCGCGGGCGGCCGACGCGGGCCAGGACGAGGCGGCCGTCCGGCTCGCGGAGCGCGTCCGCCGCACGGTCCGCGGCGTCGAGAACGCGCATCTGCGCGACAAGGCGCTGATCCGGCTCGCCACGGTGCTCGCCGGGGCCGGGCTCGTGGACCGCGCGAAGGAGGTGGCGGACACCCTCTCCGAGACCGGCGGGCCCTACGCGGCGCTCCTGGGCATGGCGGAGGCCCTCGCCCGCACCGGACGGGACGCGCCGCTGCGGGACCTGATCGAGGACCACGCGCCGCCCGAGCACCGCGAGGCGGCGTGGCAGCGGGTGGCGGAGGTCTGGGCGGACCAGGGGCGCGTCGCGGACACGGAACGGCTCGCCGCGTCCCTCACCACACGGGCCCGGGCCTTCGCCCACGAATCCGCGGCCCGGGCGCAGGCGAGGGCGGGGCGGTACGCGGCGGCCGAGGCGACGGCCGCCGCGGCGGGCGACGGGTTCGTCACGCAACGGATCCTCAAGACCGTGGCGCTCCACCTCGCCGAGGCCGGCTGCCACGCCCGGGCGGAGGCCCTCGTAGATGGGCTGACCGAGCCGATGCTGCGCCTGCACGGACTGGAGCGACTGGCCGCGCTCGCGGCGCGGACAGGCCCCGGGCCGACCGGAACGGCCGCGCCGCCCGCCCCCGCCGCCCGCCTCTGGGCCCGCGCCCGCGCGCTGGCCGACGCGGAGCCGGACGCCCAGAGCCGCGTACGGGCATGGACCTCGCTGGTACGGAACGCCGCCCCGGCGGCCGGCCCCGAGGAAGTGCGCCGCCTCGCCGACCGCGCCGAGGCGCTGGCCCGCACGCTGAAGGGCCCGTACCGGGCGGCCCACGCCCTGAGCGTCCTGACGGAGGCACTCGCCCACGCCGGCGAGCCCGCCCGAGCCGAGGCCCTGCTGCGCAGGCTCTCCGGGTACAACGCGCAGGCGACGACGCGGGGCCTGATCCAGGTGGCGGTCGGACGCGGGGACCTCGCGTGGGCGGAAGCGCTCGTCGAGCACGGCGGGGACACCGAGCACGGGGGCAGCGCCGGCCTACGGGACCTCGCCGTGCGCGCCCTGGCGCACGCCCTGCGCGAGCACGGCCTGCACGACCGGGCCGCGCAGACCGCCCGCACGCTGCGCTCCCCGCAGCTCCGCGCGGAGGCGCTGGCCGAACTGGCGCTCGCGGCGGCCGAGGCGGGCGAGCCCGGCGCGACGGAGCTCGCGGCCGAGGCGGAGCGGGACGCGAGATCGGCCCGGGACGCGGAGGAGGAGGGCCGCTCGCTGGCCGCGCTGCTCCGAGGGCTCACGGCCGGACCCGGCGCGGGCCGAGGGGCCGCCGTCCGGGCCGACCTTGGCGCAGCCTCCCACGGCGATGCGGGTGCCGCCCTCGTTGCGGGCTCGGGTGCTGCCTTGGGCGACGGGGATGTGGGTGCTGGTCTCGTTGTGGGTCCGGGCGCTTCCCTGGGTGACGTGGGCGCTGGCCGCGTTGTGGGTCCGGGCGCTTCCCTGGGCAACCGCGACGCGGGCGCCAACCCCGTTGCGGGCCCGGGCGCTTCCCCGGGCAACGGCGATGCGGGTGCCGCCTCCGTTGCGGGCCCGGGCGCTGCCCTGGGCGACGGCGATGCGGGCGCCGCCCCCGATGCCGGCCCCGGTGCTGCCCCGGGCAACGACCCCGGCGGTGCTCGCGGGGCCGTCTCCGGCTCCGGCCTCCGCATGCCCGTCTCCGGCCCCCGCCCCCGCGTCCGTCTCGTGACGGCGCGGACGGGTCCCGTGGCCGTCCGGCTCGCCGAGGAACGCCCACGGGGTGAGGTGCTGGCCGAGGTGGTCGAGGCGCTCTACCGGGCGGGTGAGCACGCGGCCGTGGTCCGTGCGCTGCGAGGGGTGCGGCCGGACGCGCGGGCCACGGTGTTCACCGCCCTCGCCCGGGCGGCCGGGACCGCCCGGCGTCCCGGTCACGTCGAGGTGTTCGCGGCGGCGGCCCTCGCCGCGGCGCGCTCCGCGCGGGTGGACCCGGAGAGGGCGCCGTACCTGGTGGCCCGGCTGGCCGTCGCGCTCGACCTGGCCGGGGCCGAGGAGCTGCTGGTCACGGTGGCCGACCCCGTCGCCCAGGTCGGTGGCTGGGCGGATCTCGTGGCGAGGGCGGCGGACGGGCCCGAGGGCCGGGTGTGCGTCGAGCGGCTCGCCGACCGGGCGGAGGCCGTCGTCGCCGGGGTGCCGGCGTCGAACGCCCTGGACGAGGCGCAGCTGCGGCTGGCGGAGGCGCTCGTCGAGGCGGGCGCCCCTGCCCGGGCCGAGGCGATCGCGGGTCCGCTGCTCCACCCGTACGCGGGGGACGTCGCGACGATCGCGCGCCTGCGCGACGCCGCGGCCCGCCGGGCCTGGGCGGAGCTCGACCGGCTCGCGGGCACGATGCGGTCGCGGAGCGGGACGCGGCGCACGATGGCGTCCCTCGCGGCCGGCGCGGCGGGAGCCGGTGACGTCGAGGGCGTGCGGGAGTTCGTACGGGTCGCGGCGGCCGCGGGCGTGGGACCGCAGGAGTGGGAGGGGCTGGTCGGGCCGGTCGTGGGCGCCCTGGCGGCGGCCGGTGAGGTCGCGGCGGCCGAGGCCCTGGCCGAGGGCGTCTCGTTTCCCGGCGGCGGGACCCGGGTCCGGATCGCGCTCGCGAGGGTCCTGGAGCCGGACCGGGCCCGGCCGCTGCTGGCGCGCGCCCTGCGCGAGGGCGACTGGCGCGAGGCGGTGGAGGCGATGGGCGTCCACCGCCCGGACGCCGTGGAGGCGATGGCGGACGTCTACCTGGACGGCACGTCCTGAACGGGGCGCGGTCGCCTCAGCCGGTGGGAACGGCGGCCGTCGACTCGTCGCCCGGGACCCAGTTGCCGTGCAGACCGAGCGGGACGCGGACCGGCAGGTGGATCCGGGCCAGCGGCTCTCCCGTGAAGTCCTGGGCGGACAGGATCACCAGGTCGCTCGCGCCCCGTTCGGGGGAGTAGACGTACGCCATGACGTAGCCGTCGTCCTCCGCCGACGGGGACTCCGCCGGGACGAAGACGCCCTCCCCGACGGTCCCGTCCCGCCCGAACTCGTGCGCCTGCGTCGTCCCGGCGACCAGGTCGTGCTTGAGCAGGGCGTTGCTGAAGCCCTCCTCGGGCCGGTCGTCGTCCGGTCCGGCGGGCGCCGCGTACAGCTCGACGGCGGCGGTGTAGCCGAAGCGGTACGGGCGTCCCGTACGACGGGAGTCGACGCGCGGGAACTCCTGGACCCGGTCGTCGAGGCGGTCCTCCCGCACCCGCCCGCCAGTGAGGTCGAGCGTCCAGCGGTCCAGCGTGGGCCGGCTCGACCCCACGTCCCGGATGTCGAAGCCCTCCCCGTGCCGGACGACGTCCACGACGATCTCCGGACCGGCGGCGCCGGCCCGCTCGTACGCGTTGAGCGTGTGCCCCACCAGTCCCGGGGCGAGGGCGAACCAGCGCACCGGCCCGCCCTCGCGCGGCATGACGCCCACCCGTGCCCCGCGCCGCTCGTCCCAAGTGAACGGGACCCCGGTCGCCAGGTGGGCCGGGCTGAAGACCACGGGGGAGTCGTAGAGGAGGACGTGGTGCTCGGTGAGGGCGAAGTCGTGCATGTACGGGTTGCCGGGCACCCGTACGGTCGTCGTGCGCCGCACCGCGCCCGTGGGGTCCATGACGATGTGCTGGACGTCGTCGGAGCCGTAGCGGAAGGCGAGCGCGTGCAGTTCGCCGGTGTGCGGGTCGTAGAGGGAGTGGGCGTTCGCGCTGTACCCCTGCGGGGTCGCCCCCAGCGCGCAGGGGCCCACCGTCTCCAGTTCGTAGTCGAGTTCGTACGGAGGGATGCCGCCTTCGAGGAGCGCGAAGGTGCGCCCGGCCAGGCCCGCGACCTGCACGTTCGGTGAGACGTCCAGGCGCTCGTCGACCGGGGTGCCCCGCCGGCGCTCGCCGAGCAGGTCGGCGACGGGACCCGACCGGACCCAGCGGTTGCGGTACCACTCCGCGCGCCCGCCCCTGATCCGCACGCCGTGCACCATGCCCGCGCCGAGGGTCCACACGTGAGCGGCGGGGTCCTCGACGCCCAGCGGGTTCGGGCCGTTCCGTAAGTACCGGCCGTCGAGGTGGGCCGGGATCCGTCCGGTGACGGGCAGGTCGTGGGCGGTGACCTCCTCGGTGACGGGGGCGAAGCGCCCGGAGAGGTAGCGGTTGCGACGACGTCGCTCGATGGTCACGCGGGTCGTCCTTCGCCCTCGGTGGTGGTGGCGGTACGGGGGAGGGGGCCGGCCGGGGAGGCGGGCGGGGGTGCGGCCGGGGGTGCGGCTTCCGTGCCCGCCGCTCCCGGGGGCGTGGCGAGGAAGGCCCGGCCCACCGCCGCCATCAGGGCGTCGTAGCGGGGGCCGGCCTCCTCCGGGGCGAAGTGGCCGCCGATCTCCAGGCTCACCGCGCCGTGCGAGGCCGCCCAGAGCAGCTTCGAGAGCTCGTGCGCGTCGCCCGGCCGGAAGACTCCGGCCTCCATGCAGGCGCCGACGGCGGCGGCGGAGGTCTCGAAGGCGCCCTCGGCGACGGCGAGCGCGTCCGGGCTCGGCCGGAAGCCGGGGACCGGCTGCTCGAACATCACCCGGTAGTAGGCGGGCTCGGCCAGGGCGTGCGCCCGGTAGGCCTGCCCGAGCCGGGTGAGGTGGCTCAGCGGGTCGTCGGCGCGGGGCACCGCCTCCTGCGCGCGGCGCAGGCGGGCGAAGCCCTCGCGGTAGAGGGCGTCGATCAGCCCCTCCTTCCCGCCGAACATCGTGTAGAGGACCTTGGTCGACGAGCCGATGTCGGCGGCGATCCGGCGCATCGTCAGCGCGGCGGGCCCTTCCGAGACGAGCAGATCGATGGAGCGGTCGAGGATCGTGGTGCGCACGGCGTCCTGGCCGGCGCGCTGGGCATCCTGATACGGCGTGCTCATGAGCAACACCGTATTCGATGGGTAACGCTGTTACCAGTGTTGCGGTAACGCTGTTACCGGTCCGCGTGGGGGCGTCGTTCCGGACTCCTCGCCTCCGGAGTTGTCCACAGGTTGCGGCGGCCCGGCCAAGGGTGTCCGTCCGGGCGGCTAGGCTTTTCGAATGGCCCTCACCGACGCTTCCACCGAGACCTCCGACGCCCTGCGGGTACTGCACCGCGTCTTCGGTTACGGCTCCTTCCGCGGCGAGCAGGAAGAGATCATCGAGCAGGTCGTCGCAGGCGGCGACGCCCTCGTGCTGATGCCGACCGGCGGCGGCAAGTCGCTCTGCTACCAGATCCCGGCGCTCGTCCGAGAAGGCACGGGCGTGGTGATCTCACCGCTGATCGCGCTGATGCAGGACCAGGTGGACGCGCTCACCGCGCTCGGGGTCCGGGCCGGCTTCCTCAACTCGACGCAGGACGGGTACCAGCGGCAGGAGGTCGAGCGGGCCTTCCTCGCCGACGAGCTCGACATCCTCTACCTGGCGCCCGAGCGGCTGCGCACCGAGGGCATGCAGCGACTGCTCGACCGGGGGAAGATCTCCCTCTTCGCGATCGACGAGGCCCACTGCGTCGCCCAGTGGGGCCACGACTTCCGGCCCGACTACCTCGCCCTGTCGATGCTCCAGGAGCGCTGGCCCAAGGTCCCCCGGATCGCGCTGACGGCCACGGCCACCGAGGCCACCCACGCCGAGATCGCCGGACGGCTCGGACTCCAGGAGGCCCGGCACTTCGTCGCCAGCTTCGACCGGCCGAACATCCAGTACCGCATCGCCCCGAAGAACAACGCGACCAAGCAGGTCCTGGAGCTCATCCGCGCCGAGCACGACGGCGACGCCGGCGTCGTCTACTGCCTGTCCCGCGCCTCGGTGGAGAAGACCGCCGCCTTCCTCGTGGAGAACGGCATCGACGCCGTGCCCTACCACGCGGGCATGGACGCCGCCACGAGGGCCGCCAACCAGTCGCGCTTCCTGCGCGAGGACGGCGTCGTGGTGGTCGCCACGATCGCCTTCGGCATGGGCATCGACAAGCCCGACGTGCGCTTCGTGGCCCACCTGGACCTGCCGAAGTCCGTCGAGGGCTACTACCAGGAGACCGGCCGCGCCGGACGCGACGGGGCGCCGGCGACGGCGTGGCTCGCGTACGGACTGCAGGACGTCGTGCAGCAGCGCAAGCTCATCGACGGGTCCGAGGGCGACGAGGCCCACCGCCGCTCCCTGGCCGCGCACCTGGACGCCATGCTCGCGCTCTGCGAGACCGTCGACTGCCGCCGCGTCCGGCTCCTCGCCTACTTCGGGCAGCAGGGCGAGCCCTGCGGCAACTGCGACACCTGTCTCACCCCGGCCGAGTCCTGGGACGGCACGGTCGCCGCGCAGAAGCTGCTGTCCACCGTGTGGCGGCTGGCCAAGGAACGGCGCCAGAAGTTCGGCGCCGGTCAGATCATCGACATCCTGCAGGGCAAGAAGACGGCCAAGGTCATCCAGTTCGACCACGACACGCTGACCGTGTTCGGCATCGGTGCCGATCTGAGCACGGCGGAGTGGCGGGGCGTCGTGCGCCAGCTCCTGGCCCAGGGGCTGCTCGCGGTGGAGGGCGACTACGGGACGCTCGTCCTCACCGACGGCAGCGGCGAGGTCCTCGGCGGCCGTCGCACCGTCGCCATGCGCAAGGAGAAGGCCCCGGCCACCCCGTCCCGCAAGGAATCGGGGTCCCGCTCCGCGAAGGGCGCCCGCGTCCCGGTCGACCTGCCGGCCACCGCCGTGCCGGTCTTCGAGGCGCTCCGCGCCTGGCGCGCCGCCGCCGCCCGCGAGCAGGGCGTCCCGGCGTACGTCGTCTTCCACGACGCGACCCTGCGGGAGATCGCGACCCTGCTGCCCGGCACCATCGAGGAGCTGGCCGGCGTCGGCGGCGTCGGCGAGGCCAAGCTGACCAAGTACGGCCAGGGTGTCCTCGAAGCGCTCGCCGAGCACACCGGCGCCGAGCCCGGCCCGTCCGCCGCCGTGCCGTCCGCGGCGGTGCCGGCTCCGGTCGCCGCCAGGGCCCCGGCGGCCGCGGCCGCCGGCACCCGGGCCGGCCGCCCGGCGCCGCAGGGCGACAGGCCCGCCTTCGACCCGGACGAGGAGCCCCCGTTCGACGAGGACGAGATCGCCCCGCCGTGGGACGACTGGCAGTAGACGGCCGAACGACGGCGGGCGGAGGCCGGACGGGCGCGCGGGCCGGTTGGCCCCGGGGCGCGGGCGACCGGCCCCGGGGCTACCCGGCCCGGCCGGAGCGGGGCCGTCGTCCGCCCCTCAGGCCCCCGGTCGGGTCAGGGTCGCGGTCCCGGCGATCGCGGCCAGCGTGGCGCGCATCCCGGACCGGTTGAGAGCGATCCGGCGGGCCGGGTCGGTGCCGGCGAAGACCGTGCCGAGGAGATCGGCGACCCGGCCCCGGGGTCCGCCGGACCGCAGGTCCTGCCAGAACTCCGTGACGCGGGTGCCCGTCCCCTCCGGTTCGAAGCGGTAGCCCCAGCGGGCGATCGGCAGCCCGAAGACCCCGACGTCGAAGACGAACGCGCGGTCCTGCCGCGCCTCGACCACCCGGCCCACCGTGAACCAGACGAACGGCCCCCGCCGGTTGAACCCCAGGAACCGCGCCCCGGCCCGTGCCGAGGTCCGCGACGGCACCCATACGGAACGGCACTCCGGACTCCAGCGCCCCATGTTCCGCAGCTCCGACACGAGCCCGTAGACGGTCGCCGGAGGCGCGTCGATCACCGCGCTCTCCTCCAGGCTCCGCTGCCGTTCCATCGCCCACACCCCTCGTCGCCGGAGACTCCGGGGCGGCGGCCCCGCCCCTACTCGTCGGTACGGTAGCGGGTCGGGGCGCCGCCGGGGGCGGGCTCAGCCCGCTTCGGGAGCCAGGACGACGAAGTCCGCGTTCGCCGGGTCGAGACAGACGGCCAGCCTGCCCACGCCCGGCACGTCGGCCGGGCCCATCTGCACGGTGCCGCCGTTCCCGGTGACCCGGGCCACCGTGGCGTCGCAGTCCGCGACGGCGAAGACCGGGTGCCAGTACGGGCGCCCGCCCGCGAGGGCGAGCTGATCCGAAGGCAGCTGGAGGAGACCGCCGTGCATGCGCTCCGCCGGGAGCCCGGCGGGCGTGATGAGGGTGTACGTCCCCTCGCCGCCCGGCATCTCCATGTCGCTGTACCACCAGCCGAGGACGGAGCCGTAGAACTCCTTGGCCGCGGCGGCGTCGCTCGTGTACAGCTCGGTCCAGGACAGCGATCCGGGCTCGTCGACCAGCTCGGCGCCCTTGTTCGTCCCCGGCTGCCAGACGGCGAACTGGCCGCCCAGGGGGTCGCTGTACTGCGCCATCCGGCCCCACTCGTCGAGGTCCATCGGAGGCACCCGGACGGTGCCCCCGGCCCGCTCGACCGCCTGGGTCGTGGCATCGGCGTCGGCAACGCTGTAGTAGATCATCCAGGCCGAACGCGCGCCCTTCTCCGTCAGCGTGCCGAGCCCGGCGACGATCTTGCCGTCCTTCCGGAACATGCCGCCCTCGAAGTCCTCGGCCTCCCCGGAGCCTCCGGCGTCCCCGGTCCCGCCCATGGCCTCGTACTCCCAGCCGAACACGGTCCGGTAGAAGGCCGCGGCGGCCGGGACGTCGGGGGTGCCCAGGTCGAGCCAGCAGGGGGAGCCGGGGGAGAAGTCGGTGGTGATCACGGGGTGTTCCCTTCGCAGCTGCGGTCCCCCCAGAGGACCCAGCCTGGCATCCCGGGCGGACACGCGCCCTGAGGGCGGCGGCGCGTGTCGCCCGGGGTGCGCGCGGCTACGGGACCCAGTGGTTCCCGGACGCCGTGATCATGACCTGGAGCTGGATGCTCGCCGAGAAGTAGCTGCTGGTGTCGACCGGAGTCGCCAGCATCCGGTTCCACAGCGCGTCCAGCCAGGCCTGGCTGCCCGGGTCGGTCATCGCCGCGAGCGTGAACGGGGCGAAGAAGGCGGCCTCGCTGCCCGAGGAGATCTGCGTCCCGTTCAGCTTGTACCCGACGCCGATCTTCTTCGGGTCGCCGCCGGTCTTGCCCTTGATCCAGCTGTTCAGCTTGCGCGCCGCCGCGAGCGACTTGGCGTCGCCGCTGGTCACCGCGTCGTCCGCGATGCGCCACGGCGTGCGACAGGCGTTCCACCAGTAGGCGCCGTCGTTCGCGTCCTCCAGGACCTTGCCCGGGGCCGGCTTCGGCGTCGCGTTCGTGTTGACGACGAAGTCGGGCAGCAGACCCGTGTTCGGGGCGTACGAGGACTGGAGGTTGGCGATCTGGTTCTGGTGGGCGGTGCGGACGGTGTCCCAGGCCGCGTCGCCGGACGCCGCGCGGAAGGCGCGGAAGTGGTCGACCATCCAGTCCGAGGTGCGGGAGACGTAGTAGTACTCGTCGCCCTTGCTGCTCCAGTCGCCCAGCTTCAGCAGGTTGGTCGACGGGTTCAGCTCGTCCTTCTTGATCGCCGCGATGTGCTTGAGGGCCAGCGCCTTGTAGTCGTACGTCCCCGAGCTGCCCCACTGCCGGTCCGCGAGGAGCAGCCCGTAGGCGGCGTCCAGGTCGCCGTCGGTGGCCGCGTCGCTCCCGTCCACGCTCTTGCAGGAACTGTCCTGTTCGGCGGCGAGCAGGTCCTTGTTGATCGACGACGGGTGGTCGATCATCCACTTCGTCAGACCGTCGAAGATCTTCTTCGCGTCCGGGTCGGCACCCGCCATCGTCGCGGCGATGACCATGCCGTAGCCCTGCGCCTCGCCGACGTACGGGTGGTCCGCGTCGGGCGAGATGACCTGGTACCAGCCGTGGCCGCAGTTCTGGCGGACGAAAGCCGTCTTCCACTTGTTGTAGTAGTCCACGACCTTCTGGTCGAGTGTGCTCTGTGCGCCGGAGGGCTTCAGGGTCCCGGCGGCGTACGGCTTGGTGTGGCTGCCGAACGGCACGGCCGGGCCGGCGGCCGCCGCCGCGCCCGCGGTGGGGCCGAGCGCGGCGAGTCCGGTGAGGGCGGTGGTGGCGACGGCGAGGCCCGCGAGGGGGCGGTGCCATCGGGAGGTGCGGTGCGCGGAACGGTGCGGATGTGCCTGTGACATCGGGCGTCCTCGGGTGAAGTGGTGCACCAGTGGGGGGTGGATCGGGTACGGGTCGGAGCGGACCCGCAATGGTTAGGAAATATTCCTAACCATTGCGCGGGAGACTAGAGACCCACGCCCGGCCGCGCAAGGCCACCGACGCCGATCGGCCACCGTCAGCCCACGAGATGCCGCTCCCGGGCGGAGCCCCCCGGTATGGTCCCGTCGGCGTCGGCCAGCCGCTCGCCCTCGACGTCGAGGTCCGGCAGGAGCCGGTCGAGCCACCGGGGCAGCCACCAGGCGGACCTGCCGAGCAGGGCGAAGAGGGCGGGAACGATCGCCATGCGGACCACGAAGGCGTCGAAGAGGACGGCGGCGGCGAGGCCGAATCCGATCATCTTCACGAAGTCGTTGTCCTCCAGGACGAATCCGGAGAAGACGCTGGTCATGATGATCGCGGCGGCGCTGACGACCCGCCCGCCGTAGCGGAAGCCGGTCACGACCGCCTCGCCCGGACGGGCCCCGTGGACGTACGCCTCGCGCATCCGGGAGACGAGGAACACCTCGTAGTCCATCGCCAGGCCGAAGACCACACCGATCATGAAGATCGGCAGGGTGCTCATCACCGGGCCGGGGTGGTCGACGCCGAACAGGTCGGCGAGCCAGCCCCATTGGAAGACCGCGACGACGGCGCCGAGTGCGGCGCTCACCGACAGCAGGAAGCCCAGCGCGGCCTTGAGCGGGACGAGCACGGAGCGGAAGACCAGCATGAGCAGGAGGAAGGCCAGGCCGACCACCAGCGCCAGGTAGGGGAGCAGGGCGTCGTCGAGGGTCCGGGAGAAGTCGATGAACATCGCGGTCTGCCCGGCCACCAGGATCTCCGTGGCGCCCGTCCGGGTCTCCAGACCGCCCGCCGCGTCGCGCAGGGAGCGCACCAGCTCCTCGGTCCTGGCCTCGGTCGGACCGGTCTCGGGGACGACCGTCACCAGGGCGGTGTCTCCGGCCGGATTCGCCGTCACCGGGGAGACGTCCGCGACGCCCGGAACGTCTGCCAGCGCGGTCCGCACCCGCTCGGCCGCCGTCTTCGCGTCCTTCGCCTCGACGGTGACGGTCAGCGGCCCGTTGAAGCCGGGCCCGAAGGAGTCCGACAACAGGTCGTACGCCTTGCGCTGGGTGGTGTCCGGGGCCATGGTGCCCTCGCCGGGCAGCCCCAGTTCGAGGCTCGCGGCCGGTACGGCGACCGCGCCGAGGCCCAGGACGCCGACCAGCAGCACGGCGACCGGGTGGCGCAGGACGAGGCCCGCCCAGCGGGCTCCGAGGTTGGGCTTGGTGCGGGCGGCGCGCCGGGCGGCCTTGCGCTGCTGACGCCGGGACAGGGGCTTGCCGGTGTACCGCTTGCGGTCCAGGCGGGCCAGCACCTTGACCGGGGCGAAGCCGAGGAGGGCGGGGACGAAGGTGATCGCGACGAGCACGGCCACGGCGACGGTGCCGGCCGCGGTGAGGCCCATCTTCGTGAGCATCGGGACGTTCACCACCGCGAGCCCGGACAGGGCGATGATCACGGTGAGGCCGGCGAAGACGACGGCCGAACCGGCGGTGCCCACGGCGCGGGCGGCGGCGTCCGCGCGCTCCCGCCCCTCGGAGATCTCGGAACGGTAGCGGGAGACGATGAACAGGGCGTAGTCGATGCCGACGGCGAGGCCGATCATCATGGCGAGCGTCGAGGTCGTGGAGGAGAGGCCGAAGGTGCTGCCGAGCGCGGTGATGGCGCCGATGCCGATGCCGACGCCGATGACGGCGGTCAGCAGCGGCATCCCGGCGGCGACGAGCGAACCGAAGGTGAGCAGCAGGACCACGGCGGAGACGAGGATGCCCAGCTTCTCGCCGGTGCCGCTCATCGCCTGGTCGATCTCGACGGCGTCGCCGCCGGCCTCGACGACGAGCCCCGCGCCGCGGGCCCGCTCCATGGCCCGGCCGAGCCCGTCGTGCGCCGCGTCGGTGAGCTGCAGGGCGGAGGCGTCGTACGTGACGTACGCGTAGCCGGTCGTCCCGTCGGCGCTCACCGCGTTCGTCGTGAACGGGTCGGCCACGGTGCTGACTTGGGGCGCCTTGGTCAGGTCGGCGACGAGGGCCCGGACCTGGGCTCGGCGCTCGGGCGAGGTGATCCGCTCGGAGCCGGGGGCGCGGACGACGACCCGGGCGGCGGCGCCGTCGGCCCGGGCGGCCGGGAACTTCTCCTGGAGCAGGTCGAAGGCCCTCTGGGACTCCGTGCCCGGCATCGAGAAGGTGTCGGCGGGGGGAGGCGGTGCGGTCGAGGCGGCGAAGCCCACGCCGACCAGGGCGAGGAGCCACAGCAGGACGACCAGGCCACGCCTTCGAAAGGCGAAGCGGCCGAGCCGGGAGAGGAAGGTAGCCACGGAGGTGGGTCCTGTCGGGTGAGGAGGGTCTCGGGCGAGGGCGTGCGGGCAGCACGGAGCGTCCCGGCGGCGCGCGGGGCGGGTGGCGGCGCGGGAGCGGTGTGCGGAGTGGAGGTGTACGGCGGCGGCCGAAGGGCCTGTCGGGGCGGGGCCGGGGGTTTCACCCGGCCCGTTCGGCGGCGGGCCCACAGGTCGGTGGGCGGGGCCGCCCGGGGTCAGCGCTTGGCGGTGCGGCCGAAGGCGGAGCGGGCCCAGAGGTAGCCGACGAGGCTGAGGCCGAGGCACCAGGCCAGGGCGAGGTATCCGCTGCTGCCGATCTCCGTGCCCATGAGGAGTCCGCGCAGGGTCTCGATGACCGGGGTGAAGGGCTGGTACTCGGCGAACCAGCGCAGTCCGGTGGGCATGGAGTCGGTCGGGACGATGGCGCTGCCGAGGAAGGGCAGGAAGGTGAGCGGCAGGGGCGCGTTGCTGGCGGACTCGGGGGTCCTGGCCACCAGGCCCATCCCGGCGGCGAGCCAGGTCAGGGCGAGGATGAGCAGGGTCAGCAGGCCGATGGCGGCGAGCCATTCGACGGGGGAGGCGTCGGGCCGGAAGCCGATGGCGAGGGCGACGCCGATGACCAGGGCGACGGCGATCAGGGTCTGGATGACGCTGCCGACGACATGCCCGGTGAGGAACGCGGCGCGGGATATCGACATGGTGCGGAAGCGGTTGACGATGCCTTCGGTCATGTCGACGCAGACACCGACCGCCGTGGCGACCGCGCCGGCGGTCGCGGCCATCAGGATGATGCCGGGAGCGACGTAGTCGATGTACGCGCCGCCGCCTCCGCCGGAGATCCCGGCGCCGATGGCGCCGCCGAAGGCGTAGTTGAACAGCAGCAGCATCATCACGGGCATGATGACGGTGGAGATCGTCATCGACGGGTAGCGCTGCGCGTGCTTGAGGTTGCGCCGCAGCATGGTCAGGGAGTCGCTGACCGCGTACGTGAGGGTGCTCATCGGGCCATCTCCGTCGTGGAGTCGGGCGTCCCGTGGCCGGTGAGGGTCAGGAAGACGTCGTCGAGGTCGGGCGTGTGCACGGTGAGCGACTCGGCGGCGAGCGCCGCGCCGTCGAGGACGTCCAGGACGGCCCGCAGGGTCGCTATGGCGCCGTCGCTGGGGATGCGGAGCGTGAGTTCCTCGGGGTCGCGGGCGGCGGCGCCGAAGTGGCGGGCGGCGGTGTCGAGGTCGGCGAGGGAGCCGAACCGCAGCCGGATGTGTCCGCCGGGGATCAGGGCCTTGAGCTCGTCGGGGGTGCCCTCGGCGACCAGGCGGCCCTTGTCGAGGACGGCGATGCGGTCGGCGAGCTGGTCGGCCTCCTCCAGGTACTGGGTGGTCAGGAAGATCGTGACGCCGTCGTCGGCGACCAGCCCGCGGATGATCTCCCACATGGTGCGGCGGCTGCGCGGGTCGAGTCCGGTGGTCGGCTCGTCGAGGAAGATGATCCGCGGGTCGCCGACCAGGGTCATCGCCAGGTCCAGCTTGCGGCGCATGCCGCCGGAGAGGGTGGAGACCGGCTTGCCGGCGGCCTCGGTGAGTTCGAACCGGTCGAGCAGCGCGGCGGCCCGGCGGCGGCCCTCGGGCCGGGGCAGGTGCCGCAGGTCCGCCATCAGGTGCAGGTTCTCCTCCGCGGTCAGGAGGTTGTCGACGGCGGCGAACTGGCCGGTGACGCCGATCGCGGCGCGGACGCCGTCGGGCCGGTCGGTGAGGTCGTGGCCGGCGATCCTGGCCTGTCCGGCGTCGGGCCGGACGAGGGTCGAGAGGATCTCGACGGTGGTGGTCTTGCCGGCCCCGTTGGGGCCGAGGAGGGCGAAGACCGAGCCCTCGGGGATGGTGAGGTCGATGCCGTCGAGGACGACCTTGTCGCCGTACGACTTGTGCAGGCCGAGAGCGGAGATGGCGGGCGGGGCCGTGGTGCCGGCCCGGTCCGTGGTGGTCGCGGTCATGGGCTGCGCTCTCCCTTCCGGGGAGGTCAGGCGCGGCGGATCACGATGTCGCCGACGCTGGTGCGGGCGTGGATCTCGACGGTCCCGTCGGAGGTGCCGGGGTTCTCGGCGGCGTCGAGGGAGTTGCGGAGCGTGCCGAACTTGGAGTGCGCGTCGAGCCAGGCGGCGGTGGACTCGCGGATGCCGATCTCCAGGTCGCCGACGGAGGTCTGGAGGTTGATCACGCCGCGGGCGACCTGCTGGACGCCGATGGCGCCGTTGGCGGACTTGGCGTCGACGGAGGCGTGCGCGACGCCGATGGTGATGCGTCCGTTGGACGCGTTGGCCTTGAGGTCGCCGGTGATCTCGCCGATCACGGTCTCGCCGTTCCCGTTCTTGACGGTCGCGGTTCCGTCGATCTCGCCGATGTCGACCCGGCCGGCTCCGTGGATCTCGGCGTCGCCCACGGCCCGGTCGATCCGGATGTCGCCGAAGCCGGTGCGCAGCTCGACGGTGGTGGCCTCGTCGATCCGGATGTCGCCGAACGAGACCTTGATCCGGCACTCGCCGAGCGGGCCCTCCGCGACGTAGTCGCCCATGGGCGCGGTGCTGCGGAGGTGGGAGCCGGCGGGGAGTTCGACCGTGATGTCGATCGAGCCCTGCTTGCCGAACAGGCCGCGCTTCTTGGGGCCCTTGAGGCTCAGGACGCGGTTGGCGTACGCGACCGTGGTCTGCTGTGCGGCGCGCGCGTCGGCGTCGTCGGCGCCGTTGCTCGGCCGCACCTCGACGACCGTCGTCCCGCGCTTGCCGGCGGTGATCCGCACGTTGGCGACCTCGAACTCGAGGACCGCGGTGATGGGTTCGGGGGTCTCGTAAGAAGGCATGGCTGTCCCGTCCTCTTGACTCTGGTGGGTGTTTCCGCAGGTGGGGTGGCGTGTGCGGGGGAGGGGTGGGGTCTGCCGCTAGCGGACCCAGCCCTGGTAGCTCTGTCCGTGGCCCGAGGGGCGCGGGGTCGCCCGGGCCGGGGCGGCGCCCGGCTCCAGGGCGGCGCCCACCGCCCGTACGAGCCAGGCGTTGACGGACAGGCCGTCCCGGCCGGCCGCCTCCTCGACGCGGGCCTTGAGTGGTGCGGGGAGCCGGAAGTTGATGCGGGCCGTGGCCCCGTCCTCGCCGTCCCCGAGAGACGGTGCCACTGGCGCCATCGGTGCCACGGGTGGCGCCATCGGTGTCGTCAGGCTGGCGGGCTCCACGGCCAGGTGCTCGGCGGCGGGCGGTGCCGTCACCACGAACTCGGGGTCGAGCCCCCGCAGCCGCACGTCCACCGAGCCGGGGGCCAGGTCGCGGGTGATCTCGTCCGAGGCGGCGGACAGCGCGTTGAGGAGGGTCAGCCGGGCGGCGGACTCCAGCGGCGCGGTCAGCCGCTCGGCCAGGGCACGAGCCTCGTCCCCGCCGGCACTCGCGGCGACCGCGAGCTCTCGACGGAGGTGATCGACGAAGGGGGTCAGGTCCATGTGCACCATAGTGGCACCAGAATGGCGCCATGGCAACCCTTGGTGGCGCCAGATGGCTCCGTGTGGTGCTGAATGGCGCGTTGGGGGTGTGCGGGGGTGCCCGGATGGCGCATGGGGTGGCGCCACATGGGCCAGAAATGGCGCCACATGTGCCACACGTGCCACGCGGCGTCACCCGCGTCACACGCCTCCTTCCACCTCCTCCCGCTTCCTTACGCGCCACCGGCCCCCGCCGCCGCCCGGCCCGCGCACTACCGGCCGCGCCGCCGGACCGCCGGGGACCCGCGCACCCCCCCGGCGCCCCCGTCCCGTCAGGCCGCAGGCCTGCCCGGCTGGTCGTGGGTGGCGCAGTGGATGCCGCCGCCGCCGGAGGCGATGGTGTCGATCTGCAGCTGCACGACCTCCCGCTTGGGGAAGTGCTCCTGGAGGATCGCCTTGGCCCGGGCGTCGGCCTGCGCGTCGCCGAAGCGGGGCAGGAAGACGGAGTCGTTGGCGACGTAGAAGTTGGCGTAGCTGGACACGAAGTCCTCGCCCTCGCCGGTGATCTTGTCCAGGTCGGGCTGCGGCAGGTCCACGATCTCGAAGCGCCGGCCCCGGGCGTCGGTCGCCTTGGAGAGCACGGAGCGGGCCTGGTCGGCGGAGCGGGACCAAGAGTCCGGGGGTGTGCCCGGGAACGCCTGGTCCAGGAGGACGACGCCGGGGGCGGTGAACCGTACGAGACTGTCCACGTGGGCGTCGGTGATGTCCTCGCCGCGGACGCCGGCCAGCCAGACCACCTTGTCCACGCCCAGCGTCTCGATCAGCTCGTCCTCGATCTGGTCCCGGCTCTTCCCCGGGTTGCGGTTGACGTTGACGATCGAGCTCTCGGTGACGAGCAGGGTGCCTTGGCCGTCGGTCTCGAAGGAACCGCCCTCGGCGACGAGCGGGGCCTGCTCGCGGGGGATGTGATAGCGGGCCAGCAGTTTGCGGCCCACCTGGGCGTCGTTGGCGTGTTCCTGCTTGTCGCCCCAGCCGTTGAAGTTGAAGTCGATGCCGACGAGCTCGCGCCCGTCCTCCACGAAGACGGGGACCGTGTCGCGGGCCCAGAGGTCGTCGACGGGCAGCGGGATCACCTCGACCTGGGAGCCGCAGGCCTGCTGGGCCGCCGCCACCTGCTCCGGGCGGGCCATCATCACCACGGCCTCGAACTCGGCGACGGCGCGGGCGATGCGCGCGATGTCCTCCCGTACGGACGGCAGGTCGTCCCCCCAGACGGAGGCCAGGGCCGGCCAGGACATGAAGGTGCCGGTGTGGCTCTCCCACTCGGCGCCGAACCGGCGCTCGCCGCCCGCTGAGGGGGAGGCGGCCGAGCCGCTCGGCCCGGTCGTGGCCCCGGAGTCGGCGCTGCCCTCGGGGCCGCAGGCCGTGGCGCTGAGGGCGACGGCCCCGCCGATTCCGGCGAGGGTGCGCAGGGCGCCGCGTCGGGTGGGGAAGCGAGGGGACATCGGTGCTCCGATCGTGGGATCGCGACGCTAACCGAGCGCGCCGGCCGGGACGCGCGGGCGCGCGCGACGGCGCACGGCACGGAGGCCGGCTTCACACGAGCGGCGGCGTCTTGGGCCTCGCCGTCGGCATCTGCGCCGGGCGGCCTCATCGTCGCCAGCCGCACCGGGACGCCTGGCAGTCGGCACCCGCCCTGTGGCGGCCTGGCCGTCGGGACCCGCACCTGGGCGCCTGGCCGTCGGCGGCCGCCCCGTGCGGGCCCCGCCCTCGGCCCCCGCCCCGTGGCGCCCCCGCCCTCGGCCCCCGCCCCGCCCTCGCCCTCGCCACGGGCGTCATCGCGGCCTCGTCGGCGTGCCCACCGGCCGAGTCATCGGGATTTCATCGCCCCTCCCTAGCGTGACCGCGTTCGTACGCAGGCCGCTACGAAGGCCGCGACCCAGGGGAAGGACGGCTCGATGGCGCGGAGGAGATCAAGGGCGAGGCTGCCGCTGGCGGTCATGGCCGCGGTGGCGGTGATGGGTACGACGGCGGTCGCCGGGCCGTCCGCCGCCGAGGCGGGGCCGGACAAGCCGACGATCCGTTACACCGAGTACGGGATCCCGCACATCACCGCCTCGAACTGGGAGGGCCTGGGGATCGGCTACGGCTACGCGGCGGCCAAGGACAACATCTGCACCCTGGCCGACACCTATCTGATGGTGAACGCCCAGCGGTCCCGCTATCTGGGGCCCACGGGCAAGGCGAGCCCCGGCCAGAGCCAGAACAGCACCACCAACCTCAACAGCGACCTGTACTTCCAGCGGATCAACGACAACCGGGTCGTCGAGCGGCTGCTCGAACAGCCCGCGCCCAACGGGCCGGAGCCGGAGGTCAAGGAGGGCATCCGCGGCTACGTCCAGGGGTACAACCGGTACCTGGCCGAGACGGGCGTCGGCAACATCACCGACCCCGCCTGCCGTGGCGCGGCCTGGGTGCGGCCCATCACCGAGCTCGACGTGTACCGGCACGCGCACGCCGAGATCATCATGGGCACCGCCGACCCCCTGCTCGACGGCCTGGTGAACGCCGCTCCCCCCGGGGCCTCGGTCGCCGCCGCGGCCGCGGCGAAGCCGCCCACCGCCGCGCAGCGCGCGAAGAGCGCGAAGGAGACCGGGCGGCGGATCCGCGAGGCGATGGCGGCGAGCCGACGCGACAGCATGGGCAGCAACGCCCTGGCCGTCGGCGCGCAGGGCGTGTCCGGCGGCACGAGTATGCTGCTCGCCAACCCCCACTTCCCGTGGCAGGGCAAGAACCGCATGTGGCAGAGCCAGCTGACGATCCCGGGCAAGGTCAACGTCAGCGGAGCCAGCCTGCTCGGACTGCCCGCGGTGAACATCGGGCACAACGACGACGTCGCCTGGAGCCACACGGTCGCCACGGTCGCGCCCTTCGGTCTCTTCGACGTCCAGGTCGATCCGCTGAACCCGACCATGTACCTGGTGGACGGGGCCTGGCAGCGGATGACCTCCCAGCAGGTCTCCGTCGACGTCCTCAACGCGGACGGTTCCGTCGGCAAGGTCAACCGCACCATGTGGTCCACCCGGTACGGCCCGATCACCGCCTCGGTCCAGGGCATTCCGCTGCCCTGGGTGGTGAGCGCCCACGCCGTACGCGACGTGAACATGGACAACCTGCGGGCCCTGAACACCTGGTTCCACCTGGACCAGGCGAAGGACGTCCGCGACGTGGTGAACACCCTGGAGACCACCCAGGGCGTGCCCTTCTTCAACACCATCGCCTCCGACCGCAAGGGCGACGCGCTCTACGCGGACATCCAGGCCACCCCGAACATCACCGACGAGCACGCCCGGTCGTGCCTCACCGAGACCGGCAAGATCCTCTTCAACCAGACGCTCCGGCTGCCCAACGTCCCGCCGGTCTCCATCTTCGACGGCAAGCGCAGCGCCTGCGACTGGCCCACCGACCCCGCCGCGGTCGCGCCGGGCCTGCTGGACCCGCACCAGCAGCCCCGCCTGATCCGCTCCGACTTCGTCGGCAACGCCAACGACAGCGCCTGGCTGGCCAACCCCGAGCAGCCGCTGTCCTTCCCCCGGGTCATGGGCGACTCGGCGGCGCCCCGGTCGCTGCGCACCCAGGAACTGATCCTGACCGCGCAGAACCGGATCAACGGCACCGACGGCCTGCCCGGCCGGGGCTTCACGCCGGAGACCATGCGCCAGCTGCTCTTCGCCGACAACAGCAGGGCGGCCGACCTGGCCCTGAACGCCACCGTGAAGGCCTGCCAGGACGTCCCGTTCGGACTCGTCCTCGTCGACGGCAACCTGGTCAACGTGAGCGAGGCCTGCCCGATCCTGGCCGCCTGGAAGAGCCACGACTTCACGGCGGACAGCCGGGGCTCCTGGCTGTTCGAGAACTACTGGTACCGGCTGGCCGGCGGCAAGGGCATCGAGTCGCTGCCGTGGAGGGTGCCGTTCGACCCCAAGGACCCGGTGCACACGCCCAACTCGCTCGACCCCGGGAACAACGCCGTGCGCGACTCGCTGGCCCGGGCGATCCTCGCCATGCGCAACGCGGGCATCCCGCTGAACACGGCGCTGTCCGACGCCCAGAAGGTCACCCGCAACGGCGAGCAGCTCCCCATCCACGGCTCGATCCACGAGCTGGGCGTCCTGAACGTCGTCACCCCCGGCCTGGTCGACGGGAAGATGGACATCACCTTCGGGTCCAGCTTCATCCAGCAGGTGAGGTTCACCGCCGACGGCCCGCCGCAGGTCTCCTCCCTGCTGACCTACTCCCAGTCGGCCGACCCGACCTCGCCCCACTACGCCGACCAGACCCGGCTCTTCTCGGCCGGCCAGTGGGTGACCGAGCGCTACACCGAGGAACAGATCGCGGCCTCTCCGGTCCTGGAGACCAAGGTCCTGGACTGAGCCGGCCGGCCCGCCCGACGCCGGCCTCCCGGCCGGTAGGCGGACACCACACGACGCAGCGACCCACGAGGGGGAACACAGTGACGAGGACAGCGAAGAGACGGCGGCTGGTGGTGGCGTGGATGATCGCCGCCGTCGCCATGATCACCCCGGCGGCCGGCTCGGCCCAGGCCGCCGACAGCACCCCGCCGCCGGTCTCGGACGGATTCGGTCTGACCCAGGTGGAGGCGGCGAGCGGCAGCGCCACCAACTTCTACCTGACCGTGACCACGCCCGAGGTGACGGGCCGCCACCACATCAAGATCATCCTGCCCAGCGGCTACTACGACGACCCGAACCGGCGCTACCCGGTGCTCTACTTCCTGCACGGCTCGCCCGACGACCCGGTCCAGCAGAACTACCCGGCGCTGAGCATGTCGAACGACATGATCACCGTCATCCCGGACGGCGGCGCCCGGGGCTGGTACGCGAACTGGCTCAACCAGAGGACCGTACTCGGCGCCCAGAACTGGGAGAACTTCCACCTCAAGCAGGTCGTCCCGTTCATCGACGCGAACCTGCGGACCCTCGCCACCAAGAAGACCAGGGCGATCGCGGGCGTCTCCATGGGCGGGTTCGGCGCCCTGCACTACGCGCAGGTCCGCCCCGACCTGTTCGGCCAGACCGCCTCCCTGTCGGGCGACATCGACCTGTCGGTCAAGTCCATGGACCTGAGGCTGGCCGTCGTCGCCTCCCTCATCGACGCGACGGGCGCGATCTGCGGCTCCTCGTCCGGGGCCTGCGACCCGAACAACTCCCCGTACAAGCCCGGCGTGGACAGCGACGCCGCGTTCGGCTCCCCGTACCCGATCTTCAACGCCGACTGGCGCTGGAACGAGGTCGACCCGGCGGCCCACATGGACAAGCTGAGGACCGTCGGCGTCTCCATCTACGTCGGCAACGGGGGCGGTTCGCCCACCGAGACCGAGTTCTGGCTCGAAGGCGCGGCCAAGCACGTCAAGGACAGCATGAACGCACTCGGCATGTCGTACTACTACGTGGACTACGGCGACGGCTCCGCCTGGGGCAGCAACTGCAACGGCGGCCACAACGCCTGGTGCTGGGAGCAGGACCTCAGGGACCTGATCCCGCGCCTCGAACGGTCCTTCACCTCCTGACGAGGACCACCGGGCCGTACGGAGGCCCTCATCCCGCGAGGCCGAGCCCGCGCCCGTGACCGAGCCCGGCACCACGGCCGGGCCCGGTCTCGTCCCCGCGCAGGATCGTCTGATGGGTCCGGCGCAGCATCCGGCTCGGCGCGACCCCCAGGTCGTCGGCGAGCCGGATGCGCGCACGGTCGAACACGGCCGAGGCGTCGGCCCGGCGCCCGTCGCGGTGGAGTGCCCGCATCAGGAGTGCGGCCACCGGCTCGTTCAGCGGATGCGCGGCGAACAGCGCGAACAGTTCGGCGAGCGCCTCGGCGGACCGGCCGAGCCGCAGCAGACCCTCCGCCTTCCGCCGTACGAGGGCGATCCGCCGCTCGGTGAGCCGCAGCCGCTCCAGCTCGGCCAGCGGCCCGGGCAGCCCGGCCAGCGGCTCCTCACCCCGGAACAGGTCCAGGGCCCGCGCACACCACCGGACCGCCTCCGCCGGATCGCCCGCCCGGTCCGCCGCCTCGACGCGGCCCAGCAGCTCCTCCAGACGGACGACATCCATCTCGACCGCGCCGGGCACCAGCCGGTAGCCCCACCGGTCGTGCGCGATCACCGCGTCCGCGCCGCCGTCCGCGCCGTCGCCCGCGCCCAGGGCCTTCCGTAACCGGTACACGTACACCGGCACCACGTTCGCGGCCGGCGGCTCCACACCCCAGACACCGTCGAGCAGCTCCCGCCGGCTGACCGTCCGCCCGCCGCCCAACGCCAGCACCGCCAGGACGGCCTGCTGGCGCAGGTGCCCCAGCCGCAGCGGCCGGCCGTCCCGCCGGGCCTCCAGCGGTCCAAGCACGGAGATCCGCAGCCGCGGCCCCGGCCCCCGGCCGACGCCCGGGGCCGACGGGCCGGGGAGCCCCGGCCGGGGGCGCGGGCCGTGGCCGGGGACGACCAGACCGCAGTCGAAGGCGTGCACGATGGCCGCGGCACGGTCGCGCAGACCCAGCCGCGCGAGGAGCCCCGCGAGCTGCTCGGCCACCGACTCCTCGGGGACCGCCAGGGCGGCGGAGATCTCGTCGTCCCGCAGCCCGCTGCCCACCGCCGAGAGCAGCGCGCGCTCCTGGTCCCCGAGCATGGTGGCGGTCGTCGGCATCGCTGCTCCCCGGTCTCCGGATCGGTCCCCCTGGCGGGCGTCGCCGACAAGGTAGTGGCGGGGACGGCGGGCGAGGCATCCGGAAGCATCCGGAGTGACACTCCTCCCGGGCCGGACCGGCCAGGACTGGACCGGCCAGGCCCGGACCGGCCAGGCCCGGACCGGCCCGCGCCGCCCGGCGGATCACTCGGCCGGGCGCGCCCCGCCGCCGGGTCGCGGGCGGGCGGCCGGGTTACGGTCGCCGACATGGCGGAAGAGAGACAAGGCTGGCTGAAGTGTCTGCTCGGCGGCGTAGTGTTCGTCGTCTGCATGGCCGGAACGACCCTGCCGACCCCGCTCTACCCGCTCTACCAGGAGAAGTTCGGCTTCTCCGAGCTCACGGTCACCGTCGTGTTCGCCGTCTACGCCTTCGGCGTGATCGGCGTGCTGCTCCTCGCGGGCAACGCCTCCGACACCATCGGACGGCGCCCGACGCTCTGGTGGGGCCTGGCGTTCGCGGCGGCGAGCGCCGTCTGCTTCCTCGCCGCCGACTCCCTGGGCTGGCTGTACGCGGGCCGCCTCCTGTCCGGCGTGTCGGCCGGCCTGTTCACCGGCGCCGCCAGCGCGTACGTCATGGAGCTCGCCCCGCCCGGCGGCGCCTCGGGGGCCACCCTCGTCGCGACCGCCGCCAACATGGGCGGACTGGGCTGCGGCCCGCTCCTGGCGGGCCTCCTCGCGGAGTACGCCCCCGAGCCGTTGCTGCTGTCGTTCGCCGTGCACCTCGGGCTCGTCGTGCTCTCGGCGCTCGTCCTGCTGTTCCTGCCCGAGACGGTGCCGGAGCGGCAGCCGCTGACCGCCGTACGCCCACGGAAGCCCGCGCTCCCGCCCCAGGTCCGGGCCGTGTTCGTGCCCGCCGCGGTCTCCTCCTTCGCGGGCTTCGCGCTCTTCGGCCTCTTCACCTCCGTCAGCCCCGCCTTCCTCGCGCGGTACCTGCACGTGGACAACCACGCCGTCAGCGGCCTCGTCGTCGCCCTGGCCTTCTTCGCCTCCACCGGCGGACAGGTGGCCGCCGGCCGGCTCGGCACCGCGCGCTCGCTTCCGTTGGGCTGCGCCGTGCTCTTCGCGGGTCTGCTGCTGCTCGGCTGCGCGCTCGTCACGGACCTGCTCGTCTTCGTCGTCCTGGCCGCCGTCGTCGGCGGCGTCGGGCAGGGACTCGCCTTCCGGGCGGCGCTGTCCGCGGTCGCGGCGGCCTCGCCTCCGGACCAGCGTGCGGCGGTCATCTCGGCGCTGTTCGTCGTCGCGTACGCGGGCATCTCGATCCCGGTGATCGGCGTCGGCCTGCTGGCGGAACCCCTCGGCCTGGAGGGGGCCGGGCTCGTGTTCATCGCCTGCATGCTGGTCCTCGTCGCGACCGCCGGCGCCTACCTGCTGCGCCGGACGGCGCCGGCGGAACGCTGACGGTGGTGGACGGGTGACGGCGGTGGACGGATGCCGCCGGCCGCCGTCGCGGGGCGCGTCCGGCCCCTGTCCGCGACCCCGTCCAGGCGCCCACCGCTTCGTCAGACGTCCGCCGCCATGGGCTTCCAGCCCCACGCCGTCATCATCCCGGCCGACAGGGCGGCGCAGTCGTCCGACTCCAGGTAGCGGACCGCCGCGTCGACGGCGGCCTCGTCGACGAGGCCGGTGGCCACCATCGCCGGGCGGCTGCGCCGCCAGGTGTCGACCCAGAACCGGCTGAGGGGGCTGCCCGGCAGCAGCGGCGGTACGTGGAGCTCGGCGCCGACCCGCCCGAGTCCCGCCCGGCGGAGCAGCCGGGGGTACGAGGGGACCCAGGTCACGTCCGTGCCGATGGTGGCCCGCAGCCCCTGCCACATCGCCCGCATCGCCTCGGAGTACGGGGTGACGGGCGTCCCGGCGCCGGTCAGGTCGATCGCGTCGCTGAGCACCAGGACGCCGCCGGGTTCGACGAGTTCGGCCAGTTCCGCGATCAGCCGCTCGCGCTCGGGGAGGTGCATCAGCACGAAGCGCGCGTGGACGAGCCGGAACCGGCCGGGGACGGCGCCCGGGGCGGTGATGTCGGCCTCCAGCACGTCCAGGCCGGGCACCGGCCGCTCGGCGAGGAACCGTACGTCCCGGTCGACGGCGAGCACGCCCGCCACCCCGGCCTCGTCCAGCAGCCGCCGGGAGACCGTGCCCGTACCGGCGCCCACGTCGAGGCAGTGCCATCCCGGTCCCGCGCCCAGGGCGCGCAGCCGGGCCAGGGTGAGGTCGTCGTAGGCGAGGGCCCCGAAGTCGATCCGCTCGCCCTCGCCGGCCTGTTCGGGCCGGAACACGGCCTCGCCGTAGCGCCCGCCGGACGCCGACCGCTCCGAGCCGTCGAAGCGTTCCATGGCCTGACCCCTTCCCGTGCGGGGCGGTGGCGGGCGGTCCCCGGCGCGGCGCCGCCCCGGCGATCCTGCACCCCGGCGCACCCCGCCGCCCGCCCGTCCGGCCCGGACGCGCCGGACCTGAGCCGATCGGCCCACCGGCCGGTGTTCCGGGTCCGCGGGCGGCCCGGCTCAGTCCGCCGCGACCTGCCGGACGCCCGTGACCAGGTCGGGGCGGATCCGGATCACCTGGTCCAGGGGCCGGTCCGTCCACGGCCGGATCGCGGCCCGGTAGCGGGCCGCCTCCTCGGGGTCGGTCACCAGCCGGCAGAAGCCGGTGACGACGACGCTCCAGCCGAGGCGCGCCTCCACGTCGATGAGGTCCGTCTCGTACGCGACGACGACGCCGTCGCTGCCGCCGGCCCGGGCGAGCAGGGCGAGGGCGGCGTCGTCGTGCGTGCGGACGAGGATGTCGCCGCCGTCCACGAGGTGGTTGACGGGGCGGACGGCGGGCAGCGCCCGCTGGGTGAACACGATCCGGCCCAGGGGCACGGAGGCCAGCAGACGCAGCGCCTCCTCGGTGTCCAGGCGGAGGGTGCGCCGCGCGCCGCCGGGGGCCGGGGGAGCGTCGGGGCGGTGCGGGACCGGAACGGGGGCGAGAGCGGCGTCGTCTTTCACGGTGCCTTCCAGGGGGAGGGGATCTCCCCGAAGTACAGACCGCCGGACGCGGTGCGGAAAGGGCCGTTCGGCCCCTGCTGTCCCGCCGCGTCCGGGCGGTGTGCGGGTCCTGGACGCACCGGCGGGGCGGCCCCGGGGGACGGCCGGGCCGCGCCCGGGCCGGTGCGTCCGGGGCACGGGGCAGAGTCGATCACGGGCGCCGGCGCGGTGGACAGGGCCGAACGGCCCTGCGGGACCAGGGCCGAACGGCCCTCGGGGCCCGATGCCATACTGACGCCGCCTCAGCACCCGCCCCTGCCCTGGAGACCGCTGTGAATTCCGTCGTGCCCATCCGGGTCTTCCTGCTCGACGACCACGAGGTGGTCCGGCGCGGGGTCCGGGACCTGCTGGAGGCCGAGCCGGACATCGAGGTGGTCGGCGAGGCCGCGACCGCCCGTGAGGTGCTCGCCCGGGTGCCCGCCGTACGGCCGGACGTCGCCGTGCTCGACGTCCGGCTCGGCAGCGCGACCGGCGGCGACCACGAGGGCGTCGAGGTCTGCCGCGAACTGCGCGCGGCGATGCCGGAGTTGGCCTGCCTGATGCTGACGTCCTTCGACGACGACGAGGCCCTGTTCGACGCGATCATGGCGGGGGCGGCCGGCTACGTCCTCAAGCAGATCGGCGGCTCCGACCTGGTGCACGCGGTCCGCACGGTCGCCACCGGCAAGTCGCTGCTGGACCCGCGGATGACGAGCCGGGTGATGGCCCGGATCCGGGGCCCGGAGCCCGAACCGCGCGCCGCCTCGACCGCCGAACTCGACCGGCTCTCGCCCCGGGAGCGGGAGATCCTGGACCTCATCGGCCTGGGCCTGACGAACCGGCAGATAGCCGAACGCCTGTTCCTCGCGGAGAAGACGGTGAAGAACCGGGTGTCCGCCATCCTCGGCAAGCTGGGCGTCGGCCGCCGCATACAGGCGGCCATGCTCGCGGAGCGACTGCGCGAACAGTAGGGGTAGGGGGCGGGGCGGCCGCCCCGCCCCCTACCGTCAGTCCTGCCGCAGCGGCACCGTCCAGACCAGTCGGGTGCCGCCGCCCTCCGGGGTCCGGAGCTCCAGCGTTCCGCCGTGCTGCTCGGCGCGTGAGCGCATGTTGTGCAGGCCGCCGGTCGGTGCGGCCGATCCCAGGCCGATGCCGTCGTCCGTGATCGTGAGCACGATCCGGTCGGCCGCCTCCGGGACGGACAGGAGGACGTCGGCGTGGCTCGCGCGGGCGTGCCGGGCGCTGTTGCTGAGGGATTCGACGGTGACGGCGAGCACGTGCTCGGCGAGCTCCTCCGGGACGGCGGAGTCGACCGCGCCGGTGATGCGGAGCGAGGGCGCGAAGCCCAGGGACTGGGCCGCCAGCTGGACGGTCTCCGCCATGCGGCGGCGCAGCGCGGGACCGCCCCGGTCCTCGGCCGTCGTGCGGAGCTGCAGGATCGTGGAGCGGATGATCTGGATGGTGGCGTCGAGGTCGTCGACGGCCCGCGACACCCGCTCGGCCGCGGCCTGCTCGCCGATCAGGCGGGTCGCGCTCTGCAGCGTCATGCCGGTGGCGAAGAGGCGCTGGATGGCCAGGTCGTGCAGGTCGCGGGCGATGCGGTCGCGGTCGTGCAGCACGGCCAGCTCCTCGGACTCGGCGCGCCTGCGGGCGAGTTCGAGCGCGATCGACGCCTGGTCGGCGAAGCCGCGCAGCAGCTCGACCTCGGTGGCGTCGAACCCGGGGCGCCCCGCCCGCCGGGCCAGCCGCAGCGCCCCGCACACGGCGTCGTCGACGGGCAGCGGCACGGCCACCACGGGGCCGTGCTCCGGCGCGGCGTCGCCGTCCGCGCGCAGCGGCCGGGCCCGGGCGTCGGTGCGGACGTCCACGGCGACGGCGGGCCGGCGGGTGCGGGCGGCGAGCCCGGTGAGCGAGCCGCCCGCCGGGAGCCGCGCGCCGAGCACCGTGCCGGCGGTGTCGCCGTCCGCGACCTGGACCACGAGCTCGCCGTCGCGGCCGGCCGGCAGCAGGATGGCGGCGAGGTCGGCGTCGGCCACCTCCCGTGCCCGGCGGGCGATCAGCCGCAGCACCCGGTCCGGGTCGGTCCCGGCGAGCAGCGCCCGGGTGATCTCCGCGAGCGCTTCGAGACGGTGCTCCCGGCGCCTGCTGTCGTGGTAGAGGCGGGCGTTGTCGATGGCGACGCCCGCGGCGGTCGACAGGGTCGTCAGGACCGCCTCGTCGTCGGCGTCGAAGCCGCCGGCGCCCCGCTTCTCGGTCAGGTAGATGTTGCCGAACACCTCGTCCCTGATCCGGATCGGCGCCCCCAGGAACGTACGCATCGGCGGATGGTGCGCGGGGAAGCCGAAGCTGCTCGGGTGCTTGGCGAGGTCGTCCAGGCGCAAGGGGACCGGGTTGCGGATGAGTTCGCCGAGGATGCCGTGCCCGCAGGGCGCGGGGCCGATGCGCGCGGCCAGTTCACCGGCCATGCCCACGGGCAGGAACTGCGAGAGCCGGTCGCCGTCGCCGATCACCCCGAGCGCGCCGTACTCGGCGTCGGTGAGGGTGACGGCGGCTTCCACGATGCCGTGCAGGACCTGGGGGAGTTCGAGGTCGCGGCCGAGGTCCATGACCGCCGCGAGGAGGGCGTGCATCCGCTCGGGGACGTCGAGCCGCGGCCACGGCGTGCCCGGGATTGCTGCTGTGTCGGACATGCCTGCCTGCTCTGCCGGTGCGTTCTTCCTGCCGCAGGTTACGTCACGGGGGCGGCGGGACCGCAGGGGCCGTTCGGCCCTGGTGTCCCCCGCCCGACGGGGACTGTTCGACCCTGTCGGGCCCCCGGTGGGGGCGAGAACCATGGGCGGCGGCCGGGAGGCGGCCCGTCAATCCCCCGTGTGGACGCCTCCCGGCCTCTTGGCAGCGATGTGGACATGGAGGTCGTCGTCCGGTGGGCGAGGCAAAGAGCGTGCAGAGTCAGACCCGGCGGCCGAGGGTCCCGGCCCCGGTGAGCGGCCCGGACGGCCGCGAAGGCCCCGAAGGCCCTGACGGGAGCGTCGGAGCGCGCCCCGGCCGGCCCTCGTGGGTGGACTGGCTGACCACCACCGACCACAAGCGCATCGGCACGATGTACCTGGTCGCGGCGCTGTTCTTCTTCTGCGTCGGCGGTGTGATGGCGCTGGTGATGCGGGCGGAACTGGCTCGCCCCGGCACGCAGATCATGTCGAACGAGCAGTTCAACCAGGCGTTCACGATGCACGGCTCGATCATGCTGCTGCTGTTCGCGATGCCGCTGTTCACCGGGTTCGCCAACTGGATCATGCCGCTCCAGATCGGCGCCCCGGACGTCGCCTTCCCGCGGCTGAACATGCTGGCGTTCTGGCTCTACCTCTTCGGCTCGCTGATCGCGGCCGGCGGCTTTCTCACCCCCGGCGGGGCCGCCGACTTCGGCTGGTTCCTGTACGCGCCGCTCTCCGACGCCGTCCACTCGCCCGGCCTCGGCGCCGACCTGTGGATCATGGGTGTGGCGCTCTCCGGCTTCGGGTCGATCGCGGGCGCCGTCAACTTCATCACGACGATCCTGTGCATGCGGGCCCCCGGCATGACCATGTTCCGGATGTCGATCTTCACCTGGAACGTGCTGCTGACCTCCCTGCTCGTCCTGCTGGTCTTCCCGGTCCTCGCGGCGGCGCTGTTCGCCCTCGAATGCGACCGGAAGTTCGGCTCGCACGTCTTCGACGCGGCCAACGGCGGGGCCCTGCTCTGGCAACATCTCTTCTGGTTCTTCGGGCATCCGGAGGTGTACATCCTGGCGCTGCCGTTCTTCGGCATCGTCTCCGAGGTCATCCCGGTGTTCAGCCGCAAGCCGATGTTCGGCTACATCGGTCTGGTGGCCGCGACCATCGCCATCGCCGGTCTCTCCGTGACCGTGTGGGCGCACCACATGTACGTCACGGGTGGCGTGCTGCTGCCGTTCTTCTCCTTCATGACCTTCCTCATCGCCGTACCCACCGGCGTGAAGTTCTTCAACTGGATCGGCACGATGTGGAAGGGCTCGCTGTCCTTCGAGACCCCGATGCTCTGGGCCACCGGCTTCCTCATGACCTTCACCTTCGGTGGTCTGACCGGCGTCATCCTGGCCTCGCCGCCGATGGACTTCCACGTCTCCGACTCGTACTTCGTCGTCGCGCACTTCCACTACACGCTCTTCGGCACCGTCGTGTACGCCATGTTCGCCGGCTTCCACTTCTGGTGGCCGAAGTTCACCGGCAAGATGCTCGACGAACGGCTCGGCAAGATGACCTTCTGGACGCTCACGGTCGGCTTCCACGCCACCTTCCTCGTCCAGCACTGGCTGGGCGCCGAGGGCATGCCACGCCGCTACGCGGACTACCTCGACGCCGACGGCTTCACCGCCCTCAACACGATCTCCACGATCGGTTCGTTCCTGCTCGGCCTGTCGTTCCTGCCGTTCTTCTACAACGTCTGGAGGACGGCCAGGTACGGCGAGAAGGTCGAGGGCGACGACCCGTGGGGCTACGGTCGTTCGCTGGAGTGGGCGACGTCCTGCCCGCCGCCCCGGCACAACTTCGTCACCCTGCCGCGGATCCGCTCCGAATCCCCGGCGTTCGACCTGCACCATCCCGAGATCGCCGCCGTCGACCGGATCGAGAACCGGCCGCACGAGACGGCGGGCGCCCGGTGACGCCCGTCCTCGCGCTCGGCGTCGGCGCCGTGACCGCCGCCGGCTGCGTCTGGTACGTCCCGGCCCTCGTCGACCTGCGGGCCGGAGCCGACCGGCCCGTGTCCCGGCGCCTCGCGGCGGCGGCCTGCGTCACCGCCTGGGCCACGGCGGCGCTCACCGCCCCGCTGATCCTGCTGGGGCTGCCCGCCCCGTTCCTCCTCGCCGTCGCGGTGGCCGGAGCCACCGCGAGCGGCACCGTACGGGCGTCCGCCGCCGTCCGGCGCGCCCGCGAGGAGCGGGAGACCGCGGCCTGCTGGGCCGCCCTGGACGGCACGGCCAGCAGCACGGCCAGCACGGAGAGCGCGAACGGCACGGACGGCACCCCGCCCCGCCCGGGTACGCGTCGCGCACCCCGGGCGACAGGGTCGAACGACCCTGATCCGGCCGGGCCGTTCGGCCCTCCGCCGGGGCCGGACGGCGCTGGGGGCGCGGTGCGAAACTGACGTGCCCTCAGGCGGACTCGGCAGGGAGAGAGCCGGCACGTGAGCATCACCACGCTCGACAGCTACGACGAATACCACGCACTCCTCGCACGGCGCGACGCCATGCGACTGCGCCGGCGGATGCTGGCCCCGTCCGGCGGGGAGCCGCGGTCGCCGGAACCCGCCCGCCCCGTGGAGCGGACGGGGTCCGGCGACCGGGAGACGATCCTCCGGACGCTGCCGTTCGTCACCCCGTTCGGCACGCTCATCGACCACCTCTACCGGGCGATGTTCGCGCAGCACCCGTATCTGCGCGGGCTGTTCCCCGAGTCGATGGACTTCCAGCGCGCCCATCTGGAGCAGGCGTTCCGCTACCTGATCGAGCACCTGGACCGCCCCGAGGAGGTGACCGCCTTCTGCGCCCGGCTCGGCCGCGACCACCGCAAGCTGGGGGTACGGCCCGTGCACTTCGCGGTGTTCGAGGCGGCGCTCGCCGAGGGCCTGCGCCACAGCGCGGGGGAGCGCTGGTCGCCGGAGCTGGAAGGGGCGTGGCTGCGGATGGTGCGGTTCGCCGTCTCCGCCATGATCGAAGGGGCGAACCGGTCCCTGACCGAACCGGCCTACTGGAACGCCACCGTCACGCACCACGAGGTCCAGGCGCCCGGACTGGCCGTCCTGAAGGTCCGCACCGCCGAGCCCTACCCGTACCGGGCGGGCCAGTTCGCCACGATCCAGGCGCCGTCGCTGCCGCACGCCTGGCGGCCGTACTCCGTGGCCCGCGCGCCCCGGCCCGACGGAGAGCTGGAGTTCCACGTCCGCCGCACCGGCCCCGGCGGGGTGAGCGACGCGCTGGTCACGCACACCCGCGTCGGCGACGAGCTGCGCCTGGGCCCCGCGCAGGGGACGACGACCCTCGACGACGCCCCGGGGCGGGACGTCCTGATCGTGGCCGGCGGCACCGGCTGGGCCACCGCCAAGGCGCTCGTCGACGCCCTCGCCCTGCGCCGGCCGCCGTACCACGCGACGCACCTGTTCCTCGGCGCCCGCACCCCGGCCGACCTGTACGACACGGCCGCCCTCACCGAACTGGAGAAGCGGCACTCCTGGCTGCGCGTCGTCCCGGTGATCGGCGCGGGCACCGGGCCGGAGGACGACTCGCTGCCCGACGCGCTGACCCGGCACGGCGACTGGTCGCGCCACCTCGCCTACGTGAGCGGCCCGCCCGGCATGGTCGACGCCGTCGTACGGCGGCTCGTGGAGACGGACCTGCCGGCCGAGCGGGTGCGGCACGACCCGGTCGGCGGGCTGTCCCTCACGTGACCCGCCCGGCCCGCGTCACCCCTCACCCTGGTGGAGGACGCGGAAGCGGGCCGCGTCCTCCGGGTCCCGGTCGACGACCTGGACGGGCGGCCACACCCACTGCCACACGCCGATGCCCGGCGCGCGGGTGAAGCGGATCGGCCCGCGGGTGCCCTCGACCGCCACGTGCGGCCAGGCACCGGCGACGGCCGCGCGCTCCGTCCCGCAGGAGCGGAACACCTCGGCGAGGACGGCGACGGTGTCCCAGCCCTCGAAGGCCACGAACGAGGGGGCCTCGCCCAGCCGTTCGCGGAGCTCCTTGCCCACCCGCTCGCCCAGCGGACCCGGCCGCTCGGGCAGATAGCGCAGGAACGGGATCCCGGCGCCGTCCGCGCCCAGCGCCTCGGCCCAGCCGGCGAACTCCGGCTGTCCGGCCGGGGCGCCGACGAGGAGCCCCGCCAGCCGCGGGTCGCGCCGGACCGCCCGGACCAGCGGCACCGCCGGCTCCGGCTGGCCGACCAGCAGGAGCAGCGCCGTCGCGCCGTGCTCGACGAGCGCGTCGCACAGGGCCGCGGGCTCCAGCGCGTTCGCGTCCAGCTCCACGACGGACCCGCCGTGGGCGGCCAGCCGCTCCCGCAGCAGGCGCGTTCCGGACGCCCAGTAGACGCTCGGCTGGACCGCCACGGCGACCCGGCTCCGGCCCGCACCGCGCAGGAAGTCCGCGTAGGTCCGCCAGCCGTGCGACTGCGCCGGGGGCAGCCGCGCCACCCAGTCCGTCGGCTCCTCGGTGAGCGCGTCGAGCACGGCCGACGAGCACAGGAACGGTACGCGGAGGGCGTCGGCCCGGGTGGCGGCGGCCCGCGCGACGACGGAGTGGTACTCGCCCGCCACGGCGGCCACGCCCAGGCCCGCCAGCTCGTCCACGGCCGCCGCCGCCCGCTCGGGATCGGCCGCGGTGTCCCGGACCAGCAGCTCCAGCGGCCGTCCGCCGATCCCGCCCGCGTCGTTGACCTCGCGTACGCCCAGTTCGAGCCCCGCGAGCAGGTGCCGGCCGGCCTCGGTCCAGCCGGGCCGGGTCAGCGGGACGAGGGCGCCGACGCGGACGGGCGGCGGGGATGACGGTGACGGCGACGGCGACGTCGACGGTGTGTTCATGAGGTGGTGTCCCCCTGGACGATGTGGTGCGGTGTGGCGCCGCGCGGTGCGTACCCGGCCCGCGTGGCTCGCCCGGCGGCCGGTGCCCGGCCCGCGTTCGTGATCATCATAGGGAGGGCCACGAGACCGGTCAGGATTCGAGAAGCGCCGGACGGGGGCCGCTCCCTACCGTGGAGTCATGGCAACCACGACTTCCTCCGCATCCGCGTCCCTCGCCTCCGTCACCCTTGAGGTGGCCGACCTGGACGCAGCCCGGCGTTTCTACTCCGCCTTCGGAGTGGACACCCGCATCCGCCTGCGGGCCTCGGAGGCGCCGTCCAGCGGCTTCCGGGGCTTCGCCATGGCGCTCACCGTCTCCGGGCCCGCCACCGTCGACGCCTTCGTCGACGCGGCGGTGACCGCCGGCGCCACCGTCGTCAAGCCCGCCGCCAAGTCGATGTGGGGCTACGGCGGCGTCGTCCAGGCCCCCGACGGCACGCTCTGGAAGCTGGCGACCTCGGCGAAGAAGGACAACGGCCCGGCCACCCGCGAGATCGACGACACGGTCCTCCTCCTCGGGGTGGCGGACGTGAAGGCGACCAAGGAGTTCTACGTCGGCCAGGGCCTGACCGTGGCCAGGAGCTTCGGCGGCAAGTACACCGAGTTCGCCGCCGGCCCGTCGAGCCCCGTCAAGCTGGCCCTCTACAAGCACCGCGGCCTCGCCAAGGACCTCGGCGTCCCCGTCGACGGCTCCGGCTCGCACCGCATCGCCCTCGGCGGCACCGGGAACGCCTTCGCCGACCCGGACGGCTTCGTCTGGGAGGCGTGAACCCTCTCCACGGGTGGTCCCCTCAGCCCTCGCCGCCCACTCCGGGGGCGCCCCAGAGGGGGAACCAGCGTTCCAGGTCCCGCTCGATCGCGAGATCACCCGCGAGCAGGGCCCTGACCTGGAGCTCCAGGGCGCTGTCCCGACGGCTCGTACCGTCGGCCCGCGGCGCGAACGGGTAGAACGTGCCGCGCTTGTAGAGGTAGACGAGCGCGAGATCGTGGTCGAGGTCCGGGGCGTGGAACGCGGTCAGGGAGCAGAGCAGGTGCGGGCCGAAGCCCGACTCCTGGAGCAGGGTGTTGACGGCGTGCAGGTCGTTCACCAGCGAGACGAGGTCGTCGGCGGCCCGCCGGGCCCGGAGCCAGGTGTATCCGTACGGGTCCCGGGAGAACGTGACCGGGACGGCTGACGCGCCGCCCGAGGGCGCTTCGGAGCCGGTGCCGATGCCCAAGGCGGCGTCGATGCCCAAGGCGGCGTCGAGATCCGAGGCGGTGCCGACGTCCGGGCCGGTGCCGACGTCCGGGGCGGCGTCGACCGCCACGTCCAGGAGCGCGCGCACCTCCTCCTTCAGCCGGGTGAACGCGCCGCCCTCCACGCCCGCGAAGCAGACCGAGCCCTCGCCGGTCGGGACGAACCCGGTGCCCGCCTGGAGCGTGAGCGCCGCCGAGGGAAGGGCGAAGAGCCGGTCGAGATCCGGCCGGACCGGCTTGCTGCGTCCGAGGATGCTGTCGAGGATTCCCACGGGCCCGTCCTCAGACCTGCCCCAGCCGCTCCGAGATCCGGGCGAGCTGGTCGAGGCGCTGCTCCAGGGTGGGGTGGGTGGACAGCAGCCGGCCCAGGCTCTCCTTCGAGGAGAACGCCGGGGTGAACCAGAAGGCGTTGTACGGCTCGGCCTTGCGCAGGTCCTGGGTGGGGATGCGCGCCATCTCCCCGGACACCTTGGTGAGCGCCGAGGCCAGCGCCGAGGGGCGGCCGGTGAGCAGCGCCGCGGCCCGGTCGGCGGCCAGCTCGCGGTAGCGGGAGAGCACCCGGGTGAGGAGGAAGCTCAGCACGTACACCGCTCCGCTGACGACCGGTACGAGGATGAGGGCGGCGGTCGCGTTGGCGTCGCGGCTGCGGCCGAGCCCGCTGTACAGCGCGACCCGGGTCATCATCCCGGCGAGGACGCCGAGGAACGAGGCGATGGTCATCACCGCGACGTCCCGGTGCGCCACGTGGGACATCTCGTGGGCGAGGACGCCCTCCAGCTCCTCCGGTTCGAGCCGGCGCAGCAGCCCCGTGGTGACACAGACCAGCGCCGTCTTCTCGCCCCGGCCGGTGGCGAAGGCGTTGGGCACGTCGCTGTCGGCGATCGCCACCTTCGGCTTGGGCAGGTCGGCCAGCGCGCAGATCCGGTCCACCGTGCCGTGCAGCTCGGGAGCCTGCTCGCGGGTGACCTCGCGGGCTCCCATGCCCAGGGCGGCGATCTTGTCGCTGAACCAGAACTGGGCGACGAACAGGACGCCGACGATGAGGAGGACGACGGGCCAGGAGCCGCGCAGCAGCACCAGCAGGACGCCGACGAAGACCACGTACAGCAGCCCGATGAGGAACATCGTGGTCGCCATGCGGGTCGAGAGCCCCCGGTCGGGGGCGTAGCGCGACCGGGACCGGTTGCTGGCCATCCGGACACCTTCTTCCGGGCCTGCGGGCGCGCGAGGCGCGCGCCCCCCACAGCCAGTGTGCCGCAGCTCGGGGCCGGGCGGGCGGCGGTGCGGCGGGGCCCTGGTCCGGGACCCGCCACGAGGTCTGACGACCGGGATCGGGGGGCATAGTAGTGGGGTGATCACCAAAAGTGACGAGTCCGGTGCCGGCCGCGACGGCGGCCCAGGGGGATCCGAAGGCGCCGCCGAGGAGGCGCAGGTCATCGTCGTCGGGGCGGGCCCGGCGGGCTCCGCCGCCGCGGTGCACCTGGCCCACGCCGGTGTCGACGTGCTGCTCCTGGAGAAGGGCGACTTCCCCCGCGAGAAGGTGTGCGGGGACGGCCTGACGCCGCGCGGCGTCCTCCAGCTGATCCGGATGGGCATCGACATCGACGCCCCCGGCTGGATGCGCAACAAGGGGATGCGCTGGGTCTGCGGGGGCCACCAGGTCGAGCTGGACTGGCCACGGCTCGGCGCCCATCCCGACTTCGGGCTCACCCGCAGCCGGCACGACTTCGACGACCTGCTCGCCACCCACGCGCGCGACGCGGGGGCGCGGCTGCGCACCCACGTGAAGGTGACGGGCCCGCTGACCGACCGCGCGGGCCGGGTCGTCGGCGTGGCCGCCGTCCGCGGACCCGACGCGGAGCCGGTCCGCTACCGGGCCCCGCTGGTGGTCGCGGCCGACGGCGCTTCCTCGCGTACGGGGCTCGGCCTGGGGCTCGTACGGGACGAGAAGCGGCCCGTGGCGGCGGCGGCCCGGCGCTACTACCGCAGTGAGGCCCGCACCCACGACCCGTACCTGGAGCTCTGGGCCGACCTGCGCTGCCCCCGCACCGGTCTCGACCTGCCCGGCTACGGGTGGGTGTTCCCGCTCGGCGACGGGCGGGTCAACGTGGGCCTCGGCGCACTGCCGCAGCAGCGGCGTCGGCGGCCCGTGGACCTGCGGGCGGCCCTGGAGCACTGGCTGCCCCGGCTGCCCGAGGAGTGGGGGCTGCGCGAGGAGAACGCCGAATCGCCGCTGCGGAGCGCGCCGCTGCCGATGGGGCTGAACCGGCGTCCGCAGTACCGGCGGGGTCTGCTGCTCGTGGGGGACAGCGCCGGCATGGTCAGTCCGTGGAGCGGCGAGGGCATCGCGCAGGCGATGGAGGCCGCCGAAGTGGCCGCGGACACCATCGCCCTGGCGCTGGCCCGTCCGGCCGGACCGCGCAGGGAGCACGCGCTGCAGCAGTATCCGGTGGAGATCCAGCGTCGTTGGGCGCGGTACTTCCGGCTCGGCAACGTCGCGGGGGACCTGCTCTTCTCGCGGTTCGGCTATCGGCCGGTGCTGCATCCCCGGGTGATGGCCTCGCCGCAGTTGCTGAGCCTCCTCGCCCGGCTCCTGACGCATGTGGGCGACGAGCCCGCCCAGGACCGGATCGACGCCGTCCTCCACGGGCTCATGCGCCTCGTCCCCGTACCGCGTCGGTGACCGGCGACGGTCGGTGACCGGCGCCCGTCGCGGCGGCCGGTTCAGCGGCGGCCGGTTCAGCGGTGGTCGCGGCGGCGGGGGGCAGCGGCGGGCGTGGCAGGGGTCAGCGGCGGGCGCGGCGGCGGTAGGCCATGAACATCCCCATGACGATCCCCACGAGGAGGGTGACCGTCAGGACGATCCACAGGGGGAGGGTGACCTCGGGGATCCAGAGACGGATGGTGACCGAGCCGGTGTTGGCGGCGATGAACCAGATGGCCAGAGCCGCGAGCACCAGCAGGCCCAGGGTGCGGAGCCGGACGTCCCTCCCCTTGACCGTCACGGTGGGCGGTGCGTGCGCCTTCTCGGAGTGCCGGGACATATGACCAGTATGGTGAGGTTCGCCCGAATGGGCGACCTCGGGTGCGCCTCGCCGTAGCCACGGCCGGTCCGGGTCGCCGGGTCGCCGCGGGTCGAGTCCAATGGCTGGGACCGGTCGGCGGAGGGCAGGGGGACGGCATGGCGTTGGCGGCCCGGGTGCGTGCCCTCCGGAGTGCTGCCGAGCGCCGCTTCCCGGTGCTCTCGGAACTGACGGGCCGACTGGTCGGCGGCAACCTCCTCGACGCGGCCACCCGGCTCGCGGCCCAGGCCTTCCTCGCCGCCGTCCCCCTCCTCTTCGCCCTGGCGGCCTTCGCCCCGACCGGCGTGCGCGACCAACTGCAGGACTCGCTGCGCGCCATGTTCGGGCTGACCGGCTCCTCGGACGCCCAGCTGCGGCAGGTCCTGGACGGCTCCGCCACCGAGGGACTGCGGGAGACCACCGGGCTCGTCGGCGCGTTCGTGGCGCTGGTCTCCGCCACCAGCTTCAGCCGGGCCATGGCCCGGGTCTGCGAACGCGCCTGGGGCCTGCCCAAGGCCGGGACCCGCATCGCGGCCTGGCGATGGGTCATGTGGCTCCTGGCGCTGTGCCTGGTGGTGCTGTTCCAGGCCCCGATCCGGGACGGCTTCGGTGTCGGGGCGTGGCTGGGCATGCCCCTGTACTTCGTCGTGGGCGTCGCCGTGTGGCTCTGGACCCAGCACCTGCTGCTCGCCAACCGGGTCCCGTGGCTGCCCCTGTTGCCCGGCTCCCTCCTGGCCGCCGCCGCGACGACCGCCCTCGCCCTGACGGCCCGGCTCTACATGCCCGGCGCGCTCAACCGGGCCCTCGACGAGTACGGCTCCCTGGGGATGGTCCTGACAATGCTGTCGTGGCTCATCGGGGTGTGCGCCGCCCTGACCTTCGCGGTCACCATCGGCGCCGTGGTGGCGCAGGAGCCGCCCCTGGACCGGTACCTCGGCACGCGGACCGCGGCCGGGGGCGCGATGCCGGTGCAAAGCCGTGGTGGGGGCACCTAGATTTTGCCCTTCCGTGGTTGCCGCCCCGACGCCTCCGGCGGACTCTTGGTCACCATGCCCTCGGGCAACAGGTACTGCTGGTCACGGGGGGTGCACGGGGCCCTCCGCCCTGAGCGGGGATTCTTCATGCACCTCGAGTTCCGGCACCTCCGTGTCCTGCTCACCGTCGCCGAGGCCGGCAGCATCCGCAAAGCCGCCGCGCGCCTGCAACTGTCCCAGCCGGCCACGAGCGCCCAGCTGAAGCGGATCGAGCACGAGCTGGGCGGGCCGCTCTTCGTCCGCAGCGCGGAAGGGGTGCAGCCGAACGAGAACGGGCAGTACGTGCTCCGCTGCGCACGCGACCTCGTGACCGGCTTCGACCGGCTGCGCGAGCACGCGCGGTCGACGGCCGAGGCGGACCGGGAGAGCGCCGCGCCGCTGCGGGCGGGCGGCACCGCGGGCCCGCTGGTCTCGCTGCTCATCCCGGCCCTCTTCGAACTCGTCCCGGAGCGCCGGCTGAGCATCGACGCCCGCCGTTCGGTGCGCACCCTGGTGAAGGCGCTGAGCCAGGCCAAGTGCGACATCGCGGTGTTCGGCGAGTTCCCGGGGTTCCCCCTTCCCGTCGGCGAATCGGTGGCGACCCGCACGCTGCTGCGCGAACCCGTCTTCGTCCTGCTCGCCGAGGACCATCCGCTGGCCCGCCAGGAGACGGTGAGCCTGCGTGACCTCGCCGACGAGGAATGGGTCATGCCGGAGGCCGACGAGAGCGGGGTGCACGCCTACCTCCATCTCACCTGCCAGTCGGCGGGCTTCACCCCGCGCATCGCGCACGTGACCTCGGACCTCTCGGTGGCCCGGATCCTCGTCGCCGGCCGGCGCGCCGTCTGCGGGGTGTGGCCGACCGCCGATGTCCCCGCCCAGGGCACCGTGCAGCGCCCGCTCGTGGACGTCCCCTTCCACCGGCGGCTCCAGCTCGCCTGGAACACGGACACGGTGCCGCCCGAGCTGGCCGACGCGGTGGCCGAGCGCCTGCTGGCCGCCTATCTCGCGCTCGTCCGGCAGCGGCCCCCGTACCTGGCGTGGTGGGAGGACGGCGGAGAGGCGTTCGCGCTCGGCGCGGACGCCTGACGGGGGAGCGCCTTTCGGCTTTTGGCTGCGCGCGCCGCGACGGGCTGTGCGTGCCCCGACGGGCTCCGCGTGCCGCGACGGCTCCGCGTGCCGCGACGGGCTCCGCGTGCCCCCACGGCTCCGCACGCCCCCACGCCTGCGCGCGCCCCCTATAGCTCCCCGGTTGTACCCCACCTGGGATCACGTCAGGAACATGTCACCTGGTGAACACTTCGCGTCAACGTCCCAGGACGTCGTCACCCCCCACGACGAGCGAAGGAACACCGCGTCATGACCCGTCCCCTGCTTGCCCTTTCCACGATGGTCGCCGCCGGTGTCATCACCACCGGGGTGCTGGCCGCCCCCGCCTACTCGCAGCCCCACGCCGCGCAGCACGGCATATCGGTCCGCGACACGGCGATCGCCCGGGCCCAGGCCAACGTGACCCGGCACGCCGACACCTTCGGCTTCGGCGCGGGCCAGGCCCTCCAGGTGAAGGACGTCGTGCTGGACGCCGACGGCACCCAGCACGTGCGCTTCGAGCGCACCTACCGCGGCCTCCCCGTCGTCGGCGGCGACTTCGTCGTCCACCAGAAGGCCGACGGCGCGCTCAAGGGCTCCAGCCACGCCCGCGCCCACCGGGTGGCGCTCGCCTCCGTCGCCCCCGCCGTCGACGCCAAGGGCACCGCGGCCGGCGCGCTGCGGCGCTCGCACGGACTGGTCCGCAACGCCCGCTCCACCCCCGAGCTGATCGTCTGGGCCGCCGACGGCACCGCCCGCCTGGCCTGGCGCACCACCGTCCAGGGCCTCGGCGACAAGGGCCAGCCGCACGGCGAGGTCTTCGTCACCGACGCCAAGAGCGGCGCCGCGATCGAGAACTACGACACCGAGCGCGAGGCCACCGGCACCGGCCACTCCGAGTACACCGGTGACGTCGCCATCGACACCACCCAGCAGGCCGACGGCACCTTCGCCCTGATCGACCCGATCCGCAAGCACGTCACCAAGGACGCCCGCAACGTCTCCGCGTCCTCCCTGAACAGCTCGTCGGGCACGCTCTTCACCGACGCGGACAACGTCTGGGGCGACGGCCGGAAGTTCTCCACCGACCGCTCCACCGCGGCCGTCGACGCGCACGTCAACACCGCGAAGACCTTCGACTACTACAAGAGCACCTTCGGCCGCAACGGCATCAAGAACGACGGCCGCGGCGCCACCGTCTTCGTCCACGTCGGCACCAACTGGGACAACGCCCAGTGGTCGGACTCCTGCTTCTGCATGATGACCGGCGACGGCGACGGCACCACCGACCCGGAGCAGGTCGACCTCGACACCATGGGCCACGAGATGACCCACGGCGTCACCTCGGCCACCGCCAACCTGCGCTACAGCGGCGAGTCCGGCGGCCTCAACGAGGCCACCAGCGACATCCTCGGCACGATGGTCGAGTGGTACGCCGCCAACCCGGTCGACACCCCCGACTACCTCTTCAGCGACCAGTCCACCCCGCCGTGGCTGCGCCGCTTCGACAAGCCGTCCCTGGACGGGCGTTCCGCCGACTTCTGGTCGAAGACCGTCGGCCGGCTCGACGTGCACAACTCCTCCGGCGTCGGCAACCACTGGTTCTTCCTCGCCAGCGAGGGCAGCGGCACCCGGACCGTCAACGGCATCACGTACAACAGCCCGACGTCCAACGGCTCCACCGTCACCGGCATCGGCAACAAGAAGGCCTCCGCCATCTGGTACCGGGCGCTGACCGTCTACATGACCTCCACGACCGACTACAAGGGCGCCCGCGTCGCGACCCTGAGCGCGGCCAAGGACCTCTACGGCGCCACCAGCACCGAGTACGCCACGGTGGCCGCCGCCTGGAGCGCGGTCAACGTCGCCTGAGCCGAGCGACCGGCACCGGCACCGGCACCGGCACCGTACCCGTGCGAGCGGGGTCAGGTGAACGGGTCCTCGAGGGCGAGGCGGCGTACCGTGCGCAGCGTCGCCCCGAGGCGGTCCACGTCGGTCGAGCCGAGGGCGAGCCGGATCGCCTGCGGCGGGTGGGCCGAGGTGGAGAACGGCTCCGCCGTGGTGACCGAGACGCCGTGCCGCGCGAGGGCGGCGGTCAGCCGGTCGGCGCGCGCGCCGTCGGGCAGCGGCACCCAGGTGAAGTAGGACGCCGGGTGGCCGACCAGGGACAGTCCCGTCAGTTCGCGCGCGGCGACGGCCTGGCGGGCCTCGGCGTCCTGTCGCTTCAGGGCCTCCAGCCGGTCCACCGTGCCGTCGTCGAGCCAGCGGCAGGCGATCGCCGTGGTCAGGGCCGGGGTGTTCCAGGTGGTCGCGCGGATCGCGCGTTCGAGCCGTGGCACCAGGGCCGGCGGGGCGAGGACGAAGCCGACCCGCAGGCCCGTGGCGACGCTCTTGGACAGCCCGGAGACGTGCACGGTGATGTCCGGTGCGAGCGCCACCAGCGGCGGTGGCGGGTTCTCGACTAAGTAGGCGTACGAGGCGTCCTCGACGAGGAGCGCGCCGCACCGCCGGGCGATCCCGATCAGACGGAGGCGGTCGGCTTCCGTCATGACCCAGCCCAGGGGGTTGTGCAGGGTCGGCATGACGTAGACCGCGCGCACCGGCCGGGTGGCGCACAGCCTCTCCAGGGCGTCGAGGTCCGGCCCGTCGGCGGTGCCGGGGAGGGGCTCCAGGTCGAGGTGGAAGGCGTGCGCGAGCACCTTGAAGCCCGGATAGGTGAGCGCGTCGACCGCGACGACGTCGCCGGCGTCGAGGGTGCCCATGACCGTGACGGCCAGGCCCTGCTGCGCGCCGTTCACGACGAGGACGCGGTCCGCCCCGGTGGTGATCCCCCGGCGCCCCAGGTGCCGTGCGATCGAGGCCCGGTCCTGGGGGCGGCCCGGGTGCGGCTGGTAGCGCAGCAGGGAGTCGAGGTCGCCGGAGACGGCCACCTCCCGGAGGGCCTGGCGCAGGAGGTCGGTCTGACCGGGCAGCGACGGGTAGTTGAAGCTGAGGTCGACCGCGTCCCGGGCGACGGCCCGCTGGTCGATGCCGTGGCCGGGGGGAAGGGCGAGGTCGCGCACGAAGGTGCCCCGGCCCTGCTCCCGGCTCACCAGGCCCATGGCCTCCAGCTCGGCGTACACCCGCGTCGCGGTCACCAGCGCGATGCCCTCGCGGGCGGCCAGCGCCCGGTGGGTCGGCAGCCTGGTGCCCGCCAGGAGCCGCCCCTGCCGGATCTCGGAGGCGAGCGAGTCGACCAGGGCCTTGTAACGCGGGGCTGCCATGGGCGCATTGTATCCATGACAATTCTTTGACTGTCCTGTTCGGGCGTCCGTACCGTCGCCGACGATCCGCGCCCATCCGGAAGGACCGCCGCCATGCACATCGCCATCCTCACCTTCGAGGGGTACAACGAGCTCGACTCGCTCATCGCGCTCGGCGTGCTCAACCGCCTCAAGGGCGACGACTGGCGCGTCACGCTCGCCACTCCGAGCCCCAAGGTGACCTCCATGAACGGGGTGGTCGTCGAGCGGATGTCCACCCTGGAGGAGGCGTGCGCCGCCGACGCCGTCATCGTCGGCAGCGGGATCGCCACCCGCGAGGTCGTCGAGGATCCGGCGATCATGAGTGTCCTGCGGGGCCTGGACCCCTCGCGCCAGCTCATCGCCGCGCAGTGCTCCGGAGCGCTCGTGCTGGCCCGGCTGGGACTGCTCGACGGCGTGCCCGCCTGCACCGACCTGACCACCAGGCCCTGGGTCGTCGCGGCCGGCGTGGACGTGCTCGACCAGCCCTTCTTCGCCAAGGGCGACGTCGCCACCGCCGGCGGCTGCCTGGCCTCGCCCTACCTCGCCGCCTGGACCATCGCGCGACTGAGGGGCCGGGACGCCGCCGAGGGCGCGCTGCACTACGTCGCCCCGGTCGGCGAGAAGGACGCGTACGTGGCGCGCGCCTGGCGCAACATCAGCCCCTACCTGCCGGCGCCCGCGCCGGAGCCCGTCGGAGCGGGCCGACCGGCGGGGCGGGACGCCGCCCGGTAGCGTGGGCCGCGGGGAGGGCAGACGACACGTCGGCGCGATCGAAGGACGGACTCGGCCCGGTGCCCTCCCGCGACCCCCAACCCGCCGCGAGCCGGCCCGACGGCACCGCGGGCGTCCCGTCGCGGAGCCGGTGGCGCGGGCCCCTCGGCACCTGGCCGGCGGTCGCGCTCACCGTGGGCGTGCTGGCCGTCGCCAACGTCCTCCTGCACCGCTGGTCGGGACCGGTCGAGCTCGTGACGGCCGTGGCGGTCACCGCCGTGCTGCTCGCGGTGCTCCGCTGGGCGGGCGGCACCCGGGCGGACGCGGGCCTGGCGCCCGGCACCCTCGGGCGCGGCGCCCGGTGGGCGCTCGCCCTGATCGGGCTGGTCGGCGTCGTCTACCTGGCCGGGGCGCTGCTCCCGGCCACCAGGGGCCTCTTCGAGGACCGGCGTTACGCGGGGATGGACGGTGCCGAGGTGGCGCTGCGCGTCCTCGTGTACGTGCCCGTCGGCACCGTCCTGCTGGAGGAGACCGCCTTCCGCGGGGTGCTGTACGGGCTGGTGGCCAGGGCCCGGGGCACCGTCTGGGCGACCACCGTGTCGAGCCTCCTGTTCGGCCTGTGGCACGTGCTGCCGTCGCTGCACCTGTCGACGGCCAAGCCCGCGCTGACCACGGTCTTCGGCGACTCGGCGCTCGGCGCGGGCGTCGCCATCGCGGCGGCCGTGCTGTTCACCGCCGCCGCCGGCGTCCTCTTCTGCGAACTGCGCCGCCGCAGCGGCAGCCTGCTCGCGCCGATGGGCCTGCACTGGGCGGTCAACGCGCTCGGCTACGTCGTCGGCTTCCTGCTGCGCTGACCGCGGGCACCGCCGCGGACCGGCGGCCCGCCTCAGTTCGGCGGGCTGACGATCTCCTTCAGCCGGTCCAGGTCCTGCGGGGTGTACCCGGAGGGGCGCATCACGGCGTTCCAGCCGTCCACGTACGCGGCCTTGTAGACGTGCCCGTGACCGTCCGGCACCCCCGTGGAGAACGGCAGATCGGCGGTGACCTGCCAGAACGTCACGAACGGGATCCACACCATGGAGCCGAGGACGTCGCTGCCCGGCTTCTCCCCGATCCAGTCGGGTTCGCTCAGGGCCAGGTCGGGGCTCCACCAGACGATCGGGTCGGACGGATGCATCAGGTACAGCACCCTCGTCCCGTCCCACGGGCGGCCCTCCGGGGGGATGCCGGTGGCCGGGTCGTCGGTGAACCGGACCGTCCGCCCCTCCTGGTAGACGGGCTCGATCTCGGGGCTCCCCGGCTCCCGGTGGTCGCTGAACTCGCGGAAGAGCGTGTTGAAGTTGGGCGGTCCCGCGAACAGCGTGCCGGCGGTGCGGTTGCGCAGGTCGTACTCCCCGCTGAAGGCCGCCTCCCCGCCGAAGGAGCCCAGGCTCTCGCCCGCCACGAACAGCCGCGGGCGATGGTCCTGGGGCAGCTTGGACCACACGTCGTACACCGCGTCGAACAGCTCGCGGCCGGCCTCGCGGGCCTTGGACTGGTCGACGAGGTACGACATCCACGACGGCAGGTACGAGTACTGCATCGACACGGTCGCCGCGTCCCCGTCGCCGAGGTACTCGAACGAGTCCACGGCGGCCGGGTCCACCCAGCCGCTGCCCGTCGTGGTGACGACCAGCAGGTTCTTCCGCTCGAAGCCGCCCGCCCGCTCCAGGTCCGCGACCGCCCGCTCCGCCCGGCCCTCCGCGCTGTCGGCCGTCTCCAGACCCGCGTACGCCCGGACGGGCTCCCGCGCCGCGCGGTGCGTGAAGGCGCTGATCTGCGCGGACGTCGGACCGCCGCCGGCGAACGCCCGGCCCTGGTAGCCCAGCGTGTCCCAGGGCACCAGCGAACCCGGCCCGCCCGAACGCAGGGCGGTGGTGGGCTGGTGCACGCCCTGCGGCGTCTCCGTGTCCCGCAACGAGAACGCCTCGTTCATCGCGTTCACGAAGCCGGCGAGCAGCACCCCGCTGACCACGGACCACGCCAGGGCCACCACCAGCGTCCAGCCGACCACCCGCGCGGCCTTCGGACCCACCCAGCGCCCGAGCAGGCGGGCGGCCCCGTGGTACGCGCGGCGCAGACCCCGCCCGGCGAGCAGCAGCAGCCAGAAGACGAGGACGGCGACGAACGGGCAGGCGACGGCGCCCGGAACGCTGTAGGCGGGGTTGTCCATGAGCCGGCGGATCTCGTGCTGCCAGTACTGCCCGAGCCCGAACGCCACGCCGAACAGCACGCCCGCCGCGACGGTCAGCACCTGCCACGACCGGCGCGAGGCGGTCCGGGCCTCCCGGTCGGCGAACGCCCGCCACACATAGGCGGCGACGACACCGAGCCCGTACCCGATGGCCCCGCTGATCCCGGCGATCAGCCCCTGTAGGACACCGCCGCGAGGAAGCAGCGACGGTGTGAAGGACAGACAGGCCAGGAGGAGCCCGCCCCAGCAGCCCGGCACGGTGAGCCGGGGCCGCCGGAGGCGGCGCTTCCCGGGCCGGCCGGCGTCCGGTGGCGGCTCCTCGGCTCCGGTCCGGGGCACGGGCTCGGGCGGTTCGTCCTGCGGGGCGTCGGGTCGGTCAGGAGCCATGGTGTCCTCCGCGGTCATGGTCCCCTGGCCGGGCCCCCGCTGCCACTCGGGCCGTCACACGGTCCTGGTCCGGCGGGCCGTCAGCTTGCCCAGCTCCCACAGGGCCAGCAGCACCAGCGCGGCCAGCACCGCCCAGCCGAACTGCCGGGCGTCGATCCGGGTCGTCCCGAGGAGGTGGCGGAAGCCGTCCAACTGGGTCGTGAACACCGCGAGCGCCAGCTGGGCCAGCGCCACCCAGTTCATCTGCCGGCTGTCGAAGGTGGCGGTGGTGAACACCGAGTCCGTCTCGCTGCGGCACTCGAACGCGGCCACGATCAGACAGAGCGCGAAGGCCGTGAACGCGATGGACTGCCCGGTGGCCACGCTGCCGAAGTGCTCCCGGCCGAGGGCGATGAGCCCCAGCAGCAGGGCGGTGATCGCCAGCCCGCCGAGGCCGACCGTGACCAGCACCGGCCGGGTCAGCACCGACTCGCCGCGCGGGCGCGGCCTGCGCCGCATCAGGCCGGGGCTCTCCCGGTCGAAGCCCAGCGCGAAGCCGAAGGACGCGTTGACCACGAAGTGGATCCACAGCACCTGCGGCGGGGTGAAGGGCTCCCCGGCCGCGATGTCGAAGACGGTGGCGCCGAGGAAGGTGACCACGAACGTCACCAGGAGGAGCAGCACGAAGCGGATGTACTTGGTGAGGTTGTCGTAGATCCGGCGGCCCTGCCGCACGGCGTAGACGAGGGTGGCGAAGTTGTCGTCGGCGAGGATCATGCGGCCGGCGTTCTTCGCGACGTCCGTGCCGCTGCCCATGGCGATGCCGATGTCGGCGGCCTTGATCGCGGGCGCGTCGTTGACGCCGTCCCCGGTCATCGCCACGACCTCGCCCTTCTTCTTCAGGGTCTCGGCGAGCAGCACCTTGTGCTCCGGCGCCACCCGCCCCACCACACCGATGGAGTCGATCCTGGCGAGCCGCTCCTCCTCGCTCAGGGCGGCGAAGTCGGCGCCGAGCATCGCCTCGCCGGGGATGCCGAGCCGCCGCGCGATGGCCGCGCCGGTCGTGACGTCGTCACCGGTCACCATCCGCACCCGGATGTGCCCCGCCCGCGCTCCGGCCACGGCCTCCGCGGCCTCCGCGCGCGGCGGGTCGACCATGCCGACCAGGCTCGTCATCCGCAGCCCGGTGACGTACCCGAGGAGGTCGCCGTGCGGGTCGAACCCGGCCGGGTCCAGGTCCCGGGTGGCCGCCGCCATCACCCGCAGCCCCTCGGCGCCCATCCGCTCCGTCTGCGCCGCGGCCCGCGCGGCGAGCGCCTCGTCCCACGGGACCGTCCCGCCCGCCGCGAGGGCGTCGGCGGCGCGGGCCGTCACCGCCGGGACGGCGCCCTTGACGAAGCAGCGGACGACCTCCTTCCCGGAGGCGTCGACCGCGGCGTGGAAGGTGGCCATCAGCTTGTAGCCCGGGTCGAAGGGCAGCGTGGCGAGCCGGGGGAGCCGCTCCCGGGTCGCGTCGGCGTCCAGACCGGCCTTGTGCCCGAGGACCAGCAGCGCCGCCTCGGTCGGATCGCCCACCACCTCGCCGTCGACCAGCTTGGCGTCGTTGACCACGAGGTACGGCAGGATCGCCGCCTCGACCCCCGCCGCCGAGCCGGCCGCGTGCCGGACCCGGCCTTCGAGGGCGTAGCCCGTACCCGAGACGGTGTAGCGGTCGGTGGGACTCACCACCTCGACGACCGTCACCTGGTTCAGGGTCAGGGTGCCGGTCTTGTCGGAATTGATCGCCGAGGTGAACGCCAGGGTCTCGACCGACGGCAGCTCCTTGACGATGGCGTTCCGCTTCGCCAGGTTGAGGCTGCCGACGGAGAGGATCGCCTGCGTCACGGTCGGCAGCGCCTCGGGGATGGCGGCGATGGCCAGCGAGACCGCGCTGACGAACAGGGCGTCCCATGCCTGGTCCCGCTGCCGCCCCAGCGCGAACATCACGATCATGGTCAGGCCGGCCGCCGCGGTGATCCACAGCGTCAGGGTGTCCAGCTCCCGGGTGAGCGGCGGCACCTCCTTCTCGGTGGCCGACAGCAGCCCGGAGATCCTGCCGAGCTCGGTCCCGGAGCCGGTCGCGGTGACGACGAGGACGCCGCTGCCGTGCGTCACCGGGGTGTTCATGTACGCCATGTTGGTCCGGTCGCCCGGTGTCGGCAGCGGCCCGGTCAGCGCCCCCGCGCCCTTCGCGGCGGGCACGCTCTCGCCGGTCAGCGCCGACTCGTCGATCTGCAGCGAGCTGGCCGCCACGACCCGCCCGTCCGCCCCCACCTGGTCCCCGGCCGAGAGGAGCACGATGTCCCCGACGACCAGCTGTTCGGCGGGGATCTCGGCCTCCGACCCGTCCCTGCGCACCCGGGCCGTCGCCTTCATCATCGACTGGAGCGCGTTCATCGCGCTCTCGGCCTTGCCCTCCTGGCGCAGGCCGACCACCGCGTTCAGCAGGGTCAGGACGAGCAGCAGGACCGCGGTCGTCCACTCCTGGATGAGCGCGGAGACGAGCGCGGCGGCCAGGAGCACCAGCTGCATGTAGCTGCGGTACTGGCCGAGGAACCGGCGCCAGGCCGGCGTCGGCCGCTCCCTGGGCAGCGCGTTGGGCCCGTGCGCGGCCAGCAGCTCGGCCGCCCGCGCCGCGGACAGCCCGGTCTGCGGATCGACGCCGAACGCGTCGAGGACGTCCTCGGGCGCCCGCGTGTACCAGGCGTCCTCGCGGGCCGGGCGCGGTCTTCCCCCGGCAGCCACCGGTTCGGTCATGGTCCCGCCTCCGCTCCGTGGCCGGGTCCGCCCCCGAGGACGGCGTCGAGCGCCTTCCGGGACCGCCGCTCGATCAGGATCGGGAGGTACGCCCTGATCCTGGCGTGCTCGAAGTGGGCGCACGCGTCCCGGACCACCGCCTCGACGGCGTCCACGTCGGCCGAGGGGTAGGCGGCGACGAGCCGGACCACGAGCTCCGCGAGGGGCGGCGACTCGTCGACGGCTCCCTCCGGGCCGACGTGCGGAGACCGCTCTTCCACCGACATGGCCGCACCGTTCCTCGCGAGAACGTCCGTCCTGCCCATTGTCGGCGGGCCCGGACAAGATCGCCCTCCGGGCGGCGCCGGTCCAAGCTGTCCGGAACGCGCCGTCACAGCCGGTACCGCCCTCCCGTTCACTGCGGGGAAGGCCGGGGCCGTCGTGGGAGGCGTGATGAGCAGCGTCGTGTGGGTGCTGATCGGTGCGGGCGTCGTGACGGGCTCGCTGTGGTGGGGCGTGCGGCGTGTGCTGCGCAGGTCCGCCGCCGAGGTGACCGGCGGGGCGGCGGACGGCGGCGGGCCCCGGGACCGGCAGGCCGTCCGCTACCGCCCCGACGGCCCGCCGTCGGCGCGCGACCGGTGGGGGAGCCGCCACCGGTACTGACCGCGGCCCACCGGAACCGGCCAAGGTGCGGCGCGGGCACCCCCGGCGCCGGGGCCTTCTGCCACGATGACCGCGGGATTCCCGAGCCGGGCGGAGGACGAGCGGCGGTGCGGACGGTGCGCGTGAGTTCGGCGGTCATGACCCATCCGGTACGTCTGGAGCAGGCCCGCGAGCTGGCCGAGCGGCTCCGGCTCGACGGGCTCGCGCTCGACCCGGAGCCCGACGGTCCGCCGTCGGCGCTGCGCACGGCGCTGGTCGCCTGGGCGGCGGCGGACGCCGGGGCGAGCCACCATCTCGTCGTGCAGGACGACGTGTCCGCGCCGCCGGAGCTGCCGGCGCTCGTCGGGCGGGCGGCCGGGCGGTTCCCCGACGAGGCGCTGGTCTTCTACACCAACTGGCACGCGCGCAACGGCGGCGCGGCCCGGCTCGCCGCGCTGGCGGGCGCCACCTGGGTGCGGGCGGTGCCCGACGAGTTCACGCCCTCGCTCGCCGTCTGCCTGCCCGTCGGCACGGCCGAGGAGTTCCGGCGGTTCGCCGAGGGCAGCGCCGAGCGGCACGACGACGAACTGTTCTCCGTCTTCTTCCGCGCCCGGGGCCGGATGGCCCTGATCGCCGTGCCCAACGTGGTGGAGCACATCGGCACCAGCAGCATCAACGGCCACGCGGCCCAGGGCATCCGGCTCGCCGTCTGCCCCACGGACGCGGCCGACGCGGCCCCGCTCCTGGAACGCGGCCGCGTCCTGGAGGAGCCCGGCTGGATCCCGTACATGCGGTACGGGGAGGGGTACGTCCGGCTCGTCGGGCAGGAACGGGGGGCGGACGGCGGCCGGGGCCACCACCGCTGGCGCGAGGCGCTGCCCCACACCGGCCTCACCGAGGAGACCGTGCGCGGGGCCGTGGCCGACGCGATGCCGAAGGAGCTCGCGGCCGGGATCGCGGACCGCTTCGGGCGGGCCTTCGCCGAGGAGCTGTGGATCCACTGCCTGCTGCTCGGCCGGCAGGCGGCCGAAGCCGCCCGCCGGCTCGGCGGGACCGGCGGGGTGCCCGCGGACGCCCTGGCCCGGATGCGGGAGGCCGCCGTGGCGACGGCCGGACCCGCGGGGCTGCCGCCGGAGCGGCGCCCCGAGGCCGGCCCGGACGAGGTGCGGCTGATGTCCGGGTTCGCCTGGACGGGCGTCAGCGCGGGGGAGCGGCTCCGTCCGGCGTGACGGGATGGGTGATCCAGACCCCGGGCTCCCAGTACGAGCCGAGGTCGCGCGCCCGCTCCACCCGCAGCGGGGAGAGGCCGCCGGGGAAGACGTACTCGCCGTCCTCGGGGAACGCCAGACCCGTCCAGCCCTCCCACTCGGCGACCGTCCCGGTGATCCGGGACGAGCGCTCCGAACTCCCCGCGACCGTGCCGCCGGCCCCGACCTGGGTGCGGATCCACGGGTCCAGCGGGGTCCCGTCCTCCCGGGTCCAGGCCGCGTACCGGCCGATCGGCACCAGCGGGTAGCGGTCCTTCCAGGTGGGCCGCACCGGCACCAGCACCGTCGGCAGCCCTGCCCGCCGCGCGACCGTGCGCATCGCGCCGAGCAGCACGGTCGACAGACCCCGGCGCTGGTAGTCCTCCGCCACCTCGATGCCCAGGGCGCACAGCGCGCCCGGGGCCCGTCCGGCCGCGCGGTCCGTGAACGCGCGGGCGATGGAGTCGTCCAGGCCCGGACCGAGGTCGTCCTCGGTGCCGTCCCAGCCGCGCGGCAGCGAACGTCCCGCCCCCGCGACCTCCTCGCGCTCCTCGTCGTACAGCACGAACTGGTACTCGGGGAACTCGTCGAACAGGCGCTGCCAGTACGTGTCGTTGACGTCGCCGTGCAGGTTGTACTCGGGCACCACGCCGGCGAACCGTTCGGGCATGCGGTCCCACAGCTCGGGACGCTCCGCGTGGGTCACCACCACCAGGGCCATCCGGGCCCTCCTCTCTCGTCCTGGTCCTCGTCCTCGGGGGATGCGCGGCTACGCGGGGACCTCGACGTCCCACACGACGACGATCGGCAGGTCCGCCCAGGCCGCCCGGGCCGCGTCGGCGACGAACTCCTCGTAACCGCCCGGCGCCAGCCGCCCGTTGAAGACCGGCTCGACACAGCCCCGCACCCGCAGCCCCGCCGCCGTGAACGCCTCCAGATACCGCCCCGGAAGGTGCACGTGGTTGCGGACGAAGGCCAGCCGGTCCGAGCCGTGCACGAAGAGACACTGGCCCTGGAGGGCGATGACGAAGGGGTGCATGTCCGACACGATGATCCGCCCGCCCGGACGGACCACCCGGGCCAGCTCGGCCACGCCCGGCTTCAGGTCCGCCAGATGGGTCATGGCGAGCGAGCAGACGGCCACGTCGACCGAGTCGTCGTCGAGCGGCAGCCGCTCCAGGTGCCCGGTCCTGAACTCCGCCCCGGGGGCGCGCTCCTGGGCCTTGGCCAGCATCTCGGCCGACTGGTCCACCCCGATGGTGCGGTGCCCGCGCGCCACGAGGGCCCCGGTCTGGCGGCCGGTGCCGCAGGCGGCGTCGAGGGCGTCGCCCGGCGGGAGCGCGTCGAGGAGCGCGTGCACCACCGGCTCCTCGACCTCGATGTACGAGCTGGGCAGCGAGTCGTACACCGCCGACCAGGAGGCGTACCCGGCCGCCGCGTCGAGCTCGCTGACGGCGGCGCCGCCGTCCGGCAGCCGCTCGTCGCCCGAGACGAACCGCCGGATGTCCTCGACCCGTGCCTTCAGGAACTCCTCGTCCCCGTCCAGGGAATGGCGCAGAAGTGCCAGTCCCTCGATTCCCAGGATCAGTTCCCGTACGCGGAATTCACCGCTCATGCGAGCCCCTTTTCGGTGGCAGGGTGTGACGGGCGGTTCCGCACTACCCGGCTCGCCGGACGGAGATTCGGCCGCCCGGCCCGCTGTCCTAAAGGCGGCCCACAATGGCCGGTTCGAGGCGCCATTGCCGTTGATTTCCCGGGCTGCCTAGCCTGACGGAATGACAGAAGGATACCTGGGACGGGAAAGCGTGACCGTCGGGGGAGAGTTGTCCGTCCATGTCTCCACCGACGCGCCGCGCTACCGCATGCGGTTCTACCGACTGGGAAAGGAACTCGCCCATGTGACCGACACCGAATGGATTCCCGGCTCGCGCCACGACGCGCCCCCGCACCCCGACGGCGTACCCGGACGCGTGTCACCCGCGGACGACTGGAACTGGCCGGCGTTCACCCTGCCCGTGCCCGAGGAATGGGTTCCCGGAATGTACCTCGTCGAGTTCGTCGAGTTCGTCGAGGACTGGGGCGAGGCCACCGGCCCACCGCTCCTCGACGCCTCCGGCATCGAGGGCGCCGCCCGCGCGTTCTTCGTCGTGCGGCCCCGGCGGGCCGGCACCCGGTCGCGGATCCTCTACAAGAAGTCGACCTTCACCCGGCACGCGTACAACCGCTCCGACCGGCCCGACGAGGAACGCGCCGTCAGCCTGTACGACCACCCGGTGCACCTGCCCGGCGGCGACGGCACCCCCCGCGGGCACAAGGTCAGCCTGCACCGGCCCGACGGCGTGATCGACCTCGCCTACTGGGACGCGCCCTTCATCGCCTGGCTGGAACGGCACGCCTATCCCGTCGAGTTCTGCACCGATCTCGATCTCCACGAGGACCCCGAGCTCCTCGCCTCCTACGATCTGCTGCTCAGCGTCGGGCACGACGAATACTGGAGCGAGGCGATGCGCGCCCACGCCGAGCGATTCGTCCGGGACGGCGGGAACATCGCGTTTCTCAGCGCCAACACCTGCTGGTGGCGCGTGCACCCCGTCGACGGGAACACCGCATTCGTGTCCGATACCGACCACCACGTGGGAGAGGAATACCCGCACCTTCCGGCGACCGACCAATGGTGGGCGCCGCCGCCCCACGGGGTGGGCCGGCCGGAGAACTCCCTCACCGGGGTGAGTTTCCGCAACGGCGGAATGTGGCCGAGCACCGAATGGCCCGGGGACCGGCCGCGTACCGGATACACCGTGCAGCACGCCGACCATTGGATCTACGCCGGTACCGGACTGCGCGACGGATCCGGCGGAGAGGAACCGGACCGGCTCGGCGCGGGAACTCCGCTCATCGGCTACGAATGCGACGGCGCCGCCTTCGCGTACGACGAGCGGGGAATCGCCCGGCCGACCGGCGCGGACGGCACGCCCGGCTCCTTCCTCATTCTCGGCCTGTATCTCCTGGAGCCGTTCCACGACGACTTCCACGCGTTCGAGTGGGGCCACTGGAACGGCCCGGTCCGGGAGCCGGAGATCACCGGCCCCCGGGCCGCCACCATGGGCCTGTATACCGCGGGCGGCACGGTGTTCACCGCCGGCACCACCGACTGGCCGGTGGTCTGCGGACGCGAGGAGGACGCCGCCGTCGTCCGGGTCACCCGCAACCTCCTGGACCGGCTGCGCCACCGCGCCCCGGCCCCCTGAGCAGCTCCGCGAGCCCGCGGATCCGGGCCGCCCCGGCGGGCAGGGGCGGCTCGGGCCCCCGGACCGCCGGGTCCGGGCGGCACAGATGCGCCGCCCGCATCCCGGCGGCCAGCGGCCCCCGCACGTCCGGCGCCCACATGTCGCCGACGAACAGCACCTGTGCGGGGCGCAGTCCGCACCGGTCGAGCAGCACCTCGTAGATCAGCGGATGCGGTTTGCGCGCCCCGGCCCGCGCCGAGCCGACCACCACGTCCACGGACCCGCCGAGGCCGACCCCGGTGACGCACTCGTCCAGGTTCCAGTACCAGTTGGAGCACACCCCGACGAGCAGACCCCGCGAGCGGAGCTCCCCGAGGACGGTGCGGACGTCCTCGAAGAGCTCCAGCCGGACCACCTTCATCGCCCGGTCGAGCTCGCCGACCAGGCCCTCCAGCGCGTGCTCCGGCACCCCGCAGGCCCGTGCCCTGCGGCGCAGCCGGTCCCGCTCCCACCGCGTGTACGCCGCCTCGCTGACCGAGTGCGCCGCGTGCTCCTCGCCCTCACCGGGGCCCACCGACCACCGGTCGCCCCAGCGGGCGCCCGCGGCGGCGAGACCCCGGCGCACGAAGATCGGCTCGTGGTCGGGCGGCAGCGGCTCCACCATCCGCACCAGCGTCCCGTAGAAGTCGAACACCACGGCACGCACCTCCGGCGGCAGCAAGGAGGCGGCGTCCATCGCGCCGGCCCTCAGTACCGTCCGTACCGGCGCGGGAAGTAGTCCTGAAGGGCGCCGTCCCGCTCGATGTCGACGGTGGCGCAGTGCAGCCCGCCGCCGAACGGCCCCACCGCCCGGAACGGCACCGGGACGATCTCGAAGCCGTACGAGGCCAGTTGCTCGGAGAGCCGGACCTCGTTCTCCTCGACGCACAGCGTGTTCTCGTCGAGGTTCAGCATGTTCCCGGCGAGCCAGGGGCTGCAGAACGACAGCTTCGGCGGATGGTCCCAGCTGGCGGGCTGCACCGCCTCGACGATCTCCCAGTCGTTCCGCCGGAAGAACTCCATCAGCTCGGCGTCGGCGAGCCGCTCGCCGCAGTGCAGCACCAGGCCGGGACGGAGCGGCACCCAGGTCGCGTCGATGTGCAGCGGATGCGTGTTGGTCGAGGTCACCGCGTGCACCCGGTGGTCGGGGAAGTGCCGCTTGAGCCACTGGTAGCCGCTCTTGTTGGTGACGAACGACAGCTGGACGAACAGGTCCTTGCCGAACCGTGCCACGTCCGCCGCGTCGAACAGCGGCTCCGCCTCGGTCAGCACCAGGTCGTAGTCCCGGACCCGGGCCAGCTGCTCCTCGGTCGACAGCTCGTTGTACGTGTCCCAGAAGCCGACGTTGTACGAGGCGTCCGTGAGGCGCGGCTTCGGCGCGGCCTCCCAGCGCATCCGCTCGTCGGAGTCGAACAGGTCCTGCAACAAGGGCCGGTAGCACAGGTACTCGTGCCAGCGGCTGCGGTACGACATGGTCGCTTCGAGGACCTCGTGGCCGACGGTCAGCAGCAGGTCGCGCGGCGGCATGCAGCCGAACATCGAGTCGTGCGTCCAGTCGGGGGTGCTCACCGGCCGGTCGAAGGCCACCGGTGTGGGGCGGTCCACGCGGATGCCGCGGCGGCGCAGCATCGCGGCGAAGGCGTCGAGCTGCTCGTCCGCCTCGGCGACCATGTCCGCCGGCATGGGGCCGAAGGTGCCCAGCGGGAAGCCGTCGTCGGGATAGTCCCGGCGCACCGCGTGCTCGGGTGCCTGGACCACGGTGCCCTCGGCCCGGCCGACGATCACGTGGCGCAGCGGGTCCCAGCCGTTCCAGGAGTTGACCCGTACCGGTCGCGCGGAGGTGTCGGGGGTGGCATCGGACGCGGTCGTCGTCTGCTCGGTCACGTACAAGCCCTTCGATCGGGGTCGTGTGGGTGACGCAGAGGCCCAACCTGGGGGTGGGACGTGGGGGGCGTCAAGGTGGGCGTCCCTTCGTGGGACAGTCAGCGGCGTCTTCCGGCCGAATGTCCGTGTCGTCGCGAGTCCCGTGGGCTACCGGGGTAGGCAGGAGACCGTTGCCGAAGCCCACACGGAGGAAATCCATGGCCCTTCGCATGTCCCGCAGGCCCGTCGTCCTGGCGCTGCTCCTGTCCTTGGCCGCCGCCGGGTGCGGGTCCGGGGGCGCGGGGTCGGGAGGTGACGGGCCGGGGAAGGGCGGCAGACTGACGGTGTGGCTGGCGGTCGACGCCAAGGAGAGCTGGCCGGAGCTGGTCGACTCCGTCAACGCCCGGTTCGCCAAGGCCCACCCCGGCGTCGAGGTCGACGTCCAGTACCAGCAGTGGACGACGAAGAACCAGAAGCTGGACGCGGTCCTCGCCGGGCGGAACGTGCCGGACGTGGTCGAGATGGGCAACAGCGAGACCACCAACTACATCGTCAACGGCGCCTTCGCCCCGCTCGACCCGGCCCGGTTCGACCAGTCGGACCGGTGGCTGCCGGCGCTCGCGGACGCCTGTCGCCAGGACGGCCGGACGTACTGCGTGCCGTACTACGCGGGCGCCAGGATCGGCGTCTACCGCACCGACTACTTCGCCCGCGCCGGTCTCAAGGAGGCGCCCCGCAGCTACCCCGAGCTGATCACCGCGCTCGACCGGCTCAAGAGCACCCTCGGCGCGAAGGACCCGAACTTCTCCGCCTTCTACATGCCGGGCCGCTACTGGTACGCCGCGATGGCCTTCGTGAAGGACGCCGGCGGCGAGATGGCCGTCAAGGACGGCGACCGCTGGAAGGGCGCCCTGTCCTCGCCCCGCTCCGTCGCCGGGCTCACCGCCTGGAAACGCCTCCTCGACACGTACTACGTCGGCGACCGCGCCAAGGACAACGGCGACCAGCCGGCCGTCGTCGGACAGGGCCGCGTCGGCGTCTTCTACGGCAACACCTGGGAGGCGGAGGCCGCCACCGACAGCCGCTCCGGCGGGGACCCGAAGCTGAAGGGGAAGTTCGGCACCTTCGCCTTCCCCGGCCCGTCCGGCCAGGTCCTGCCGCCGTTCCTCGGCGGCTCCACCCTCGCCGTACCCGCCAAGTCGGGGCGCAAGGAGCTGGCCACCGAGTGGATCCGGCTGTTCACCGACCGGACCTCGCAGAAGGCGCTGATCGCCGCGAACACCCTGCCCAACAACACGGGCCAGCTCGCCGACGTGGCCGCCGGCGGCATCAACGGGCCCGCCGCGCAGGCCGCCGCCCGCGGCTGGGTCACCCCCCTCGCCCCGGGCTGGACCTCGGTGGAGAAGTCCAACGTGCTGCCCGAGATGCTCGAACGCATCGCCACCGGCAAGGCGTCGGTGGCGGACGCCGCACGCGAGGCGGACCGGCGGATCGACGAAGTGATCAATGAGCGCTGACCGGGTGCGGCGGCGCTCACCGTCGCTCCTGCCGTACCTGCTGATCGGCCCCACCGTCCTCGCGCTCGTCCTCGTACTCGGCTACCCGCTCGTCGACATGGTCGCCCTGGCCTTCCAGGACATGACGCGCGAGCAGCTGTTCAGCGGCACCTCCCCGCCGTGGGCCGGGCTCGACCAGTTCCGCCGCATCCTCGGCGACGGGTTCTTCTGGACGGTGGTGGCCCGCACGGTCCTCTTCACGGGCGTCTGCGTCGTCCTCACCATGCTCTGCGGACTGGTCACCGCCCTCCTCATGCACCGCGTCTCCCCGTGGGTGCGCGCCGTCATGGCCGGGGTGCTCGTCACCGTGTGGGCGATGCCCGTCATGGTGGCCGGCTCGATCTTCCGCTGGCTCTTCGACGCCGACTACGGCGTGGTGAACTGGACGCTCTCCACCCTGCCCGGCGTCGACCTGGCCCGGCACAACTGGTTCACCGACCCCTGGCAGGGCTTCGCCGTCATCGTCGCCGTCGTGGTCTGGGGCTCGCTCCCGTTCGCCGCGATCACCCTGCGGGCCGCCCTCGCCCAGGTCCCGCCCGAGCTGGAGGAGTCCGCCGTCCTCGACGGGGCCCGGCCGCTCCAGATCCTGCGCCTGATCACCCTCCCGGTGATCAAGCCGGTGTTCCTCATGGTCACCACGCTGACGGCCATCTGGGACTTCGGCGTCTTCAACCAGATCTGGCTGATGCGCGGCGGGCAGCCCGAGCGCGAGTACTACCTCCTCGGCGTCTACTCGTTCATCGAGTCCTTCGCCGTGAACCGGTACAGCACCGGCGCCGCCATCGCGCTCGTCACCGTCGTGCTGCTGCTCGCCGGGTCCGTCGTCTACCTGCGCCAGATGCTGCGGACGGGAGAGATCGAGTGAGGCGACGGCCGGCACTCCGCCACGACCTGCTCGGCCTGCTCGTCGCCGCCGTGACCGGATTCCCCGTCTACTGGATGGTGCTCACCGCGTTCCGGCCCGCCACCGACATCCTCGGCCTGCCCCCGAGGTTCTGGCCCGGCCGGCCCACCCTCGACAACTTCGCCCGGGCCCTGTCCACCGACACCTTCTGGGCCAACGTCCGCTCCAGCGTCGTCATCGGCCTCGGCACCGTCGTCGTCTCCCTCGTCGTCGGCACCCTCGCCGCCTACGCCCTCGCCCGCTTCCGCTTCGCCGGCCGCAGGGCCTTCGTCCTGGTGCTGCTCGCCGTCCAGATGATCCCGCTCGCGGCCCTGATCATCCCGGTGTACCTGCTCCTCAACGAGGCCGGGATGACCGACAGCCTCACCGGGGTGATCCTCGTCTACCTCGTGTTCACGCTGCCCTTCACGGTGTGGATGCTGCACGGCTTCGTCGTCGCCGTCCCCGTGGACCTCGAAGAGGCCGCCATGGTCGACGGCTGCGGGCGGCTCGGCGCGTTCTGCCGGGTGACGCTGCCGCTGCTCGCCCCCGGCCTCGTCGCCACCTCCGTCTTCGCCCTCGTACAGGCGTGGAACGAGTACGTCCTCGTCTACGTCCTGCTGTCCACGCCGGAGAAGCAGACCGTCAGCATCTGGCTGGTGTCCTTCCAGACCGGCTTCGGCACCGACTACGGCGGACTGATGGCGGGCGCCACCCTGACCGCCCTGCCCGTCGTGATCTTCTTCCTCGCCGTCCAGCGCAGGATCGCCTCCGGCCTCGCCGTCGGCGCGGTCAAGGGCTGAGGCCCGACCGCAGGAGGCCCGACTGCCCCGCGGCACCGTCCCTCGTCCACAGGAGGATCCCGTGACGCACGACCGCCTCGACCTCGTCTCCAAGCTCTACCAGCCCGCCGGCTGGCCCCGCGTCCTGCAGGCCGCGTCCGGCGCCCCGACCAGCGGCCCGCTGGTCGTCGACCTCGACCCGACCACCTTCTGCGACCTCGCCTGCCCCGAGTGCATCAGCGGCAAGCTGCTCAACCAGGGCCGGTTCACCCCGGACCGGCTCGCCGCCCTCGCCGAGGAGATCGTCTCCATGGGCGTCCGCGCGGTCGTCCTCATAGGCGGCGGCGAACCCCTCGCCCACCGCGGGACGCGCCGGGTTTTACGCGTCTTAGGAGAGGCCGGTATCGCCGTCGGGGTCGTCACCAACGGCACGATGATCCGGCAGAACCTCCCCGAACTCGCCCAGTACGCCTCCTGGGTCCGCGTCTCCGTCGACGCCGGCACCGCCGACACGTACGGGCGCTTCCGTCCCGACCGCAAGGGCCGCAGCGTCTTCGACAAGGTCGTCGAGAACATGCGGCTGCTCGCCGCCGAGAAGCGGGGCGCGCTCGGCTACTCCTTCCTCGTGATGTCCCGGCAGGAGTCCGACGGCCGGATCGTCACCAACCACCACGAGGTGCTCACCGCCGCCGAACTCGCCCACGACATCGGCTGCGACTACTTCGAGACCAAGGCCATGTTCGACGACGACCACCACATCGTCCAGGTCCCGCAGGAGCTGCTGGCCTCCGTCGACCGGCAGCTCGCCGAGGCCGCCCGGCTGGAGAGCGACCGCTTCCAGCTGGTCGACTCCTCCACCCTGACCTCCCTGCGCAGCCAGGCCGGATCCGACCAGCGCAAGGAGTACGACCGCTGCCGGATCGCCGAACTCCGCACCCTCATCACCCCCTCCGGGGTGTACGTGTGCTCCTACCACCGGGGCAACCCGCTCGCCCGGATCGGCGACGCCGTCACCGACGACCTCCCCACCCTGTGGCAGCGCTCCGACCGGGGGATCGTCGACCCCAGCCGGGACTGCCGGTTCCACTGCGCCCGCCACGGCTCCAACCTGGAGCTCGAACGCATCGCCCGCGGAACCGGCGACGTCCCGCCGGTCGACGACTACGACCCCTTCCTCTAGTACGGCTAGTACGGCAGGGGGCTCAGCCCCCGTCCGCCGCGGGCACCGGCGCCCGCGGCGGCGTGCCCCGGACACCCGGCGCGGCCGTCGTCGGCAGCACCCGGGCCGCCGGGTGGGCGCCGTGCAGCGCACGGCGCAGCCGGTCCACCGTCTCCGCGAGCGCCTCCGCCCGGCAGACCCCGACCAGCGCGCCGCCTCCACCGGCCCCGCTGAGCTTCAGCGGCAGGCCGGCGGAGCGCCGCGCGGTCCGCCGCAGGTCCTCCAGCAGGGGCGTCGACATGCCCTGGTGGTCCCGCATGGCCACGTGGGCATCGGTCATCGCCGCCCCGAGCGCCGCCAGGTCCCGCCCGCGCAGCGCCTCCCACACGCGCTCCGACGCCCCGTCGGCCGCCCGCCGGTACGCGGCGAGCTCCGGGTCGCCGGCGGCGAGCTGCGCCCGCACGTCCCGGATGTGGTGCCGGGTGTCCTTGCGCGTCCCGGAGTCGACCACGACCACCCGCCACTCCTCGGGCAGGCCGAGCCGTTCCCGTACCACCGGGAGCCCCCGCTCGCGTCCGTCGAGCAGCAGCGCGCCGCCCTCGACGACCGCGAGATGGTCCATGCCCCCGCCGTGGAACCGGGCGAACTCGAACTCGTACGCCCACTGGGCGATCGTACGGTCGGAGGGCGCCGGGCGCCGCGACGCCAAGTCCGCCGTCCCGGCCCCGGCGAAGGCCCGGAACAGCGCCACGATCAGCGCCGTCGAGGAGGACAGGCCGCTCGCCGGGGGCGCCTCGCTGTGGACCAGGACCGGCGGCGGCACCGGCGCGAGGCCGGGGATCCGGCCCCGCAGGAAGGCCCACACCTCGTCCCGCCAGCCACCGTCCCCGTCCGCCGCCCCGCCGGCCTGGCCCGCGGCGCCCCGCGGCACGACCTCGACCGTGGTCGGCAGGGCGAGGGCGAGACTGACCGAACGCCCTCCGCCCAGCCAGTCCAGGTCCTCTCCCGACAGACACGCCCGGCACGGCACCACCGCGCGGATCGGATGCTCGCTCACCTCGCCTGGAACCTCCCTTCCTGATCGAACGCCCGGTACATCGACAGCACGACCCGCGTCGGCGGGTGCAGCGGGCCCGGCGGATCCCCGAGCGGCCGGAACTCCGCCCGGCGCACCTCGTCCGCCCCGGGCGCCAGCTCCCCGGACCAGCGCCGGGTCACGAAGCACAGCGCGAAACAGTGGGTGACGTCGCCGTTCGGATAGGTCAGCGTGTGCACGGCCGGGTCGGACAGCGACCCGAAGGCCACCAGGTCCGCCCGGTCCACCCGCAGCCCGGTCTCCTCGGACACCTCCCGCACGGCCGCGTCGGCGAAGTCCCCGTCCTCCTCGCAGGCGCCCGCGGGCAGCTCCCACACGCCGGTGTCGGCCCGCTGCTGGAACAGCCCGCGGCCCTCCGCGTCGAGCAGCAGGACCTGCGCGCCGGGGACGAGCAGCTTCCGCCGGCCCACCTTCTGACGCATCGACCAGATGTACGACCCGACGTAGCCCATGCCCGTACCGCCTCCTCCGGTGCCCGCCGCGGGGCGGGCGTCCACGGGGCCGCAGACTGTCACGCGCGGTCCTCCACCAGCCAGCGCGGCATGGCCTCCGGCGTGGCGAGCAGCCACCGCACGTACCGGTCCACACCCTCCGCCACGTCCACCCGGGCCCGCCAGCGCAGCAGTTCCGCGCACCGCTCGGTGTCGGCGTACCCGCCGAGCGGGTCGCCCTCGGGGCGCGGGGTGACGATCCGGCGCGCCCCGGGGAAGTATCCGGCGACCAGATCCGCCACCTCCCTCACCGAGGTCGGCACGCCCGTCCCCACGTTCACGGTCTGCTCCGCCATCCCCTCCTCCACCAGCGCGAGCGCGGTCGCCTCGGCGATGTCCTCGACGTGGACCAGGTCGCGGACCTGGACGCCGCCGCCGTTCAGGCGCATGGGGCGGCCGAGCCGGGCCTGGAGGGAGAGCCAGGGCACCATCCAGGAGTGGCTGCCCGGCTTCGGGATCTGCGGCTCCCCGTACACGGAGAAGTAGCGGACGACGGCGTACTCGCAGCCGGACTCCGCCCCCAGCATCAGCCGCGTCTGGTGCTCCGCCCACAGCTTGCCGTTGGCGTACACCGACAGCGGGAACAGCGCCTGGTCCTCGTGGAACACGTGCGGGCCGGGCGAGTCCGCCGGGCCGTCGCCGTACACGGACGCCGAGGAGACCAGCACCAGGCGCCGGACCCGGGCCCTGGCGGCCTCCTCCAGGACGACCTGGGTGCCCTGCACGTTGGCGCGGAACGCGATGTCGGGGCGGCGCGTGCAGGCGGCCACGTCCGCGTAGGCGGCGGCGTGGACCACGAAGTCGGCGTCCCGGAGCAGACCGGCGACCGCCGCCCGGTCGCACACGTCGCCGACGACGAGCCTCGCGCCCGTCCGTGCCACCCCGAACGTGGTGTGGGCCGACTCCGGATACGCGTCCATCCGGTCCAGGACGGCCACGTCGGCACCGACCCGGCGGAGCAGGGCGACGAGCCGGCTGCCGACCAGCCCACCGCCGCCGGTCACGACGACCCGGGCGTCGCGGAGCTTCTCCAGCCGGGACAGGACGGAGTCCCCGGCTGCGGTGCCCGTACCGTTCGTTCCGTTCGGTAACGCGTGCGATCCAGCGGACATGAACGTCCCTTCCGGGGCCGACGACGAACTCGGATGGCGAGCGGACACGCCCGCGGCCCTCGCGGCGGCCGGACCCAGGCGCGTCAGGTCAGCATCCGTGGCCCTCCTGTCACTCCGCCAGAGGGCGGATTCGGCACTCTTGCGAGGCTTTCGAGCCCTCCGTACTGTCCGGATCCGGCGGTCCCCACCGCGCCGCGACGCGGCCGGGGCACCGCCGAGTCGCCCCCGACTCCCACCGGAAGAGGAGAGACCGCGTGACACGTCATCGGCTCAGCGGGGTCGTCATGACCCACCCCAAGCGGCGCCTCTCCGCTGAGAGGATGGCTCTGGCCGCGCCTTCGGGCGCCCTGCGCGTGGTCATGGACCCGGACCCCACGGGCACTCCCTCGGTGCTGCGCACGGCGCTCGCCGCGTGGGAGGCGATCGAGGAAGGCGCCACACATCAACTGGTGGTCCAGGACGACATGGTGTTGTCCGAATCGTTCTTCGACCGGGTCCGGCTCGCGGTCGACGCGATGCCCGACGCGGCGCTCGCCCTCTTCGCCCTGTGGGACTCCCGCAACGGGGCCGCCGTCCGCTTCGGCGCCCTGGCCGGGGCCCGCTGGGTCGGCGCGGTCAACGAGTACTTCCCGTGCGTCGCGATCGTCCTGCCCCGGGCCGTCGCCGAGGGATTCGTGACCTACGGCCGCGAGCGGCTCGGCGGCTGGCCCGACGACATCCTGATGCACCGCTATCTGAAGGAGCACCGCGTCCCCCGCTACGTCTCCGTCCCCAGCCTCGCCGAGCACGAGGACCGCGGCTCCCTGTCGGGCAACGCCTTCCGGGGGCCGCGCCGCTCGGTCTGCTTCCTGCCCGGCGACCGGCCCGGCGACGAGGGGGCCCGGCTGACCGGCCTTGAGGTGCTGCCGTTCTTCAAGCACGGGGTCGCCCGCTGCGCGGTCCGGGTCGCCGGGCCCGGCCCCGAACGCTGGCTGCACATGGACGCCGAACAGTACCTGCGCGGGCGGGGCGTGCCCGGCTCGCTGCTGGTGCCGCCCGGCCCCGAGCGCGACGCCCCGGACGTCCGGGGCACCTGGCTCACCGCCCTCGCCATGGGGCACGAGGCCGCGCGGCGCGACCCGGACGGCCCGGCCCCCGGACCGGAACCGCGCCCCGAGGTGTACGCGGAGGCGATGGCCACGATCGGCACCGGCGGCATCAGCGACACCAGCACCGAGGAGCACCTCGCGGCGCGCCGCGCGAGCCTCGCGGCCGTGGCGCACCGGGCGCTGGCCGCCGGCCGCGAGGCCGTCGGGCGCCCGGCGGCCTCGCGGGCCCGCCGGAACGGCGGGCCGTCCGCAGCGGGCGGCGCGGCGCGGCGCGGCGGCCTGGTCGTGCGCGGCGGGGCGACACCGCTCGGCGAGCACCTCGCCCGGCGGCTGGCCGACCTGACCGGTGACACGGCGCCCGACGCCGTCGTCGACCTGACCGGCCTGCGGGTGGGCGCCCCGGAACGGCAGCTGACGATCCGGCCGGGCGGCGAGGTCCAGCCGTACACCCTCAGGGTCGGCGAGGTGTACGGACCCGGCTGCTCCCGGCACACCCTCATCGGGCGCATGGTGTGGGACGCCCTGCGCAGCCGGCCGGTCGTCGTGGAGGGCGGCCGGGACGCCGAGGTGTACCCGGTGTACGTCGACGACCTCGCCGACGCCGTGGTGGCGGTGCTCCGCGAGCGGCCGGGACCGCGCACCCTGACCGTCGCGGGAGAGAAGGCCCGCACGAGGGGCGAGCTGGCGCGGGCGGTGCACGCCGCCGTCCGGCCCGTACCGGTACGGGAGGTGGCGTCGGGGCCGGTCCGCCGGCCGTCGGTACCGCGGGCGCCGGGCCCGGACTTCGCGGACGGGCCCCGCCCGCCCGCGTGGGCACCCGCGACGGGTGCGGGGAAGGGACTGCACGCGTTCGCGCAGTGGCTGGCGTACGAGGGAACGCTCCTGAGTGCCGATTGAGGAGCGGGAGGCGGGCGGCGTTAGCATCGGCACGTCGCCGACAACTGGAGTTCACCGTCATGCCTTTGCCGCGCATCGGAGTCGTCATCGTCACCATGGGCAACCGCCCACGGGAGCTGGAGGCGCTGCTCGCTTCGGTGGAGCGGCAGGACGTCCCGGCGACGCGGGTGGTCCTGGTGGGCAACGCGACGCCGCTGACCGACGTCGTGACGGACGCGACCAAGATCCCGCTGACCGAGAACCTGGGCTGCCCCGGCGGTCGCAACGTCGGTCTGGAGCTGCTGCGCGACGCGGGCGAGGTGGACGTCGTCGTCGAGCTCGACGACGACGGCCTGCTCATCGCCGACGACGTGTTCCGCAGGGTCCAGCGGCTCTTCGCGGAGGACTCGAAGCTGGGCATCGTCGGCTTCCGGGTGGCCGACGAGCACGGCCACACCGAGCGGCGCTGGGTGCCCCGGCTGCGGGCGGACGACCCGATGCGCGGCGGTCCGGTGACCGCCTTCCTCGGTGGCGGTCACGCCTTCTCGATGCCGATGCTGCGTCAGACCGGCCTGTGGGCGGGGGAGTTCTTCTTCGGGCACGAGGAGTCCGACCTGGCCTGGCGTGCCCTGGACGCCGGCTGGAAGATCGTCTACGAACCGGAGCTGGTCCTCCAGCACCCCAAGACCTCCCCGGCCCGGCACGCGGTCTACTATCGCAACACCGCCCGGAACCGGGTGTGGCTGGCCCGTCGCCGGCTCCCGGTCCCGCTGATCCCGGTCTACCTCGGCGTCTGGATCCTCATCACCCTGCTCCGCACCCGCGAGGCCGCGGGCCTCAAGGCCTGGTGGGGCGGCTTCTTCGAGGGCGTCCGGCGCTCCTGCGGACCGCGCCGGGCGATGCGCTGGAGCACGGTCTGGCGCATGACCCGGCTGGGCCGCCCGCCGATCCTCTGACCCGGGGCGCGCCGGACCCGGCGCTGGGACGCGGACGGCGGCGGTCAGAGCGTGACGACGGTCGTCTCCGTGGCCTTGACGCCGATCCAGACGGGTACCCCGTCGGCGAGGCCGAGTTCGGCGGCGGCGGCCGGGGTGATCTCGGCGACGAGGTCGGGTGCCTGGTCCGAGGTGACCAGGACGCGGAGCCTGCTTCCGCTCGCCGTGATCTCGCGGACCGTCCCGGGCCAGACGTTACGGGGGCTGCCGGCCGGCTTCTCCCGGTGCAGGGACACCGCCTCGGGGGCCACGATGGCGAGCGCGGGCGTGCCGGGAGGCGGGGGTTCGGCCGCGACGAGGGTGCCGCCGCCGTCGAGCGCGACGCCGTCCGGGGTGGCGGTGCCCGGCCAGGCGTTGCGGCCGAGCATGCGCGCGACCCACGGGGAGCGGGGGTGGCGGGCCACCTCGGCCGGCTCCGCGTCCTGCACCGCGCGCCCGTCCTCCAGGACGAGGACGCGGTCGGCGAGGGAGACGGCCTCGACCGGGTCGTGCGTGACGATCAGGCAGACGCCGCCGAAACCGGCGAGGTGGCTGCGCAGGGTGTGCCGTACCTGTCCCCGGGTGGTCTGGTCGAGGGCGGCGAGCGGCTCGTCGAGGACGAGGAGCCGGGGGCGGGCGGCCAGCGCGCGGGCCAGGGCCACGCGTTGGGCCTGGCCGCCGGAGAGCTGGGCGGGACGGCGCTGCGCCAGGTGCCCGACGCCGAGGCGGTCGAGCCAGCCCTGGGCCTCGCGGCGGGCCTCCGCGCGCGGCACGCCCTGGGCGCGCAGGCCGTACGCGGTGTTGGCGAGCGCGGTCAGGTGCGGGAACAGGGCGCCGTCCTGCGGGACCCAGGCGACGCGCCGCCGGTGCGGGGGCAGGGCCGTGACGTCGGTGCCGCCGAGGGCGAGGTCCGCGTGGGAGCGCGGGGTCAGGCCGAGGAGGGCCCGGAGCAGCGTGGTCTTGCCGGCGCCGTTGGGCCCCACCACGGCGATCGTGGTGCCGGGTCCGGCGTCCAGGGTGAGCCGGGTGTAGCCGGTGACCTCGGCGTGCAGGGACCAGCGTTCGTCGGGCGGCGCGGGCCGGAGGTCCTCCGGCGTCGGCCCGCCGGCGGGCGCCGGGGCGGGCGATGCGTCGGTGTCCGGTTCGGGCGCCGCGCGGCGGGTCCGGTCCGCCGGGGTGCCCGTCCAGCGCCCCCGCAGGGCGATCAGCACGCCCATCGCGATGGCGAGAAGCAGCAGCGAGACCGAGGTCGCCGCCTCGGGAGCGTCCTGGAGCAGGAGGTAGACCTGGAGGGGGAGGGTCTGGGTGGTCCCGGGCAGGTTCCCGGCGAAGGTGATCGTCGCGCCGAACTCGCCGAGCGCCCGCGCCCAGGTCAGCGCCGCGCCCGCGACGACCCCGGGCGCCACCATCGGCAGCGTCACGGTGAAGAAGACCCGGACCGGCGAGGCACCGAGCGAGGCCGCCGTCTCCTCGTACCGGGGGCGCAGACCGCCCAGCGCGCCCTCCAGGCTGATCACCAGGAACGGCATCGCGACGAAGGTGGCCGCCAGGACGGCGCCGGACGTGTGGAACGGCAGGGTGATCCCGAACGTGGACTCCAGCCAGGGCCCGAGGAGTCCGCGCCGCCCGAACGCGAGCAGCAGCGCCACGCCGCCGACGGTCGGCGGCAGCACCATCGGGAGCAGCACCAGCGAGCGCACGAACGCCTTGCCCCGGAACGGGACCCGGGCCAGCAGCCAGGCGAGCGGCACCCCGAGCAGGAGCGAGAGGCCGAGGGCCCAGAAGGAGACGAGGAGGGACAGCCGCAGGGCCTCGACGGTGCCCGGAGCGGTGAGGTGGGCGGCGAGTTCGCTCCACTCGGTCCGTACCAGGATGCCGAGGAGAGGGAGCCCGAGGAAGGCCACGGCCGCCAGCGCGGGCAGCGCCAGCAGGAGCGGCGGACGGGCGCCGGACGTACGGCGGCCTGCTCGTTTCATCGGTCAGGTCCGGTCTACGTGAACGCTGGTCGACTTCACGCGGGCGGTGGCCCGCATGCCGACCTCCAGTCCCAGTTCCTCCACGGCCTCGCGGGTGAGGAGGGAGACCAGCCGGTGCGGACCGGCCTGGATCGTCACCTGGGCCGCGATGTCGCCCAGTTTGATCGCGGTGACGATGCCGGGGAACGCGTTGCGGGCCGAGGTGTACGACACGTCCTCGCCGTCGCCCTGCGCGAGTTCGGCGGAGAACGCGGCCAGCGACTTCCCGTCGATCACGCGCCGGCCGCTCTCGTCGCGGTGCGTCGCGACCCGGCCCGCGTCGGCCCAGCGCCGCGCGGTGTCCGGGCTGACGCCCAGCAGACGTGCCGCCTGCCCGATGGTGTAGGACTGCATGGTCGACACCGTAGGGCGCTCAGCCTCGCATCTGCAAGAAAGCCGTACGAGTCTCCATCGCGAATGAGAGTCGGTTTGGAGGAACGGACAGGGGCCGGACGCGAGGGGAGGGCGCCGGGCCTCACCGGTGCGGGGCGCGGGCGGTGAGGGGGACGGCGCGCCCGGGACATCGCTCCCGCGGTCGCCGGAAACACCCGGCTCGGACACTGGGCGCCATGCCGCCCCTCACGCACCCGCTCCCCCCGGTGCCCGCCGCCGCACCCGTACCCCCGTCCCCGCACGAGCCCCGGGCGGTGTCCTGGGCAGAGGCCCGCGCGCTGGCGCACGGCGCGGCGCGGCGCCCGGTGCGGAGCGTCCTCGTGCCGCTCCGGGACGCGGCCGGATCGACGCTCGCCGAGGATCTGCGGACGCCCCGGCCCGTCCCGGCCTTCGACACGGCGGCCATGGACGGCTTCGCCGTGTCCGGTCCGGGTCCGTGGGCGATCCGGGGCGTCGTACGGGCCGGGTCGGACCGGCCGGGCGAGCTGGGCGCGGGCGAGGCCGTGGCGATCTCCACCGGGGGCCCCGTTCCGTGCGGGGCGGACGCCGTGCTGCCGAAGGAGCTGGCCGTGCTCGACGGCGACGGCCGGGTGCTCGGACCCGTGCCGGAGGCGGGCCGGCACATCCGGCGGGCGGGCGAGGACGCGGCGGCCGGGGAGTGCCTCGCCCCGGCCGGAACGCGGGTCGGCCCGGCGCTGATCGGGATCGCGGCGGTCTGTGGCCACGACACCCTGCCCGTCCGCCCGAGGCCCCGGGTCGCGCTGCTGGTCAGCGGCGACGAACTGGAGGTCGCGGGGATCCCGGGGCCGGGCCGGGTGCGGGACGCGCTGGGTCCGCTGCTGCCCGCCCTGGTGGCCGAACTCGGCGGCGAGGCGCCGACGGTCCGCCACGTACCCGACCGGCCCGAGGGGGGCCTCGCCGCGGCCGTGCACGCGGCACGGGACGCCGAGGTCGTCGTGGTCACCGGCTCCACCTCGGTCGGCGACACCGACCAGCTCCGGCGCCTGCTCGCCGACGCCGGGGCCCGCCGGGTGGTCGACACGGTCGCCTGCCGCCCGGGCCACCCCATGCTGCTCGCCGAACTCCCCACCGGGCGCCTGGTGGTGGGGATGCCCGGCAACCCGTACGCGGCCCTGGTCGCCGCCCGCACCCTGCTCGGCCCCCTGCTCGCCGGGCTGTCGGGGCGGGCGCTCGCCCCTCTCTTGTGCCTGCCGGTGCGGGGCCGGGCGGGGACGGCGGCGGGGTCGACCCGGCTGGTCCCGGTCGCCTGGGCGGGCGGCGAGGCCCGGATCGTCGCCGGTCACGGCGCCGCGTTCCTCCGGGGCGCGGCCCTGGCGGACGCCCTGGCCGCGCTGCCGCCGGGGTGGCGCGACGGGGATCCGGCGCCGCTGCTGCCGCAGCACGGCTGAGGGTCCGGCGTCAGCGCCCGAGCTGGGCGTCCAGCCAGGAGAGGACCTCGGGGGTCACGGGGTCGGTGATGTCGGCGAACTCCTCGTGCTTCTTGAGGAACTTGGCCACGTACGGGCAGACGGGGACGATCCGCAGGCCGGAGGCGCGGACGTCGTTCAGGGCGTTCTCGACGAGGATCGAGGCGAGGCCCTGGCCCGCGTAGGCCTCGTCGACCTCGGTGTGGAAGAACACCCGGCGGTCGTCGCGGTCGCGGTACGCGGTGAGGCCCGCGCGCTGCTCGTCGACGAGGATCTCGTAACGGTGGCGGGCGTCGACGCGACGGACGACGGGGGTGGAGGTCTGCTCGCTCATGGGGGTTTCGGTCCTTCCGGGTGGGGCGGGTTCCGTACGGGGTGCGGAGTGGGCTGAGTAGGTGGAGTGGGTGGAGGGGTGGAGTGCGGCCGTGCGCGGGCCGGGTCCGCGGGGTCGGGAGCGGGGCTCTTCGTTCAGGGGGTGCGCGGGGTGCGCGGGTTCCTGCGGGGGGTGATCACGGCGTTCGGCAGGGCGGGGGCCGGGAGGCGGTCGCCGGGGTAGCTGTCGACCTCGCCGAAGCGGTCGGAGGCCCGCTCCCACTCCTCCCGGGCCGTCACGATGTCCTGGTGGTCGCGGCCGATGAAGTTCCACCACATCACGATCTCCTCCTCGAACGGCGGGCCGCCGAGCAGGACCGTCCGGGCCGTGCGGCCGGAGGTGTTGGTGAGGGTGACCGAGGTGCGTCCGGGGGCGGCGTAGCCGAGTTCGGCGGGGCGGAGCGGCGTGCCGTCGAAGTGGACGTCGCCCTCGTCGACGAGCAGGCCGTGCTCGAAGTCCGGGTCGACGTCCAGGGTGACGGTGGCTCCGGCGTCGAGCAGCAGCTCGGCTCCGAGGAGCGGTGTGAAGGTGCCGACCGGGGAGGTGTCGCCGGCCAGCGTGCCGAGGAAGACCCGGAGCTCGGCGCCGTCGACGCGGAACGGCTTCGGCGCGTGGTGCTGGAAGTCGCGCGGCGCGTGGCGGTGCGCGTCGGGCAGGGCCACCCACAGCTGGACGCCGTGCAGGACGGTGGTGGAGGGGGTGGAGACCTCGGTGTGGGCGATGCCGTGACCACCGGTCATGAGGTTGATCTCGCCGGGCCGTACGAAGGCGTGGGTGCCGAGGCTGTCGCGGTGCTCGATCTCCCCGGTGAAGAGCCAGCTGACGGTCTGCAGGCCGGTGTGCGGGTGCGGGGCCACGTCCATGCCGCCGGACTCGGCGACCCGGTCGGGTCCGTAGTGGTCGGCGAAGCACCAGGCGCCGATGAGGGTCCGGGCCCGCTGCGGCAGGGTGCGCCGTACGGTCATCGCCCGCGGTCCGCCCAGCGGGACGTCGCGGGCGGTGAGGACCTCGACCTTCGTATGATCCATTTCCCCGGCCTTCTCTCCACCATATAGTTTCGTTTTCAACTATGATGGGTGATCATAGTCCCGACGGCAACCTACGACAACACGCGAAGGAGCACAGGGTGACCGAGACGCCTCAGAGCACGGCGGCGGCCCACCGGGCGAACGGCCGGATCCTCCTGGACAAGCAGAGCCCGGCCGCCTACCGGGCGCTGGTGGGCACCGCGGAGGCGGTCCGCGCGACGGCCGCCGACGCGGGCCTCGACCGGATCCTGGTCGAACTGGTCAACCTGCGCGTGTCCCAGATGAACGGCTGCGCCTCCTGCCTCGACGCGCACACCCGGGCCGCGCTGCGCGCCGGGGAGAGCACGCGGCGGCTCGGCGTGCTCGCCGCCTGGCGGGACACCGAACTCTTCACCGCCCGCGAGCGCGCGGCCCTCGCCCTGGCCGAGGCCACCACCCACCCCGCCGACGCGCTCGCCCAGGAGCGCGCCTACGCGGAGGCCCGCGAGGTCCTCACCGACGACGAGCTCTCCGGGGTGCTCTGGGTGGCCGTCACCATCAACGCCTTCAACCGGGTCTCGATCCTCAGCAAGCACCCCGTCCGGGAGGTTCCCGGCCGCTGAGCCGGACCCTGACGGTCCCTCGGTCGCCGACGCGCGGCCGAGCCGCCCGAGAAATGCGAGCTACGTCACGTCCCCGGCCGTGCATCCCTGTGGGCCACTCGTGCATCTTGTGTGCGCGAGGTCCACGCGGACCCGTGTGACGACGACTCCTAGCAAGGGCGAAACATTTTGATATCCACCACTCTGGGCGTGCGCCGTGCCGTGACCGTCGCGGTCACGACCTCCGCCGTCCTGGCCGGCGGCCTGTTCGCCGGCCAGGCTCAGGCCGCGGCGCCGCCCGTCCCGTCCATCACCGCCCCCGGCGGCTTCGTGATGAACAACGGGACGGGTGCGGCGCTGTTCGGCAAGGCCGCGGACACCCGCAGGTCGACCGGCTCCACCACGAAGATCATGACCGCGAAGGTGGTGCTGGCCCAGCGCGGCCTGAACCTCGACACCAAGGTCACGATCGACAAGGCGTACAGCGACTACATCGTCGCCAAGAACGCCTCCTCGGCCCGGCTCATCGTCGGCGACAAGGTGACGGTCCGCCAGCTCCTTTACGGTCTGATGCTGCCCTCGGGCTGCGACGCCGCCTACGCGCTGGCCGACAAGTTCGGCACCGGCACCACCCGGGCGGCCCGGGTGAAGTCGTTCATCGGCAAGATGAACGACGAGGCCCGCAAGCTGGGCATGCGGAACACGCACTTCGACTCGTTCGACGGGATCAGCAACGGGTCGAACTACTCGACCCCGCGCGACCTGACGAAGCTGGCGAGCAGCGCGATGAAGGACGCCACCTTCCGCACCGTCGTCAAGACGAAGTCGACGACGCAGAAGGTCACCACCAGGACCGGTGGTTACCGGAACATGGCGTGGACCAACACGAACAAGCTGCTGAGCACCTACAGCGGCGCGATCGGCGTGAAGACCGGCTCCGGCCCGCAGGCCAAGTACTGCCTCGTCTTCGCCGCCACCCGCGGCACCAAGACGGTCGTCGGCGCGGTGCTCGGTGCGCCGAACGAGACGAACCGCGCGACCGACGTGAAGAAGCTGCTGGACTACGGCTTCGCCAAGTAGCCGTGACGGAGGCGGCCGGTGCCCTGGTGCGCCGGCCGCCTTCCCGTTTCCCGGCGGGCCGGGTTCAGGCGCAGGTCAGCACCGTCTTGGCGATCGTCGCGCGGGCTTCGAGGGCCGCGTGGGCGGACGCCGCGTCGGACAGCGGCAGGCGCCGGCCGATCCGCGCCGTGAGGCTCCCGTCGCGGACCAGTCGCAGTACGGCCGTTCCCCGGCGCAGGAGTTCCGCGCGGTCCTGGATGTGGTGGGCCAGGTTCGGGCGGGTGACGAACACGGACCCCGCGGCGTTGAGGCGCTGCAGGTCGAACGGGGGGACCGGGCCGCCGGACTGGCCGTAGACCGCCAGGACTCCCCGCGGGCGCAGCGCCGCCAGGCTCTCGTCGAAGGTCGGACCGCCGATGCCGTCGAAGACCGCGGCGGCGCCGAGACCTCCGGAGTGCCGCCGCACCGCCGCGAGCAGCGCGCCCGGCCGGTAGTCGACGACCTCGGCCGCGCCCGCCGCCCTCGCCGCCTCCGCCTTCTCCTCGGTCGACGCCGTGCCGATCACCGTGCCGCCGCGCAGCCGGACGAGCTGGGTCAGCAGCATGCCGACGCCGCCCGCCGCGGCGTGCACGACGACGGTGTCGCCGGGCTCGACCGGATACGTGTCGTGGCACAGGTAGTGCGCGGTCATGCCCTGGAGCAGCGTGGCGGCGGCCTGTTCGGCGGCCAGTCCGGCCGGCACCGGCACCAGCCGGTCGGCGGTCAGCGGCGCGTACTCGGCGTACGCGCCCGGCAGGTTCGCCCAGGCGACCTCGTCGCCGACGGCGACCTCGCGCACCCCGGGCCCGAGCTCGACCACGGTGCCGGCGCCCTCCTGCCCCGGGACGAAGGGCAGTTCGTGCGGGTAGAGACCGGAACGGAGGTAGACGTCGATGTAGTTGACGCCCGCGGCGGCGATCCGTACCAGCGCCTCGCCCGGTCCCGGCGAGGGGCGGGGCAGGTCGACGAGCTCCAGCACCTCGGGGCCGCCGGGCCGGCCGACCCGTATCGCTCTCATGGCCGCGATCGTACGACGGGGGTCCGCCGCCGGGCGAGGGGCGGGCGGGTCAGCGGCCGTCATAGCCGGCCTCTTCGGCGAGCTCGCGGACCAGCGGCAGGACCTGGCGGATCTCGTTCTCGTGCCGGCGCCACTTGTCGGGGTCGGGCCGGGTCTGGGTCATCACCACGGGGAGGTCGCGGCGGCCCCAGGCGTCGGCGAAGGGCAGGTCCACCGCCCCGGCGACGGCCTCCATCGTGGCCACCGGGTCGGCCTGGACGTCCTCGTAGCGCACGAGCACGGCGTTACCGGTGGGGACGAGGGCCTCGGCGGCGTCCAGGACGGCCCGGTTGTGGGCCACCCAGTTGCGGGCGCAGACCTCGGCCAGGGTCAGGTCCACCCAGTCCCGCCAGCCGGGCGGCAGGCTCAGGTTCCACCACTGCTCGCCCCACGGGAACACGTCGGAGTAGCCCTTGATGCGCAGCGGCTCCGGCACCGGGTAGGAGAAGAACATCCGGGGGTTGAGCCAGGCGTCCATCAGGGAGCCGATGCTGGTGCGCGGATCGCGGACGACGAAGACGTACTTGGCGTCCGGGTAGAGGGCCTGGAGGAAGGGGATCCGGAAGCAGGACTGGATGCTCTTCTCCACCAGCCGTATGCCGTCGGCGAGTTCGGCCTCCGTGGGGCGCGGGCCGCGAGGCGGGAAGCAGAACGGGGTGATCTCGTCGAGCTCGCCGCCGTCCCGCGTGGTGGGCGGACCCTCGGGCAGCTCGCCGGGGAAGCGCTCCTTGAGGGCCTTGAGCGGCACGTCATAGTAGTACGGCTGGGGGCCCTGCGCGCTGATGAAGTCGAGGTAGTCCAGCTTGTCGTCGACGGTCCACTCGGCGCCGGGCCGGCGCGCGGCGGCGAGCAGGTCGGCGTTCAGCCGGGCCGCCACCTCGGGGGTCGCGTCGGAGGCGTCCAGGGCGTTGGAGTGCCAGCCGCGCCGGCTGGGGTGCAGCTCGCCGCGTTCCCAGATCGGCTTGCCCTCGCGGCCGATGCTCCAGACGTGCTCGCTGCGTTCGATCAGGCTGCGGACCAGGCTGGTGCCGGACCGGGGGTGGCCGACGATGAAGATGGGCTGCTTGAGCATGGCTGAGGTCGCTTTCGTGAGGAGGCGGGTTCTCATGCGGGCCAGCGAGCGGATCTGACGTGCCGGTTCGCGAGCCCGGCCACGGTGATGAGGGCCTGGACGCCGGCGATGAGCGTGATGGCGCCGGTGACGCCGAGGAACTGCAGGGCCAGACCGCCGACCAGGGAGCCGAGCGGCGATCCGGCGCCGATGAGCGTGATGGTCGCGGCGATGGCCCGGCCGCGCCGGTGGTCCGGGGTCTGCCGGAAGATCATGATGTCGACGAGGATCTTCAGCGCCGGCAGCCCGAGGGCCGCCAGGGTCAGCATCGCGAAGACCCAGGCGGGTCCGAGCGGGAGCGCCAGCAGGGCCACCGCGACGGTGGTGAGCGTGGACGCGGAGAGGAGCAGCGCGCCGGGGCCGAGCACCCGGTGGAGCCGTGGCACCAGCGCCGATCCGACGAGCATGCCGACGGCCGTGCCGGACAGGGCCAGACCGATGGTGCCGGGGGAGTGGTCCTGCTTCTGCAGGGTCACCATCACCATGAGGATCGCGGCGGTGATGCTGAAGTAGAAGATGCTGATCAGGAGCAGCGCGGACCGCAGCAGCCGGTCGCCGAGCAGTTCGACCAGGCCGGAGAAGGCGGTGGTCAGCGGGCCGAGCGCGCTCTTCCTCCCGTCGGGCGCCGACGCGGTGGCCCCGGCCTCCGGCTCCTCGGGCTCCGACTTCGGCACCCGGATGAGCAGGGCGCAGAGGAAGGAGATCACGAAGCCGGCGATCGCGGCGACGAAGGGGAAGGTGCGGGAGACCAGGTAGAGCGCGCCGCCCAGGGGCGGTCCGGCGAGGGCGGCGGCTCCGCTGCGGGCCTCGTCCTGGCTGAGCGCCGCCGTCAGCTGATGGTCCGGCACCACGGCGCGGATCAGCAGCATCCGGGCCGGTGCGCCGAAGGCCGTTCCGGTGCCCAGGACGACCGCGGCGAGCATCAGGAGTCCGAAGTCCGCCCGGCCGGCCAGCAGGGCGAGGACGATGAACGTGAGGGTGAGCGCCCGGACCGCCTCGGAGATCAGCAGGATGCGGCGCCGGTCCCACCGGTCGACGACCACGCCGGCCGGCAGTCCGACCAGGAGGGCGGTGCCGATCTGGACGAAGCCGAACAGGCCGGCCAGCGCGGGTGACCCGGTGAGGGACATGATCAGGAGGGGATAGGCGACTTCCACGGTTTCCAGGCCGAGGTTGGCCGCCGCCGCCCCGATCCACAGAATTTGGAAGCGCCGGTTTCGGCGCAGGGGTGTCGGTGTGGGAAGAGTCGCGCTATCACTCTGATGTAAGCGTTCACTCATGCGTGAAAGGTAGCATGGTCGTGAATGGTTCGCTACGAGGAAACGGAGATGGGTTCATGGCTGAAGACGCCGACGCGGTGACGGTCGTCCGCGAAGTGGACGACGTGGAGACGCTGAAGGCCCTGTCCGACCCGCTGAGGCTGGCGATCCTGCGCACGATGATGAGCGACGTACGCGCCGCGCACCGGGTGAAGGACATCGCCCGGCTGCTCGACCAGCCGCCCACCCGGCTCTACCGGCACATCAAGGTGCTGGAGGCGGCGGGCCTGATCAAGGTGGCGCAGACCCGGATGGTCTCCGGGATCCAGGAGAGCCAGTACCAGGTGGCGCAGTTCGCCCTGCGGCTGAGCCGGGACCTGCTGGCCGCGCCGGGCAACGCGGGCGAACTCGCCGACGCGTTCGCGGCCACGCTGAACGACTTCCGCGACCGCCTCGTACGGGACATCATCAGCGGCCGCTTCCAGCCCGAGCCCGACCCCGGGGCCGCCGAGCGGACCGACCCGCTGGGCCCGATGGTCGTCGCGCTGGACCGCCGGCTCACACCGGAGCGGGCCGTCGAGTTCCGGTCCCGCCTGACCGCGCTGATGGAGGAGTTCAACCGCCCCGACGACGAGGAGAAGGCCGTCGTCCCGGTCGAGTTCCTGATGATGTTCTGGGCGCCCAAGGAGCCCACCGGGGACACCCCCGCGTAGGCGCGGGCCCCCACGGGCGGCGGGCGGCTCCCGCACCCGTACACGTGAAGGCGCCCTCGGTGCCCGGCCGTGGAGGCCGGACGCCGAGGGCGCCCCTGGTGCGGGTCAGGGCCGCCGGACGGCCGCCCCCACCCTCGTACCCGACCGGCTCACTTGGTCGCGATGAAGAGCCGGCCGCCGGGGAACCGGTGCGGTACGCACTCGGCCCGCTCGAAACCGGCCTGCCGGAAGCGGGCCAGCCAGTCCTCCTCCGGAGGCAGCGTCACGTTCATGAACCCGGCGTGCAGGTAGGTGAAGAGCGCGCTGAACCGGCGCTCGCGCTCCGCCGACGCGTACGGCACGGCGTCGGTGATCGCCATGATGCCGCCCGGACGCAGCGCCTCCCGGCACCGGCGCAGCACGCGGTCGAAGACGTCGCCCTCCTGCACGATGTCGTGGAAGACGAACCCGGCGTGGATGACGTCGGCGCCCGCCACCGGACCCGGGTCGTCGGCGATGGACTGGATCGGGCGCTCCACCACCGTGAGCCGCTCGCCGACCCCCGCGGCCAGCGCCGCGCGGGACGCCTCCTGGCACGCGCCCGCGCTCATGTCCAGGGCCACCCCGGTGCTCTCCGGCAGCCGCCCGAGCAGGTCGATCAGCAGGCCGGCGGCCCCGGCGCCGAGGTCGACGATCCGCTTCGGGCGCGCCCCCAGGATCACCTCGGTGGCGGCCGGGTAGAAGCCCTGGCTGCCGATCCACCGGGAACTGACCGCCACCTCGCGCCCGTCGCGGCTGTACTGCGCCGCCGCGGCGGCCGGGTCGCGGAGGAACTCGGCGGGGTGCTGCACGTACGGCTGGTTGGCCCGCAGCGACCAGGTGAGGTAGCCGGACTGGTGGATCCGGTCGGCGAAGTCGTCCGCGACCCGGAACTCCTTGACGCCGGTCGGCACCAGCAGCGCCGCGGCGACCAGGGTGGCCAGGAAACCGTCCATGCCCTCTTCCGGCACGTCCGCGGCCACGGCCAGCTCGGCCGCGGTGACCGGGTCGCCGCGCTCCAACAGCGGGACGATCCCCAACCGGTCGGCCATCTCCAGCAGGGTGGCGACGGCGGCGAGATCGGCTGCGGTCTCCGGGGTGCTGATGCTTGACATCGGGCTCTCCCACTCCATTTCGACGGTCATCGGGAAGTTCCACGGGGCCGGACCGGTGTGGGGCCCGCCCGGCGGGCGCGGCACCGACGGCGCCGCGCGGGTCTGAGGTCGCTCATCGGGGATCCGCCGCTTCTCCACCGGTGCGCCGGCGGAGCTTCGGCCGGCTGCGGTGCGCAGCCCGCCCCAGGTGTTCGGCGAGCGCGGCGACCGTCGGGGACTCGAACAGCGCGGCCACGCTCAGGCTCGCGTCGAACCGGGTCCGCACCCGGTTGAGCAGCCGGGTGGCGAGCAGCGAATGCCCGCCCAGGTCGAAGAAGTTGTCGTGCACGCCGACCCGCGAGGTCTTCAGGACCTCCGCGAACATGGCGCACAGCGCGGCCTCCCGCTCGTCCCGGGGCGCCACATAGGGCGTGTCGGACGCGGCCGGGTCGGGCGCCGGCAGCGCCTTCCGGTCGACCTTGCCGTTGCCGGTCAGCGGCAGCCCGTCCAAAGTGACGAACACGCTCGGCACCATGTAGTCGGGCAGGGTCCGGGCGACGTGCGCCCGCACGGCCGCCACGTCCACGTCGGCCGGGACGAGGTAGCCGACCAGCCGCTCGCCGTCCCCGGTGACCGTCGCGTGGGCCACGTCCGGGTGGCCGGTCAGGGCCGCCTCGACCTCGGCCGGCTCGATCCGGAAGCCGCGCACCTTCAGCTGCGCGTCGACCCGGCCCTCGAACTCCAGCACCCCGTCGGGCCGGTACCGGGCGAGGTCGCCGGTGCGGTACATGCGCCCGCCGGCCGGGCCGTACGGGTCGGCCACGAACCGGGCGGAGGTCACGTCCGGCTGGTGCGCGTAGCCCCGGGCGAGGCCGGTCCCCGTCACGTACACCTCGCCGGGCACCCCCGGCGGCACCGGCCGCAGCCGCTCGTCGAGCAGGTACAGCCCGGTGTTGTCCATCGCCCGGCCGATCGGCACCGTACGGGACGGCGCCGTGGCGATCGGGTACCAGGACGAGATGACCGTGGTCTCCGTGGTGCCCCAGGCGGCCGCGACCGAGGTGTCCGGCGCGTGGGCCAGCAGCTCCGCCACCGAGGCGGGCGACACCACGTCACCGGCCATCCAGACGAGGTCCAGCGCGGCCAGCGCCGACCGGGCCTCGGCCACCATCAGGTTGAACAGCGCGGAGGTGAAGACCGCGGTGGTGGCCCCGCCCTCCACGATGGTGCGGGCCAGCACCTCGGTGTCCAGCTCGCCCTCGGGCGCGATCACCACCCGGCCGCCGGTCAGCAGCGCCAGCCAGATCTCGTACGTGGACGGGTCGAAGGACGTCGGCGAGTGCATCAGCGTGTCGGCCGGCCGCAGGCCCGCCCAGGCCCGGTCGGCGACGAACTCGGCGACGCTGCGGTGCGAGACGCCGACCGCCTTGGGCGTGCCGGTGGAACCGCTGGTGAACATCGTGTACGCGATACGGTCCGGGTGCGCCGTCGTCGCCGGGCCGTGGTCCTCGGCGCCGGGGGACGGCCTGACGACCGTGACCCCGGTCAGTTCGGTGGGCCCGTCGGTGACCAGCAGGCGGGCCCGCATGTGGTCGACCATCCGCTGCTGCCGGGCCAGCGGCGCCGTGCCGGGCAGCGGCAGATAGCCGCCGCCGGCCTTGACGACCGCGAGCACGGTCACCAGGTAGTCGATGCCGCGCGGCTGACGCACCGCCACCGGATCGTCCGGGCCGCAGCCCGCCGCGACCAGGGCGTGCGCCAGATGGTTGGCGCGCCGGTCCAGGTCCCGGTAGCTGACCGACCGGTCGCCCTCGACCGCGGCGACCGCGTCCGGGGTCTCGGCGGCCTTCCGGGCGAAGAGCACGGCCAGGTCCTCGTCGACGACCGGCCGCGCGGTGTCGGCCCCGCCGGAGAGCGCGGCCCGCCGTTCGGCGTCGGAGAGCAGGTCGATCCGCCCGATCGGCAGCTCCGGATCCTCCACGACCGCGCTCAGCAGCCGTATCAGCCGGTCCGTCAGAGCGGCCACGGTCTCCCGGTCGAACAGGTCCGTGCGGTAGCGCACATCGCCCGTGATGCCCTCGGGCACCCGGCCGGTGCCGTGGTGCTCGACGAAGCTCAGGCTCAGGTCGAAGTCCACCGGACCGACCCGGATCGCGTCGAGCGCCTCCCCGGCCGGCGCCGGCGACACCGCCACGCCCGGCAGCGCGAACGCGGACTCCGCGTTGTTCTGCAGGACCAGCATGGTCTGGAACAGGGGGTGCCGGCTCAGCGTGCGGGCCGGGTTCAGCTCGTTGACGATCCGGTCGAACGGCAGCTCCTGGTGGGCGTAGGCCGCGAGGTCCAGCTCCCGCACCCGGCCCAGCAGTTCACCGAAGCCGGGGTCCCCGGAGGTGTCGGTCCGCAGGACCAGACTGTTGACGAAGCAGCCGATCAGCTGGTCGAGACCGTCGTCGCTGCGCCCCGCCACGGCCGTGCCGATCGGGATGTCGGTGCCCGCGCCGAGCCGGGTGTACAGCGCCGCGAGCGCGGCGTGCAGCACCATGAACAGCGTGGTGTGCGTGCGCCGGGCCAGGTCGAGCAGGCCGGCGTGCAGCGGTGCGGGCAGGGTGACCGGAAGCAGCGCGCCCCGCAGGTCCGAGGAGTCGGGCCGGGGCCGGTCGTAGGGCAGGGCCAGCTCCTGCGGCAGTCCGGCCAGCCGCTCCGACCAGTACGCCGAGAGGCGTTCCCCGGCCGGCCCTTCGAGCAGCTCCCGCTGCCACAGGGTGTAGTCGGCGTACTGCACCGGCAGCGGACGCCAGACCGGCCCGTCACCGCGGACCCGGGCGGCGTACGCCTGGGCGAGGTCGTGGGCCAGCGGGGCCTGGGACCAGCCGTCGCCCGCGATGTGGTGCATGAGCAGCAGCAGCGTGTGCCGCTCGGGTCCGGTACGGAACAGGTGCAGCCGCAGCGGCAGGTCCGTGGTCAGGTCGAAGCGGTGCCCGGCGGCGACCGCCAGAGCGCGCTCCAGGCCGTCCGGGTCCACCGCGGCCACCCGCAGCACCTCGTCCGGGTCGGCCTCCTTCAGGATCCGCTGGCGCGGCGCCCCGTCGGCCTCCGGGAAGAGGGTCCGCAGCGTCTCGTGCCGGTCCAGCAGATCGCCCACCGCGGCCCGCAGGCCCTCGACGTCCAGGGCCCCGTCCAGGCGCAGCACCAGCGGCCAGCCGAGCCCGTTCCACCGGGACAGGAACCACAGCCGTTCCTGGGCGTAGGACAGCGGCAACGGGGAGGGCCGTACGGCCGGCACCAGGGCCGGGGTCCGGTCCGTCGCCCCGCCGGAGCCGATCCGCGCGGCGAGGGCCGCCGCCGTCGGGGCCTCGAACAGGTCCGCGACGCCCAGGTCCGCTCCCAGGTGGGTACGGATCCGGTTGACCAGACGGGTGGCCAGCAGCGAGTGGCCGCCGAGGTCGAAGAAGTTGTCGTGCGCGCCGACCAGGGACCTGCCGAGCAGCTCGCCCATCAGCTCGACGAGGATCTCCTCCGTCGGGGTGCGCGGCGCCGTGTAGCCGGAGCTGGCCTCGAACTCGGGCTCCGGCAGCGCCCGCCGGTCCACCTTGCCGTTGCCGGTGAGCGGCAGCCGGTCCAGGACGACGAAGGCACTGGGCACCATGTAGTCGGGCAGCGCCGCGGCCAGCGGCTCCCGCACCCGGGCGAGGTCCGGGCCCGCGCCCTCGGGCACCAGGTAGGCGACGAGCCTGCGTTCACCGCCGCGGTCCTCGTGGGCGGTGACGAACGCCTGACCGACCTCCGCGAGGGCGGTCAGCGCGGTCTCCACCTCGGCCGGCTCGACCCGGAAGCCGCGGATCTTCACCTGTGCGTCGGCCCGCCCGACGAAGTCCAGGGTGCCGTCGGCCCGCCACCGGGTGAGGTCACCCGTGCGGTACATCCGGCCGCCGCGCGGCCCCCACGGATCGGCGACGAACCGCTCCGACGTCAGGTCGGGCTGCCCCGCGTATCCGCGCGACACCCCCGAACCGGCGATGTAGAGCTCGCCCGGCACCCCGGCCGGCACCGGCTGGAGCCGCGCGTCGAGCACGTACAGCCGGGTGTTGTCCATCGGCGCGCCGATCGGCACCCGGCCCGGCACGGACTGTGCACCGGACATGGAGAACCGGGAGGAGCAGGTGGTCGTCTCGGTCGGCCCGTACAGGGCCCGCACCGTCAGGCCGGGGTGCCGCTCCAGCAGCCGGGCGACGGCCGCGGGCGGCACCACGTCGCCACCGGTCAGGATCTCCCGGACCCCCGCGAAGCACTCCGGGTCCTCGGCGAGCGCCGCGAACAGCCCGGAGGTGAGCCACACCCGGTCCACGCCCGACGCGGACACCGCGCGGGCCAGACCGGCGTCGTCGAGGATCCCCTCGGGCGCCACCACGACCGTGCCGCCGGTCAGCAGCGGGGTCCAGATCTCGTGCACCGACGCGTCGAACCCGGTCGCGGAGTGCATCAGCACCGTGCCACCGGCCCGCCAGAGCCGGTCGCGGACGAACCCGGACGCGTTCCGGTGCGTCAGGACGACGGCCTTGGGGACGCCGGTCGAGCCGCTGGTGAACATCACGTACGCGGCCTGGTCCGGGTGCGGCTCCCGGCAGGGCGGCTCCGTGGCCTCGCCGTCGCCCGGCACCAGCACGCTCAGGCCCGCCAGGTCGTCCGGCACGCCGTCCGGCCGGTCCGTCACGAGCAGCGCCGCCCCCGCCTGTTCCGTCATCCGGCGCAGCCGGCCCGGGGGAGCGGTCGGCGGCAGCGGCAGGTACGAGGAGCCGGCCTTCAGCGCCGCGAGCATCGCCACGACCAGATCGGCCGAGCGCGGCTGCAGCAGGGCCACCGGCCGGTCCGGGACCGCCCCGGCCGCCACCAGCCGGTGCGCCAGGTGGTTGGCGCGCCGGTCCAGTTCGGCGTAGGTCAGGACGACGGGGCCGGTGACCGCCACCGCGTCGGGGGTCAGCGCGGCGCGCTCGGCGAACAGGCCCGGGAGGGACGCGGCGGGCAGCGCCCGTGCCGTGTCGTTCCAGGTGCGCAGGATGGTGTCGCGCTCGGTGCCGTCCAGGACGTCGAGCCGCCCGAGGCGCTCGTCGGGAGCGGCGGCGACGGCCCCGAGGACCCGGAGGAACCGGTCGGCCAGCGTCCGCACCGTGTCCGCGTCGAACAGCCCGGTGCGGTAGACGATCTCGCCGACGATGCCCTCGGCGGCACCGTCCCGCCCGTACGCGTCGGTCAGGTTCACGAACAGGTCCAGCTGGGCGGCGGACGGCGTCGACCGCACCACCTCGACGTCCAGGCCCGACAGGCCGAACTCGGCGTCCGCGTTGTTCTGCAGGACCAGCGTGGTCTGGAACAGCGGGTGGCGGCCGAGCGCGCGCACCGGGTTGAGCGTCTCGACGAGCCGGTCGAAGGGCAGCTCCTGGTGGCTGAGGGCGGCCACGTCGCCGGTCCGCGTCCGCTCCAGGAGCTCGCGGAACGTCGGGTCGCCCGAGGTGTCCGTGCGCAGCACCAGGTTGTTGACGAAGAAGCCGACCAGATCGTCCAGCTGGTCGTCGCCGCGGCCGGCGACCACCGTCCCGATCGGGATGTCGGTGCCCGCGCCGAGCCGGGTGAAGAGCGTGGCCAGGGCGGCGTGCAGCACCATGAAGAGCGTGGTCCGGCTCTGCTGCGCCAGTGCCTGGAGCGAGGCGTGCAGGGACGCGGGGACGCGCAGCGGGAGCAGTTCGCCCGCGTGGTCGGCGCCGCTCGGACGGGGCCGGTCGTAGGGCAGCGCCAGCTCCTCCGGGAGACCGGCCAGCCGGTCGCGCCAGAAGTCCGTCATCTGCTCCTGGTACGCCGAGGTCAGCACGGAGCGCTGCCACAGCGCGTAGTCGGCGTACTGCACCGGCAGCGGCTGCCACTCCGGGACCGCCCCGGCGGCCCGGGCCGCGTACGCGGTGGCCAGGTCCCGCGCCAGGGGTTGCATCGACCACCCGTCGCCGGCGATGTGGTGCAGCACCAGGACCAGCACGTGCCGGTCCGGCGCGGTGCGCAGCAGCCGCACCCGCACCGGGACCTCCGCCGTGATGTCGAACGGCTCCCGGCAGGCGTCCCGCACGGCCGCGTCGAGGTCGGGCTCGGCCACGTCGAGCACCCGCACCAGGGCGTCGGCCGGCCCCGGCGGCAGGATCCGCTGGTACGGCTGCCCGTCCCGCTCGTCGAAGACGGTGCGCAGCGGCTCGTGCCGCGCCGTCAGGTCCTCGACCGAGGCGATCAGCGCGGCGTGGTCCACTTGGCCGGTCAGGCGCAGGACCACGGGGAGGTTGTACGTCCAGCCGAGCGGGTCCATGCGGTTGACGAACCACAGGCGCTGCTGGGCCCAGGACAGCGGCACGCGGTCCGGGCGCGGGCCCGCGACCAGGGTCGGCGCCTCAAGACCGGCGGTCCCGGCGATGGTGGCCGCCAGACCCGCGACGGTGGGCGTGGCGAACAGCGCGTCGAGCCCGAGCCGGACGCCGAACGCGGCCCGGATCCGGTTGAGCAGACGGGTGGCGAGCAGCGAGTGGCCGCCGAGCTCGAAGAAGTCGTCGTCGATGCTGATCCAGGCCCGGTCGAGCAGTTCGGCCGCGAGCTCGCACAGCAGCTTCTCGCGCGCGTCACGCGGGGCCCGGCCGGACACCCCGCCCCGGAAGTCGGGTTCGGGCAGCGCCCGCCGGTCCAGCTTCCCGCTCGCGGTCAGCGGCAGCGCGTCGAGCACCGTGAACGCGGACGGCACCAGATAGGACGGGAGCCGCTCCTTGCCCCAGTCGCGCAGGGCCGCGACGAGGAGGCCGCGGCGGCGGGTGGCGATCGGGTCGTTGGTGAAGGGGGTGGGGTCGGAGGACTCGGAGACCTCGGAGAACTCGGACGACTCGGTGGACCTGTTGGGTTCCGTGGTGGGGCGGTGCAGGTACACGCCGTCCAGCACCTCGGAGCCGTACGTCTCCTCGGACCCGTCGGCCGCCTCGGACCCGTCCGCGTCCCCGGGCCGGCCCGCGGCCGGGAAGAGGACGTCGACGAGGTCGGGGCCGTCCGCGGACCAGGTGACGACGGCGGTGCGTCCGTGCGCCTCGGCGAGCTCGTGCCAGGACTCCGGGTCGACCCCGTCGTCCGGCCCTTCGAGCACGGCCCGGGTGGTCTCCACCGGTGCGCCGGCGCGGGCCGCCCGCAGGGCGGCGACCTCGCCGGCGACCCGGGCGTTGCGCACCCCGGTGAGCCGCAGCGCGGTGCCGTCGGCGAGGCGCCCGGCCAGTTCCCCGGGGCCCCGGACGTCGTGGCCCCAGCGGAGTGCCGGGACCGCCGACAGGTCCTGCGCGGCGGTGCCGTCCTTGTGCAGCACGACGTCGTAGCGGTGCCGGGTCAGCTCGTTGAGGTCGGCGCCGCGCTTGAGCCGTACGTCGACCGCGCCGGCGCCGACGGTGCCGAACAGGCCGGGGTGGACGAGGAGTTCCTTCTCCAGGACCACCGCCTGCTCGATCTCGCGGCGCAGCACCTCGGGGTCGGGGTCGTGGCCGAGCTGCCCGAGCCGGACGCCGGTCCACATGGCGTCGACGAGCGGCAGGCAGCGCACGTCGCCGACGAGCAGCCGGCCGCCCGGCCGCAGCAGGTCGAGCAGCTTGGTCAGGACGTCCCGCAGGTACCGCTCGTGGGGGAAGTACTGCACGACGGAGTTGATGACGATGGTGTCGAAGTGGGCGCGGGGCAGGCCGGTGGTGACGTCGGCGGCCTGGACGCGCAGGGTGACCTTCGCGGCGGTGCCGGGCTCGTCGGCGAGCCGGTCGCGCAGCCCCTCGATCGCGGACGCCGAGTAGTCGGTGCCCCAGTACTCGTCGACCTGGCCGACCAGCGGCGTCAGGATGAGGCCGGATCCGACGCCGACCTCCAGGACGCGGCGGGGCGCGAAGCCGCGGACGCGGGCGACGACCGCCTCGCGCCAGCGGGCCATCTCCTCGACGGGGATGCCCGTACCGGTGTAGGTGGAGTTCCAGCCGGAGAAGTCGGCGCCGAACGCCGCCCGGTCGGACTCGTCGTAGAAGGTCTCGTAGATCTGCTGCCACTCGTCGACGTGCCGCTCGGCGTTGCCGTCGTCGGACTCCGGGGCCCGCGCGGCGACCAGGTAGGCGGCGAGCCGCTTCTCGCCCCGCTGGTCCTCGTGGACCAGGACGCGGGCCTGCTCGACCGCCGGGTGGCCGGCGAGGACCGCCTCGATCTCGCCCGGCTCGATCCGCAGGCCGCGGATCTTGACCTGGTCGTCGGCCCGTCCGCAGTAGGCGAGCTGACCGTCCGGCAGCTCCCGGACCAGGTCGCCGGTGCGGTACATCCGGCTGCCCGGCTGCCCGAACGGGTCGGCGACGTAGCGCTCGGCGGTGAGCCCGGCGCGGTTCACGTACCCGCGGGTCACGCCTCCGCCGCCGCTGTACAGCTCGCCGATCTCGCCGGGGGGCGTCGGGCGCAGCGCCGCGTCGAGGACGTACAGGCGGGTGTCGCCGGACCGGGAGCCGATCGGCGGCGCGTCCGGGCCGGGGACGAGCGGGGCGGAGAGGGTGATCGCCATGGTCGTCTCGGTGGGCCCGTAGCCGTTGACCATCCGGCGGTCGCGGCCCCAGGTCTCCACCAGGCGGGCGCCGCACGCCTCGCCGCCGACCATCAGGGCGCGCAGCGCGGGCAGTTCGGCGGGCGGGACGGTCGCCAGCACCGAGGGCGGAGTGAACGCGTGGGTGATCCCCTGCTCCGCGAGGAACGCGGCCAGCTCCTCGCCGGCCAGCGGGTCGGGGGGCGAGACGACGAGCGTGCCGCCCGGCCCGAACGCCAGCAGCACCTCGATGATCATGGCGTCGAAGCTGGGCGAGGCGAGCTGGGACACCACGGAGTCGGGGCCCGCGCCCATCCGCTCGGCCAGGTCGGCGGCGAACGGCGGCACCCCCCGGTGCGGTACGGCGACCCCCTTGGGCCGGCCCGTCGAACCGGACGTGTAGATCACGTACTCCAGCGACAGCGGGTGGTCCACCGGCTCCGGGGCGGTCACGGGTGCCGTCGCCGCCTCGGCGAGCAGCTCCGACAGCACCCAGTGGGGCGTGCCCGGGGTGTCGGGCAGCCCGGGACGGGCCGCCTCGGTGGTCAGCAGGGCGCGGGGCGCGCTGTCCTCGCACATGAACGCGATCCGCTCGGCCGGATGATGGAGGTCGACCGGCAGGAACGCGCCGCCGGCCTTCCCGACCGCGAGCATCGCGACGATCAGCTCGGCCGAGCGGGGCAGCGCCAGCGCCACCACGTCGTCGGCGCCGATGCCACGGGCACGCAGCACGTGGGCCAGCTGACTCGCCCGGGCGTCCAGCTCGGTGTAGCGCAACTCGACCGGGCCGCAGCGCAGGGCCGGTGCGTCCCCGCGACGCGCCGCGTGCCGGGCCACCATTCCGTGCAAGGACTGGGGCGGGTGGGTATCGGCCGACGGCAAGCGCTCCGGCGAAAACGGCATCGCGGCTCTCCATGATCGATGTGCCGGTGGTCCCAGGCGGGCTGGCTCATGATGAGCGGACGCCGAACGGCCCGACAACCCCTACTAGGGGCCGCCAAAACCCCTTGGGACAGGGCCTTTTGGCCTTCCGGGGCCCTCGCCCGCCGGGGAACCGTCCTATCGTGCGGCCGACGACCGTCGATGCCTCGCAGGCGCAGGAGGATCCGTGTTCCCGTTGTCTTTCGCGCAGCAACGCCTGTGGTTCCTGAACCGACTCGGGACGGGTGCGTGGACCTACAACCTGCCCCTCGCGCTGCGCCTGGAGGGACCGCTGCACACCGCGGCCCTGCGGGCCGCCCTCGGTGACGTGGTGGCCCGCCACGAGAGCCTGCGCACCGTCTTCCCCGAGGTCGACGGCGAACCGCGGCAGCGGGTGCGCGCGTCCGTGGACGTCGCCGAGTTCCTCACCGAACGGGACGTGGCGCCGGCCGAACTGCCCGCCGTGCTCGACCGGCTGGCCCGGCACGCCTTCGACCTCACGGCGGAACTGCCGCTGAAGGCGTGGCTGCTGCGTGCCGACGAGCGGAACCACACGCTGTACCTCGTGCTCCACCACATCGTCGGCGACGGCTGGTCGACGGCCCTCCTCGGCCGCGACCTGGGCACCGCCTACGCCGCCCGCCGGGCCGGCGCCGCGCCGGACTGGGAGCCGCTGCCCGTCCAGTACGCCGACTACGCGCTCTGGCAGCGCGAACTCCTCGACGGCCCCGACGGCGCGGAGCTCCTCGACCACTGGACCGGGCGGCTCGCCGACCTGCCCGACGAGCTGCCGCTGCCCCTGGACCGGCCCAGGCCGCAGATCTCCGGCGACGACGGCGCGGAGGTGCTCCTCGACCTCCCGGCGGCCCTGCACACACGGCTGCTGCGGCTCGCCCGCGAGGCCGACGCGTCGCTGTTCATGGTCGTCCACGCGGCCCTCGCCGGCCTGCTCACCCGACTGGGAGCCGGCACCGACATCCCCCTCGGCACGATGGACGCCGGCCGCTCCGAGGAGGACCTGGAGGACCTGATCGGGTTCTTCGTGAACACCCTGGTGCTCCGGCTCGACACCGGCGGCGACCCGACGTTCCGGCAGCTCCTCGACCGGGCCCGGGACGCCGACCTCGCCGCCCTCGCCCACCCCGAGCTGCCGTTCGACCGGCTCGTCGAGGCCCTCAACCCGAGCCGCGCGCTCAACCGGCACCCCCTCTTCCAGGTCGCGCTCGTCCTCCAGAACAACGCCGCCGCGCGCTACGCCCTGGACGGCCTCACCGTCACCGAACTGCGCAACCGCACGATCGCCGCCCACTTCGACCTGTCGGTCAGCTTCACCGACCGGTACGCCGAGGACGGCACCCCGCTCGGGCTCACCGCGCAGCTCGTCCACCGCACCGAACTCTTCGACCGGGACACCGTCACCGGCCTCGCGCACCGCCTGGTGCGGCTGCTCGAAGAGGTCGCCGACGACCCGGACCGGGCCCTGGGCGACATCGACCTGCTGGGCCCCGGCGAACGCGACACCCTGCTGTACGGGTGGAACGGCCCGACCCGCCCCGCACCGGAGACCGGACTCGCCCAGGCCTTCACCCGGCAGGCCGCCCTGACCCCCGCCGCGCCCGCCGTGTCCGACCCGGACGGCACCCTCAGCTACGCCGAACTCGACCGGCGCAGCGACCTGCTGGCCGGCCGCCTCGCCCGCCTCGGCGTGACGACCGAGACCCCGGTCGCCCTCCTCCAGCAGCGCTCCGCCGACCTCCTCGTGTCGATGCTCGCGGTCCTCAAGGCCGGCGGCTGCTTCGTCCCCCTGCCGCTCACCGCGCCCGCCGAACGGCTCCGCGACATCCTCACCGGGTCCGGCGCGGAACTGCTGCTCGTCGACACCGCCTCGCGCGACCACGAGACCGCCACCGGCAGCGGGACGCCGACCCTGACGGTGACCGGGTTCGAGCCCACCGAGGCCGACCGCGCCGCCGTACCGGCCGGCGCCGCGCACCCCGAGCAGGCCGCGTACATCATGTACACCTCCGGCTCGACCGGCGCGCCCAAGGGCGTCGTCACCACCCAGAGCGGCGTGCTCGCCTTCGCCCGCGACCGCTGCTGGCAGGACGACCGGCCGCGCCGCGCGCTGCTGCACTCACCGCACGCCTTCGACGCCTCCACCTGCGAGATCTGGGTCCCGCTGCTGTCCGGCGGCGAGGTCGTCGTCGCTCCGGTCGGCGACGTCGACGGCGGCGTCGTACGGGCCGCGGGACTCACCGACGTCCTGCTGGTCTCCGGACTCTTCCAGGTCATCGCCGAGGAGGACCCGGACTGCTTCGCCGGCGTGCGCGAGGTGATGACCGGCGGCGACGTCATCAGCTCCACCGCCGTCCGCGCGGTCCTGCGCCGCCACCCCGGCCTCCGGGTCCGGGCCACCTACGGCCCCACCGAACTGACCATGTGCTCCGTGCAGATGCCGCTGTACGACCCGGACACCGTCCCGGACAACGTGCCCATGGGCCGCCCGATGGACGACACCGCCGTCTACGTGCTCGACGACCGGCTCCGGCCCCTCCCGGCCGGGGTGGTCGGCGAGCTCTACGCCGCCGGGGCCGGCCTGGCCCGCGGGTACGCCGGCCGCGCCGGGCTGAGCGCCGAACGCTTCGTCGCCGACCCGTTCGGCCCGCCCGGCACCCGGATGTACCGCACCGGCGACCTCGCCCGGTGGCGCGCCGACGGCACCCTCGAATTCGCCGGCCGCGCCGACACCCAGGTGAAGATCCGCGGCTTCCGGGTCGAACCCGGCGAGGTGGAGAGCGTGCTGGCCCGTCACCCGCACGTCGCCCAGGCGCACGTGCACGCCCGCGAGGACCGGCCGGGCGACAAGCGCCTCGTCGGCTACCTGGTGCCCGCCGTGCCGACACCGGACCTCGCCGGGATCCGCGCCGCGGCCGCCGCTGTGTTGCCGCCGTACATGCTGCCCTCCGCCCTGCTGCTGCTCGAACAGCTGCCGCTCACCCCCAACGGCAAGATCGACCGCAGGCTGCTGCCCGCCCCCGACCCCGCCGCCCCCGGCACGGACCACGTGGCCCCCCGCGACGACCGGGAACGCGCCCTGTGCGCCCTGTTCGCCGAAGTCCTCCAGGTACCGAGGGTCGGCGTCCACGACGGCTTCTTCACCCTCGGCGGGCACTCGCTCCTCGCGATCCGCCTGGTCAACCGGATCCGCACCACCCTCGGCGCCGACCTCGGCGTGGCGACCCTGTTCCAGGCGCCCACCGTCGCCGAACTCGCCACCCGGCTCGGCGCACCGGACGCCGCCCGGCGCATCCCCGCCGCCCCGCGCACCGCCGCGCTGCCGCTGTCGCACCAGCAGGAAGGACTGTGGTTCCTGCACCAGCTCGACCCCGCCTCCCCGGTCTACAACGTGCCGCTCGCGCTGCGCCTGCGCGGCCGTCTCGACCCGGACCGGCTCGCCGACGCGCTCGCCCGGCTGGTCGCCCGGCACGAGAGCCTGCGCACCCGGTTCGTCGCGGTGGACGGCGTCCCCGTCCAGGTGACCGACCCCGCACCGGAGACCTGGCCGCTCGCGGTGACCGCCACCCACCCGGACGCCGTCCCGGAGGCGCTCGCCGAAGCCGCCACCCGCCCCTTCGACCTGGCCGAGGACCGGCTGCTGCGCACCGAACTGCTGCGGCTCGGCCCGACCGAGCACGTCCTGGTGCTGTGCGCCCACCACATCATCGCCGACGGCTGGTCCGCGGGCGTCCTGCTCGACGAACTGGCCACCCTGTACACCGACCCGGCCGGCACCCTCCCCGAGCTGCACATCCAGCCGGCCGACCACGCCGTCTGGCAGCGCGCCCGGCTCGCCGACGACGTCCTGGACAAACAGCTCGGCTACTGGCGCGAACAGCTCCACGCGCTGCCGCCGCTCGACTTCCCGGCCGACCGCCCGCGCGGCACCGGCACCGGGCACCCCGGGGCCACCGCCGAACTGCACCTCCAGGACGGCCTCGGCACCGCACTGCGCCGCCTCGCCGACACCGAACGCGCCTCACTGCTCTCCGTCGTGATGGCCGGCTTCCTGCTGGTCCTCTCCCGCCACACCGGACAGGACGACATCGGCATCGGCTCGGTCCTCTACGGCCGCGACCGCCCCGAACTCGAACCGCTGGTCGGCTACTTCGCCAACACCGTCGTGCTGCGCGCCGACGTCGCGGGCGACCCGGCCTTCCGCGAACTGGTGCGCCGCTGCGAACTCGCCGTCCGCGGCGCCACCGAACACCAGGACCTCCCCTTCAGCACCCTGGTCGAGGAGCTGCGGCCGGCCCGCGAACCGGGCCGCAACCCGCTCTTCCAGATCAGCCTCACCCTGCACGCCGACGAAACCGCCTCGGCCGCACCGGCCTTCGGCCCGGTCACCGCCGAACCGCTCCCGGTCGCCGGCCGGGTCGCCCGCTTCGACCTGGCCGCGCACGCCACCGTCACCGCCGACGGCGGACTGCGGCTCCAGGCCGAGTACGCCACCGACCTGTTCGACGCCGACCGGATCACCCGGCTCCTCACCCACCTGGGCAGGGTCCTGACCCAGGCCGCGGCAGGCCCGGACGCCACCCTCGGCACCTTCGTCCTCCCCGGGCCGGACGAGGCCGCGCTGCTGCGCCGGTGGAGCGCCGCCCGCCGCGACTTCCCCGCCGACGTCTCCCTGTGGGAGCTGTTCGCCGCCCAGGTCCGGCTGCGCCCCGACGCGGTCGCGGTCGTCGCCGGGGAGGAGGAGCGGACCACCTACCGCGAACTGGCCCGGCGCGCCGAACGGCTGGCCGCCCGGCTGGCCGCCCGCGGGGTCACCCGGGGCAGCCTGGTCGGCCTGTGCACCCGCCGCGACACCGACCTCGTCGTCGGCATCCTGGGCATCCTGCGCGCCGGCGCCGCGTACGTACCGCTCGACCCCGACCACCCGGCGCAGCGGCTCGCCTACATGGCCGCCGACGCCGGCCTCACGGTGGTGGTCACCCAGCGGGGGACCGACGTGCCCGCGACCGCGCTGCACCTGGACGAGGACACCGACGGCGACCTCCCGGTGCCGGACGCGACCGCGACCGCCGCCGACCTCGCGTACCTGATCTACACCTCGGGCTCGACCGGCGAACCGAAGGCCGTCACCGTCCCGCACGGCCACGTCGTCCGGCTGCTGCGCGCCACCCGGGACCGTTACCGGTTCGACGAGCGGGACGTGTGGACGCTGTTCCACTCCTTCGCCTTCGACTTCTCCGTCTGGGAACTGTGGGGCGCCCTCGCCCACGGTGGCCGGCTGGTCGTCGTCCCGCAGTGGCAGACCCGCTCGCCCGAGGACTTCCAGCGCCTTCTCGTCCGCGAGCGCGTCACCGTGCTCAACCAGACCCCGGCCGCCTTCCGGCAGCTCGTCGCCGTCGACGAGGAACGCCCGGCGGACCTCTCCCTCCGGTACGTGATCTTCGGCGGCGACGCGCTGGACACCGACTCCGTACGCCGCTGGTTCGACCGGCACGGCGAGGAGCACCCGCGCCTCGTCAACATGTACGGGATCACCGAGACCACGGTCCACGTCACCCACTGCGAGCTCGGCCGGGAGCTCCTGACGGACAACGGCAGCCCCATCGGCGAGCCCATCCCCGACCTGTCGCTGTGGGTCGTCGACCCGGCCGGACAGCCCGCCCCCATCGGCGTACCGGGCGAACTCCTCGTCGGCGGCGCCGGACTGTCCTGGGGATACCTCAACCGGCCCGACCTGACCTCGCACCGCTTCGTCGCCGACCGGCTCGGCGGCACGCCCGGCGCCCGGCTCTACCGCTCCGGCGACCTGGCACGGCGCCGCGCCGACGGCGGCCTGGAGTACCTGGGCCGCATCGACCACCAGGTCAAGATCCGCGGCTACCGCATCGAACTCGGCGAGATCGAAGCCGTACTCGCCGCCCATCCCCGCGTCGACGACGCGTGCGTGACCGTCCGGGACGACCGGCTCGTCGGCTACCTCGTGTCCAAGGAGAAGGCCGACCTCGGCGAACTCCGCGCGCACCTGGCCGCCCGCCTGCCCGACTACATGGTGCCGACCGCCCTGGTGCCCGTGGAGCGCATCGCGCTGACCGGCAACGGCAAGGTCGACCGGGCCGCGCTGCCCGCGCCGGAGCCGGGCCGCGCCGACGCCTTCGTCGCGCCGCGCGACGCCACCGAACGCGCGGTCGCCGGGATCTGGGCCGCCCTGCTGGACACCGACCGGATCGGCGTCCACGACAGCTTCTTCGACCTCGGGGGCACCTCCCTCGACCTGACCCGGCTGCGCGCCGAGATCCGGCGCGAGCTCGGCGTCGAACTGGACATGCGCGACCTGTACTCGGCTCCGACCGTGGAGATGACCGCCATGCTGCTCGATCCGTCCCGCCGCCGGCGCACCCAGCCGTCGCCGCTGGTGCCCATCAAGCCCACCGGCGGCCGGCCGCCGCTCTTCCTGGTCCACGCCGTCGGCGGGTCCGTCGTCCCGTACCTGCCGCTGGCCCGCCTCATCGACCCCGACCAGCCGCTCTACGGCCTGGAGGACCCGGGGCTCGACGGCGGCCCGCTCACCACCTCCCTGACCGCCCTGGCCGCGCGGTACGTCGACGCCGTCCGCGCCGTCCGGCCGCACGGCCCCTACCACCTCGGCGGCTGGTCCCTGGGCGGCATGGTCGCCGCCGAGATGGCCGCCCAACTGACCGCCGCGGGCGAACAGGTGGCCCTGGTCGTCATGCTCGACACCGGAATGCCGCCCTACCTCGGCGAGGAACTCCCGGACCGCGCCGTGCTCCTCGGCGGCTTCGTCCACGACCTGGCCGGCCAGGCCGGCGAACCGGCCCCGCCGTACGACGCGGCCGCGCTGCGGGCCCTGCCGCCGGACCGCCAGGACGAGGCCCTGCTCGACCTCCTGGAGCGCGCCGCGCTCGTCCCGGCGGGCATCCGGGAGGACATGCGCGACCGGATACGGGTCTTCGAGGCCAACACCCTCGCCCTGCTGCGGCACCGGCCCGGACCGGTCGACGCCCGACTTGTCCTCCTGGCGGCGGAGCGGCAGCCCCGCCGGCTGAAGACCCGCCCGTGGCGCCTCCTCGCCCGGGACGGCTTCGAACTCCACACGGTCCCCGGCGACCACCACAGCATGCTGCGGCAGCCCCACCTGACGGCCCTGGCGGAGAGCCTGGGCGGCGTCCTGGACCGGCTGGCCCGCCCCTGAGGAACCGCCACCGCCCCGGCCCGGTCGTCCCCGCGGACGACCGGGCCGGGGCGGTGGGCGTGGGGGCGCCGCGCCGAGGGCCCGCCCCGAGAGCCCGTGCCGAGGGCCCCGCTCATGGCAACGGAACGCACGGCAACGGAACGCACAGGACGGCGGGAGCGAGTAGATCCGCTCCCGCCGTCCTGTGCGTTCTCCGCGTTCCGTTCCCGTGCCGGTCAGGGGCGCGCCGGGCCCTCCCCGTATTCGGCGAGCCGGGCGGCGAAGTCCGTCAGCACGGGGTGTTCGAGCAGCACCCGGACCCGGACCGTGATGCCGAGGCGCCGGCGCACCGCGGCCACCACCTCCATCGCGGCCAGCGACTGCCCGCCCAGGGCGAAGAAGTCGTCGTGCTCCGTGACCGGGACGCCCAGAACCTCCTGCCAGATCTCGGCGATCTCGGCGATTTCGGCGGTGTCCATCGTCCATCAGCTCCTTGACGGGCTCACGCCGGGCTCAGCCGCACCGGCAGACTGGTCAGTCCATGAATGAAGTTGCCGGTGCTCCACACCGGTTCGCCGGCCGGGGCCAGCACGCGCACGCGCCGGACCAGCGCGGTCAGCAGCGCCGTCAGCTCCAGCCGGGCGACCCGGGACCCCACGCAGACGTGCGGTCCCCAGCCGAACGCGAGGTGCCGGTTGGGCGTGCGGTCGGGCCGGAAGGTGTCCGGGTCGGCGAAGACGGCCGGGTCGCGGTTGGCCGAGCAGAGCCAGGCCGTCACGCGCTCGCCCGGGGCCAGCGCGGTGCCCGCGACCGTCACCGGCCGGGTCACCGTGCGCAGCGCGTGCAGTCCCGGGCTGGTCCAGCGCAGGATCTCCTCGACGGTGGTCGGCAGCAGCTCCGGCGCCGCGCGGAGCGCCGCCCACAGCTCGGGCCGGGCGGCGAACTCCCGCAGCGCACCGGCCGCCGAGTAGCGGACGGTCTCACTGGCGCCGGTCAGGACGCCGGAGCAGTTGAGGATCAGCTCGTCGTCGGTCAGGTCGCCGCCGGCCGCGAGCAGCGCGCTGATCAGGTCGTCGCCGGGCCGGGCGCGGCGCTCGGCGATCAGGTCGGCGAAGTAGCCGAAGATCTCGGCGTTGGCGTCGAGCCGGTCGATCGGGTCCGGCGAGTCGAGGCCGTCGGTGGTGAGCCGGCCGATCGACGGCCAGTCCTCCCGCGGCAGTTCCATCATGGCGCAGATGACCTGGTTGGGCAGCCGTCGCGCCAGGTCCTGGACGGCGTCCAGGACCCGCGGCCCGTCGGCGCCGGGTTCGACCACCTCGTCCACCAGGTCGGTGACGCCGGCGACGATCCGGTCGTGCCAGAGGCGTAACGCCGCCGGCGTGAAGGGGGCACCCACCACGCGGCGGATGCGCCCGTGCCGCGGCGGGTCGCTGACCACCATCATCCGGTCGGCGACCAGGTCGGTCGCCTCGCCCGAGCCGCCGATCCGGATGCCGGACCGGGAACTGAAGACGGCCGGATCACCGAGGACCGTCAGGACGTCGTGGTACCGGGCGGCCACCCAGAACCCGGGGCCGTCCGGCTCCGGATGCCAGGTCAGCCCGGGGCGCGCGCGGACGGCCGCCAGCTGGTCGAGGAAGCGGTGTCCGGAGAAGACCTCCGGAGCGAGCAGGTCGAGGTCCATCGCCGGTCAGCGTGCCTCGATCACCGAGAACGGCGATCCCGGGATCGGCAGGACCCGCTCCATGCGGTAACCGGCCGCCTCCAGGATCCGGGTGAAGCCGGCCCGGTCGCGTTCCCGGCCGCCGGTGAGGACCATCATGCCGAGGTCGCTCCAGCGGCTGACGTGCGGTCCGCCGTCCTCCGGGACCAGCATCTCGATCACGAGCAGCCGTCCGCCGGACGCCAGGGCGCGCCGGCTCGACCGCAGGATGCCCACGGCCTGCTCGTCGGTCCAGTCGTGCAGGACGCTGCACAGCAGGTGGGTGTCGGCGCCGGTGGGCACGGCGGCGAAGAAGTCGCCGGGCACCGCGCGGCAACCGGGCACGCCACCGCGCCGGTCGACCTCCTCGATCACCGAAGGGCGGTCGAAGAGGACGCCGGACGCGTGCGGGGCCACCGCCAGGATCTCGCCGAGCAGGAAGCCGTCGGCGCCGCCGATGTCCAGGATGACCCGCGACTCCGACCAGTCGACGGCCCCGGCCGCCTGCCGGTACAGCCGGCCGGTGCGCTCCCGCATCCGGCGCAGGAACGCGAGGTTCTCGCCGCGCCGGGTGTTCTTCACCCCGAAGAAGCCGCCGTCTCCCGCGTTGTCCTCGCCGTCGCCGAAGGACGCCGTGCCGGTGCGGAAGGTGTCCCTGGCCCGCAGCCAGGCCAGCGGGCTCTCGGCGTTGACCAGCGAGGCGGAGAGGCTGTCCGGGTGGTCGCGGCGCAGCCGGGCGCCGAGCGCGGTCAGCCGGAAGCCGGTGGCCGGGTCGCCCGTGAAGAAGCCGGCCGGGGCGAGGGCGGCGAGCAGCCGGCCCAGCGCGTCGGGGTCGGCGTCGATCAGCTCGGCCGTCTTCGCGACGGACCGGGTGGCGGAGGCGTCGAGCACGTCGGCGACGCCGAGTTCGACGGCGATGCGCAGGGCGTGCGGGAGCACCGCGACCATGCTGTCGTCTACGAGCGTGAGGTAGTCCCGCACGATCGGGTCGGTGGCCTCGGCGGGCTCCGCCCGTACCGACGGCTCGGGTCTCTCGGTTCCCGCCCCGAACGCGCCTGTCCCGGGGGCACCCGAGGCCACGGGTGCCTCGGGGGCCCCGGCGGTCGTGGTCGTCGCGGTCGTCTCGACGGTCTCTGTGTACGTGGTCATCGTCAGCCCTTTTCCGGGGGTCGGTACGCGCAGCAGTTCCGTGACGGCTCGGTGGTCGACCTTGCCGTTGGCGTTGTGGGGGAGTTCGTCGAGGCGGCGGACCAGATCGGGCACCAGGTGGCCGGGGAGCCGGGCGAGCAGCTCCGCGCGCACCCGGTCCGGGTCCGCGTCCCCGGTGAAGGCCAGCGCCAGGCGCTCGTACGCGCCGCCGCGGCCGGCCAGGGGCACCGCCACGCAGTCGCGCACGCCGGCGCGGCCCGCCGCGTGGCTCTCCACCTCGCCCAGCTCGACCCGGTAGCCGCGGATCTTCACCTGCCGGTCCGCCCGGCCCAGGAAGTGCAGCACCCCGTCGGCGTCGCGCACCGCGCGGTCGCCGGTGCGGTAGACCCGCGTCGGCACGCCGTCGACGTCGACGGTCACGAACACATCGGCGGTGCGCTCCGGGTCGTGCAGGTAGCCCTGGGCGAGACCCGTGCCCGCGACGCACAGTTCACCGTCGATCAGGTGGATCCGGGTGCCGGGCACCGGCCGCCCGATGGGCACGCCGTGTTCCCGGTCGCAGTCCTCGGGCCGGATGGGGTGCATGGTGGCGAAGGCGAAACTCTCCACCGGGCCGTAGCAGTTGTGGACGGTGGTGTCCGGGTGGTTCAGCAGCAGCTCGCGCACCGGACCGGGCGCCAGCCGTTCCCCGCCGATGAACATCTGGTCGACCCCGCGGAAGCAGTCGGGGTCCAGCCGCACCAGCAGGTTCACCACGGAGGCGACCAGGACGAGGGTGTTCACCCCGTGGTCCGTGATCAGGTCGCGCAGCGTGTCCGGGAGCAGGTGGTCCTCGTCGGGCAGCACCACGGTGCCGCCCCGGCTGAGCATGCCCCACAGTTCGAGACCGCAGGCGTCCCAGCCGACCGGGGCGAGCTGCGGCAGCACCCGCCCGGGCCCGAAGACCGCCAGGGGGCCGCTGTCGAAGAGGCGCAGCACCGCCCGGTGCGGGGTCACCACGCCCTTGGGGGCGCCCGTGCTGCCGGAGGTGAAGAAGACGCAGGCGGGGGCGTCGGGTCCGATGCCGGAGGGCTCGGTCCCGGTCGCGGGCGCGGCCGGCGGGACGGCCGGGGGCGTCCAGCACCGGACGCCGGCGAGCGGGGTGTCGGTGAGGAACAGCGGCGCGTCCAGGATGCGCAGCAGCTCCCGGACCCGCTCGTCCGGCCACTTCACGTCGATGGGGCAGTACGCCGCGCCCGTCTTCAGGACGGCCAGCAGGAAGGTCACCATCCGGGCCGAGCGCGCGACGCGCACCGGCACCAGACAGCCCGGTCCCACCCCTTCCGCGGCCAGTGCGGCGGCATACGAATCCGCCGCCGAAACCAGTCGGGAATAGGTGACCGGGCCGTTGTCGTCAATCAGCGCAATATGGTCGCCGTATTCTGCCGCGCGCTCGTCGAGTGCCTGATGAATCAGCACGTACCGCTCCTTGTCCGCAGCTTCGATCGGTCGCATACTCACCTGCCACCAGGGGCTGCGCAACCCCTACGAACCCCATAGCGGGCACCCCGACACCCAAGTGCCGGAAGGGGGGTTCCGCACTGTTCGGCGGCTGCCTCCGGAGTCCGTTGACATTCTTCCGGGCCCGTCCGTAGCGTTTTTTCCGTCGCGGTACCGGGATCCGGAAATTCTCGATTCCCGCCGTTGAAACCGATTATCGAGCCTTGGGGGAATTCATGACGTCCGTACCCCAGACCAGAAATCAGCAGGCTGTCGACGCCGGGATCGACCACATCACGCTCTCCGTCACGGACGCCCACGCCCGTGCCGCCGAGTTCGTCGAGTGCTACGGCTTCGAGGTGATCGCCGCCGGGGACACCCCGGAGTTCACCGCCGTCGCGGTGGGCCAGCGGGACACCGTCCTGGTGCTGCTGCAGGGCCGCACCGACACCCATCCGGCCACCCTCTACACCGCCCGGCACGGCGACGGCGTCAGCGACGTCGCCCTGCGGGTGGACACGCCGCTCCGCCCGGCGCTCCCCGCCTTCGGCGACGTGACGCACACCTTCGTGAGCCGGACCGCCGGCGAACCCTGGTCGCTGCCCGGCATCACACCGGTGCGATCGGACCGGACCGACGGGACCACCACGTCCACGTCCACGGACACGGACACGGAACCGGCGCGGGGCCACCTGCTCCACGTCGACCACATCGCGGTCTGCCTGGAGAACGGCGAGCTGGAACCGACCGTCGAGTTCTACCGGCGGGAGCTCGGCTGGGGCGTGGTGTTCGAGGAGGACATCCACGTCGGCGCGCAGGCCATGCAGTCCAAGGTCGTGCAGAGCCCCGGCGGCGGCGTGACGCTGACGCTGCTCCAGCCCATGGCCGGCGCCGTCCCGGGCCAGATCGACGACTTCCTGAAGAAGCACGGCGGCGGCGGGGTGCAGCACCTGGCCTTCGCGGTGCCGGGCATCGTGGAGGCGGTCGCCGACCTCGGCACCGCCGGCGTACGGTTCCTGTCCACGCCCGACTCCTACTACGAGGACTTCGAGCAGCGGATCGAGTCGTCCGGCTACCCGGTGGCCGAGCTGCGCAAGTACAGCGTGCTCGCCGACCGGGACCACGACGGCGAGCTGTTCCAGATCTTCACCCGGTCCGAGCACCCGCGCCGTACCCTCTTCATGGAGATCATCGAGCGCCGGGGCGCCACCACGTTCGGCAGCAACAACATCCGCAAGCTGTACGAGGCGGTCGAACGACAGGACCTGGCGTGACGGGCGGACCCGGCGTCCTGGCGGCGGATCCGGCGGATCCGCTCACCCTCGCCGACGTCGAGGACCGCGCCCGCGCGGTCCTGGCGCCCGAGGTGTACGACTTCGTGGCCGGCGGCAGCGGGCGCGAGGAGACGCTGCACGCCAACCGGGCCGCGTTCGACGGGTGTCACCTCGTCCCCCGGGTGCTGTCCGGGGTGGCGACCGCCGACACCACGACGACCCTGCTGGGGGTCCCGGCGTCGATGCCCGTCGCGGTGGCGCCGATGGCGTTCCACGCGGTGGTGCACCCGGACGGCGAACCGGCGGTCGCCCGGGCGGCGGCCGCGGCCGGCGTCCCGTTCACGGCGGCCACCCTGTCCGGCTGCCCGCTGGACGAGCCGGCCGCCACCGGCGCCGACCTCTTCCTCCAGCTGTACTGGCTGCGCGACCGGGCCCGTACCGAAGGGCTGGTCGCCGAGGCCGAGCGGCTCGGCGCCCGCGCCCTGATGCTCACCGTGGACGTGCCGTTCATGGGGCGCCGGCTGCGCGACCTGCGCAACGGGTTCACCGTGCCGGCGCACGCCGCGCCGGTGAACCTCGCCGACAGCCAGCGGGGCGCCGGCCAGAGCGTCGGCGCGCACGCGGCGACGGTCATCGACCCCACGCTGTCCTGGGCCGACGTCGCCTGGCTGCGGCACCGCACGAGCCTGCCGCTGGTCCTCAAGGGGGTCCTCGACCCGGCGGACGCGCGGCGCGCGGTGGACCTCGGCGTGGACGGCCTGGTGGTGTCCAACCACGGCGGCCGGCAACTGGACGGCGCCGTACCGAGCCTGCTCGCCCTCCCGGCGATCCGGGACGAGGTCGGCGACGCCTGCGAACTCCTGCTGGACAGCGGGGTGCGCGGCGGCACCGACGTGCTGCGCGCGCTGGCCCTCGGCGCGTCCGGGGTGCTGCTCGGCCGGCCGGTCCTGTGGGGACTGGCCTCGGGCGGAGAACCCGGCGTGACCGGGGTGCTGGAACTGCTGCGCGCCGAACTCGCGGTGTCGATGGCCCTCGCCGGTGCGCCGGACGTGGCCGCGGCGGGCCGGCTGGGCGTGCGCGGGCCATCCGCGACCAACGAACGGGAGGGGTCATGACCGAGGCGTCCCACGCCTCGACGGCGCGGCCGGGGGCGGTGCTGGACCTGGCCGACCTGCACGGGTCGCTGTCCGATCCGGCGCTGCTCTCCATGAACCTGCTGAACGAGGTGTCGGAGCGGTACCCGGACGCGGTCTCCTTCGCGCCCGGCCGGCCCGACCCGGGCGGGTTCGAGACCGAGGACGTGCACCGGTACCTGCGCACCTGGACCGCCCACGTCGCCGACGGCACGGCCGGCGGCGCCGAGACGGCCCGCAACCGGCTCTACCAGTACGGCAGGACGAAGGGGATCGTCCAGGACCTGGTGGCCCGCAACCTCGCGGCCGACGAGAACGTCCACGTCGACCCGGAGTCGATCCTGGTGACCGTCGGCTGCCAGGAGGCCATGGTCCTGGTGCTGCGCGCGCTGCGCGCCGACGACCGCGACGTGCTCCTGGCCACCTCGCCGAGCTACGTGGGCATCACCGGCGCCGCCCGCCTGGTCGACCTGCCGGTCGTGCCGGTCGACAGCGGCAGCGGCGGCATCGACCTGGACGACCTGGCGGTCAAGGTGCGGGGCGCCCGCGAGGCCGGTCTGCGGCCCCGCGCCTGCTACCTGGTGCCCGACTTCGCCAATCCGACCGGGCTCAGCCTCGACGTCCCGACCCGGCGCCGGCTCCTCGAACTCGCCGCCGAGCTGGACATCCTGATCATCGAGGACAACCCGTACGGCTTCTTCGGCGACGGCGTCCCCCCGAAGCCGACGCTCAAGTCCCTGGACACCGGCCACCGGGTCGTCTACCTCGGCTCGTACGCCAAGACGGCCCTGCCCGGCGCCCGGATCGGCTTCGTCGTGGCGGACCAGCCGGTCAGCCGCGACGGCGAGCTCGTCGGCACCCTCGCCGACGAGCTCTCGAAGATCAAGAGCATGATCACGGTCAACACGCCGCCGATCGCGCAGGCGGTCATCGGCGGCAAGCTGCTGGAGAGCGGCTACTCCCTGCGCGCGGCGAACAAGGACGCCACCGCGCGGTACGGGCAGCGCCTGCGCCACCTGCTGGACGGGCTGGCCGCCCGGTTCCCGACAACGTCGCCGGTCCGCTGGAACCGACCGGACGGCGGATTCTTCCTGGTCGTCACGGTCCCGTTCGTCGCCGACGACGACCTGCTCGCCTACTCGGCCAAGCGGCACAAGGTCATCTGGACGCCGATGCACCACTTCTACGCGGCAGGGGGCGGACAGCGGCAGCTGCGGCTGTCCTGCAGCTCCCTCACGCCGGAGAAGATCGACCTCGGTCTCGACCGGTTCGCTTCGCTGGTGACCGACCTTCTGGAGAGGACCTGACAACGATGAGAGCGCTGACGATAAACGAGCGGATCATCTCGGACGACACCGACGCCTACGTGATCGCGGAGATCGGCCACAACCACGAGGGCGACCTGGGCAAGGCGGAGGAGCTGATCCGCCAGGCCGCCGCGGCCGGGGCCAGTGCGGTCAAACTGCAGAAACGGGACAACCGCTCGCTTTACACCCGGGCGATGTACGACTCCCCGTACACCGGGCGGAACAGCTTCGGCCCGACGTACGGAGCGCACCGCGAGTTCCTGGAGTTCGGCACCCACGAGTACACCCACCTCCAGCGGCTCTCCGCCGAACTGGGCGTGGATTTCATCGCCACCGCCTTCGACTTCGGCAGCGTGGACTTCCTGGCCGAGCTCGACGTGCCGGCCATCAAGATCGCGTCCGGGGACATCAGGAACACCCCGCTCCTCGCCTACGCGGCGAAGGTCGGCAAGCCGCTGATCGTCAGCACCGGCGGCGCCGACATGGAGACCGTGCGGCGCGCCTGCGGCACCGTCCTGCCGATCAACCCGGACCTCGCCCTGCTGCAGTGCACGGCGACCTACCCGGCCGAGCAGGAGGAGCTGAACCTGGCGGTGCTGGGCAGCTACCGGGCCGAGTTCCCCGACACGGTGATCGGCTACTCGGGGCACGACCTCGGCCCGTGGGCCGCCTGGACCGCGTACGCCCTGGGCGCCCGGGTGGTGGAGAAGCACGTCACCCTCGACCGCACCCGCCCCGGCAGCGACCACAAGTTCTCGCTGGAGCAGGCGGACATCGCCGAACTGGTCGACGGACTGCGCCGGGTGCGGCGCTCGCTCGGCAGCCCGGACAAGCGGGTCCTGGACGCCGAACGGCCCGCGATCACCAAGATGGGCAAGAAGCTGGTCGCCCAACGGGACCTGCCCGCCGGGCACCGCCTCACCCTGGAGGACGTGGCGATCAAGTCGCCGGGCGACGGGCTCACCCCCGACCGGCTCGCCGACGTGGTGGGCCGCACCCTCACCCGGCCGCTGGCCTCCGACGCCGACATCGTGCCGGCCGACCTGGCGGACGCCGATGCCGGCCGCGATTGACCTGACCGGCTCGGTCGCCGTCGTGACCGGCGTCTGCGGACGGCTCGGCGCGGTGTGGGTGGACGCCCTGCTGGGCGCCGGCGCCGAGGTGGTCGGCCTGGACGTGCGGGACACCGTCGGGCCGGAACTGCGCGCGGTGGTGGACGCCCACGACCCGAAGCGGTTCCGGACCCTGGTCGCCGACGTCACCGACACCGGCAGTCTGCGACGGGCGCTCGACGTCTGCCTCGAACAGGCCGGCGAGCCGGACATCCTCGTCAACAACGCCGGCATCGACAGCCCGCCGTCCGCCGACGGCACCGGCTGGCGCTTCGAGGACATCCCCGACGAGGTGTCCGGCGGCGTCCTCGACGTCAACGCCCGGGGCACGCTGCGGATGTGCCAGGTGTTCGGCTCGCGGATGGTCCGCAACGGGCGCGGATCCGTCGTCAACATCGGCTCGATGTACGGCGCACTCGCCCCCGACCCGCGCATGTACGCCCACCTGCCGGTCGACCCGCCGTTCCTGAAACCGCCCGCGTACGGCATGTCCAAGGCCGGCGTCGCCGCGCTCACCCGGTACCTCGCGGCGCTGTGGGGCCCGGCCGGGGTGCGCGTCAACACCCTGTCGCCGGGCGGAGTGCTGGGCGCGCAGGACCCGGTGTTCCGGGAGAAGTTCGACGCGCGCGTCCCGCTGCGGCGGATGGCCCGCGGCGCGGACCTGACCGGACCGCTGCTGTTCCTCGCCTCCGACCTGAGCAGCTACGTCACCGGAACCGAACTCGCCGTCGACGGCGGGTTCGGGTGCTGGTGACCCCGACCCCTCCCCGAGGAGAAGCCATGGACAGGCCGCTGGCCTGGATACCGCGCGCCGAGTTCGAGCGCGTCCTGGGCGACGTCGCCGATCCGCACGAGCGGGCCCTCGCCTTCGCGGCGATGAGCCGGATCAACACCCTCTACATGATCACGCGGGCCGGCTCGGGCCACATCGGCTCCAGCTTCAGCGCCGCCGACGTGGTCAGCTGGCTGGTCCTGGAGGAGCTCGACCGGCCCTTCGAGGCCGACGGGGACGTGTACTTCTCCTCCAAGGGGCACGACGCGCCCGGCCTGTACGCGGCGATGATCGGGCTCGGACTCCTCGACGAGGACCTCCTGCACCGGCTGCGGCGGATCGACGGGCTGCCCGGACACCCCGACGTCGGCACCCCCGGCATGCCCTTCAACACCGGCTCCCTCGGCATGGGCATCTCCAAGGCCAAGGGCCTGGTCCTCGCCCACCGGCTGACCGGCCGGAGCTCCCGCGTGGTGGTCATGACCGGGGACGGCGAACTCCAGGAGGGCCAGAACTGGGAGGCGCTGCCCAGCGCCGCGCGGTACGGGATGGGCGAGCTGACCGTGGTGGTCGACCACAACCGCCTCCAGTCCGACACCTTCGTCGCCGACGTCAGCGACCTCGGCGACCTCGCGGGCAAGTTCACCGCCGCGGGCTGGGGCGTGCTGCGCTGCGACGGGCACGACCCCCGGCAGCTGGCGGATGCCTTCGCCCGCCGCGCCGCGGACCACCCGGACCGGCCCGTGGTGATCATCGCGGACACCGTGAAGGGCGGCGGCTGCGCCACCTTCGCCGCGACCTCCATGGCCCCCGGCGAATGGCGCTACCGCCACCACAGCGGCGCACCCGGCCGGGAGGACCACGACGCCGCGTACCGGGAGCTGCTGGACACCGCCGACGGGATCCTGCGCGGGCGGGGCCTGCCGCCGCTCAGGCCGGTCGAACGCACCGTGGACCTGCCGGTGAAGCCGACCGGGGTCAGGCTGCCCGAGGTGTACGGCCGGCTGCTCACCGAGGCGGCGCACGAGGACCGGCGGATCGTCGCGCTCGACGGCGACCTGGTGCTCGACACGGGTCTCATCCCGTTCCGCGAGACCCACCCGGACCGGTTCGTCGAATGCGGCATCGCCGAGCAGGACATGGTCTCGATGGCCGGGGGACTGGCGGCGGGCGGACTGCGCCCGTTCGCGCACTCCTTCTCCTGCTTCCTGCACGCGCGCCCCAACGAGCACATCTACAACAACGCCACCGAGGGGCGGCCGGTGGTCTACGTCGGCTCGCTCGCCGGGCTGCTGCCCGCCGGGCCCGGCCACTCGCACCAGGCGGTCCGTGACGTGTCGGCGCTGAGCGCCGTCCCCGGCCTGACCGTCCTGGAGCCGTCCCACCCCGCCCAGCTGGCCGCCGCCCTGGAGCACTGCCGCACCACCCGGGACAGCGTCTACCTGCGCCTGTCCAGCCAGATCGTCCCCGCCGCCCTCGCCGAGCTGCCGCCGGCCCCGCTGGCCGTCGGCCGGGGGCAGGTGCTGCGGCCCGGCGGCCCGCAGGTCGCCTTCGGCGCCGGTCCGGTGGTCCTCGGGCAGCTGCTGGAGGCCGCCGACCTGCTCGCCGCCCAGGGCGTCGCGCTGACCGTGGTGGACCTGCCCTGGCACAACCGGATCGACCCGGAGTGGCTGGCCGGGCTGCTGTCCGGCGCGCAGCACGTGTTCGTCGTCGAGCACCAGTACGGCAGCGGCGGCCAGGCCGACCTGCTCGCCCGTCACCTCCTGGAGACGGGCACCGGCGACGGCCTCGCCTTCCGCGGCCTCGGCCTCACCGAGGTGCCCCGCTGCGGCACCGACGCGGAGGTGCTCGCCGCCCACGGCATGGACGCGGCCCACCTGGCCGAGCTGATCGGCACGGACGTCCTGGACCCCGACCGCACCACCCGACTCATGGGAGACACATCGTGGAAACCGTCCGCAACGAGCTGAACCGCCCGCCCGAGGAGATCGTCGAGGGCTTCCGCGCGGTGCTCGCCGAGTACAGCCCCAGCTGCCTGGTCACCGACGCGCGGCGCCGGGTCGGCGCCATCGGCGGACTGCTGCCGGTGAAGCACCACCACAAGATCGCCGGTCCGGCGCTCACGGTGAACCTCTCCATCGACGACCTCGTCGACTGCATGCCGGTCCTCGTCCAGGCGAAGCCGGGCGACGTCATCGTCGTCGCCTGCCACGAGACCACCCGCACCGCGATGTGGGGCGGCCTCATGTCCACCCTCTCGAAGCAGATCGGGATCGCCGCCGGCATCGTCGACGGCGCCGTCCGCGACGTCGACGAGATCCGCGACCTGGACTTCCCCGTCTGGTACCGCAGCACCGTCCCGAGGCCCTCCCCGACCGCCGTGCACGACCGCACCGAGCCCGTCCAGGTGAACGTGCCGGTGGTGATCGACGGCCAGGTCATCAACCCCGGGGACATCGTGGTCGCCGACGAGAACGGCATCGCGGTCGTGCCCAAGGACCAGGCCGGGACCGTCCTCGAACGCACCCGGATGAACATCGACCGCGAGCGCGTCATCCGCGAGAAGATCAGCTCCGGCCTCTCGGTCGCCGAACTGATCGCCGAGTTCGGACACCTGTGATGCGCGTCTACCTCACCGGCGCGGACGGCATGCTCGGCACCGCCCTGCGCCAGGAGCTCGCGGCGCGGCCGGAGACCGCCGACTGGCCCGTCCTCGGGGTGTCCCTCGCCGACTTCGACATCGGCGACGCCACCGCCGTACGGGACTCGATCGACACGTTCCGGCCCGACGTCGTCGTGCACACCGCCGCGAACGCGGTGGTGGACTCCTGCGAACGCGACCCGGCGCTCGCCCTGCGCGTCAACGTGGCCGGCACCCACCACGTCGCGGAGGCCTGCCGACGGCACGGCAGCCGGCTGATCTACATCTCCAGCGATTACGTCTTCGACGGCCGGGCCCCCGGCCCGGCCGGCTACAACGAGGACGACATCCCCGCCCCGGTCAGCGTGTACGGCCTGAGCAAACTGGCCGGCGAGCGGATCGTCGAGGCCGTGCCCGACCACCTCGTGGTGCGCACGTCCTGGCTGTACGGCGGCACCGACCCGCGCCTCGACCAGGTGCTCGCCGCCGCCCGGGAGTTCCTGGACGGCGGCCGGCCGCGCCTGATCGACGACCAGTTCAGCAGCCCGACCTACCTCCCCGACCTGGCGTCGGCCCTGGTCCGGCTGCTGCCCGGCGCGCTCGCCGTCCGCGGCCTGCTGCACATCGCCAACCGGGGCCGGGCGAGCTGGTACCAGGTGGGCCTGGCGCTCGCCGAACGCCTCGGCACCGCCCACCCGGTGCCGATGTCCATGGCCGAGGCCGGCTTCGTCGGCGGCCGGCCGCGCGACTCCCGTCTGGACAGCACCCGCGCCGCCGCCTTCGTCCACGCGATGCCCCACTGGACCGACGCCCTCTCCCGCTACTGCGCCCTGCTCACCGCGGGCGACCGAGGGCCGGTGAGCCACTGATGCGTCCGCCGTTCCTGCTGCTCGACTTCGACGGCGTGGTCTGCGACACCGAACGGGCCGCGCTGCTCGCCTGGCAGGACCTCTACGACCGGCTCCAGGTGCCGCTGAGCGCCGGGACCCGGGCCGGGATGCTCGGCAACTCGGCCGGGGCGAAGGTCGCCCTGGCGGACCTGGCCGCCCGGCTCGGCCGGCCGGTCGCGGACGCCGAGTGGGCCTGGCAGCGGGAGCGGCGGGCCGTCCGGTGCGGCTCCGCACCGGTCCGGCCCGGCGTGGAACGGCTGCTGGACACGGCCGACGGGGCGGCGATCGTGTCCAGCAGCCCGGCCGTCTGGGTGGAGGACCACCTGCGGCGGCTCGGGCTGCGGCACCGCTTCGCCTTCCTGGTGACCGGCGACGACACCGCACGGCACAAACCCGAACCCGACCTGTACCTGCTCGCGCTGGAACGCGCCGGGGCGGGCGCCGGCCAGGCCCTGGCCGTCGAGGACTCCCCGACCGGGGTCCGCGCCGCCCGGGCCGCCGGCCTGCGCTGCGTGGCGGTGCCCTGGGAGCCCGCCGGGGCGGCCGGCCTGGCCGGTGCCGACGCGGTACTGCCCAGCCTGAACGAGCTGGACCTGCGGCGCTACCCGCGCGACGAGGGGTGACATGGAGATCACGGCGGACAACGCCCTGGAGGAACTGTCCCGGCACGTCCTGATGGACGGCCTGGACCTCGTGCTCGACCTGGAACGCAGCCGCGGCAGCACCCTGGTCGACGCGCGCGGCGGCGAGGAGTACCTGGACCTGCTCACCTTCTACGGCTCGCTGCCCCTCGGCATGAACCACCCCGGCATGACCGAGGACCCGGCCTTCCTGGCCGAACTCACCCGGGCCGCCCTGCACAAGGTCACCAACTCCGACATCTACACCGTGCAGTACGCCCGCTTCGCGGCCACGTTCCGCCGGGTGCTCGGCGACCCGAGGCTGCCGCACCTCTTCTTCATCGACGGCGGCGCCCTGGCGGTGGAGAACGCGCTCAAGGTGGCCTTCGACTGGCGGGCGCAGCGACGCGGCCCCCGCCCGGCGGCCCCCCTCGAAGTCCTCCACATGGAGGGCGCCTTCCACGGGCGCAGCGGCTACACCCTGAGCCTCACGAACACCTCCCCGACGGTGACCGCGCGGTACCCGGCGTGGACCTGGCCGCGCGTGCCCGTCCCCGCGCCCGGCGAGGAGCGGGACGCGGTCGAGGTCGCGCGCCGGCACCTGGCCGAACGCGGCGACCGGATCGCCTGCTTCATCGCCGAACCCGTCCAGGGAGCCGGCGGCGACCGGCACCTCGGCCGGGAGTTCCTGCTGCGCATGCAGGAGCTGTGCCACGACTACGACGTGCTGTTCGTGCTCGACGAGGTGCAGACCGGCTGCGGCCTGTCCGGCGCCCCGTGGACGTACCAGCGGCTCGGACTCGCCCCGGACGTGGTGGCGTTCGGGAAGAAGACCCAGGTCTGCGGTCTGATGGCGGGCGGCCGGGTGGACCAGGTGCCCGAGGGCGCGCTGGCCGTGCCGGACCGGCTCGGCTCGACCTGGGGCGGCAACACCGCCGACATGGTGCGGGCCACCCGGATCCTGGAGATCGTCGAGCGGGACGGCCTCGTGGACGCTGCCGAGACCACGGGCGCCCACCTGGGCCGCCTCCTCGCCGACCTGGCCGAGGCCCACCCGGACCTGGTGAGCGACGTGCGGGGCCTGGGCCTGATGTGGGCCTTCGACCTGCCCGACACGGCACGGCGCAACGAGGTCCTGGAGCGCCTGCGCCGCCGTCACCGGGTCCTGCTGCTGCCCGGTGGACCGCGCGCCGTACGGTTCCGCCCGGCGCTGACCATCGGGACCGAGGAGCTGGACAAGGGAGTCGCCGCGCTCGACGCGGTGCTGACCTCGTTGGACGTGCGGTGAACGGCCCCCGCGTACGGGGACATAGGGGTTGTCAGGAGTGTGCCGCGCGACCAGAATTCGGGCGGCTCTTTATTTCGACGCCAATTGAGGAGTGCGAAGACTCATGAGCAATCCGTTCGAGGACGAAAACGCCTCCTACCGCGTTCTGGTCAATGCGGAGGAGCAGTATTCCCTGTGGCCGGATTTCGCGGAGGTCCCGGACGGCTGGACCGTCGCCCTGCCGAGCACGACCCGGCAGGCCTGCCTGGACTACGTGAACGAACACTGGGTCGACATGCGCCCCAAGAGCCTCGTCGAGGCGATGCGCCAGGCCGGCTGACCCGCCCGCCCCGCACCACCAGGGACCACCCGGCCAGGCCGCGTGGTCCCTGGCCGCATTCCCGTGCATCCCCTCCCGCTTTCCCCGGCCCGATTCCCCGGGGCGGAATCCCCGGGCCGCCCGCCGATTCATCGATAGCGCGCTGATAGCCGGTCGATGAGCCCGGCGGGAACCATGGGCCGGGTCGGCGACCGGCAGGGGAGGAGTTCGCGGTGGAACTGGTGGAGCGCGAAGCACCGTTGGCGCTGCTGACCGCACTGGCCGAACAGGCCCGGGACGGACACGGAAGGGCCGTGCTGGTCTCCGGACCGGTGGCGGCGGGCAAGAGCGTACTGGTGCACAACTTCGCCGATCACGCCCTCGGACGCGGCATGCTGCCGCTGTCGGCACTGGCCTCCGAGGACGAGCGGCACCTGACCCTGGGCGTGGTGCGGCAACTCGTCGACGACGCCCCGCTGGACCCCGAGGACCGGGCACGGGCCGTGGCGCTGATCGAGGAGGGCGTACGGACCGCCGGGAGCGGGGACGGCGGGCAGATGGACGCCGGCATCGTCCACGGACTCTGCACCGTCCTCCTCGAACTGGCCGAACACTGCCCGCTGTACCTCTCCGTCGACGACGTCGAGCAGGCCGACCAGGCCTCGCTGACCTGCCTGGCCTACCTGGCGCGGCGCCTCAACAGCGCCCGGGTGCTCGCGGTGTTCACGCACAGCGGCCACGGCTGCGACACCGAGTTCCGCTTCGGGGCCGACCTGCTGCGCCGGCCCAACTGCCACCGCGTGGAGGTCACCCCGCTCTCCCTGGCGGGCGTACGGCAGCTGACGGCCCAGCACCTCGGCGAGACGGTCGCCGACGAGCGGTCCGCCGCCTGGCACGCCTACAGCGGCGGCAACCCGCTCCTGGTCGAGGCCCTGGTCCGCGACCACCTGGGCGGCGGCGAGGCCGGACCCCGCTACCGCGAGGCGGTCCTCTCCTGCCTGCGCCGCAGCTGCCCGGACATGGTGCGCGTCCTCACCGGCTATCTGGCGCTCGGCGAACTCGACCACCTGGACGGCCTCCTGGACCTGAGCCCGGCCCGGACCACCGAGGCCGTGCACGCGCTGATCGCCGGCGGGCTGCTCACCATGGACGGCTTCCGGCACGAGGCGGCCCGCGAGGCGGTGGCCGGCGCCGTCGACCCCGACGAGCTCGCCGGGCTGCACGCCCGCGCGGCGGTCCTCGCCCATGAGCGCGGCGCGGGCACTGCGGTGATCGCCGGCCACCTCCTGCACACCGGCGGGCCGGCCGACGGCGGGGTGCTGGAGGAGCCGTGGGCGCTGCCGGCGCTGGAGGACGCGGCGGCGCACGCCCTGCGCGACGGCGCCGCCGACCGCGCGGTGGCCTGCCTCCGGCTGGCCCGGCTCGTCTGCGTCGACGCGCACCGGCGGTCCCGCCTCACCGCCGCCCTGATACGCGCCGAGTGGAGCATCAACCCCGGTGTCTCCAGCGGCCGGCTCGGCGAACTCGTCGAGGCGATGCGCACGGGCTGCCTGCGGGGGGCCGACGCGCTCACCCTGGCCCGCGCGCTGCTCTGGCACGGACGCTTCGACCAGGCCCAGGAGGTCCTCGGCCAACTGGCCGGATCCGGCCAGCCGACCGACCCCGAGACCGCCACCGAACTGCAGATCACCCGGCGCCGGCTGCGGCACACCTACCCCTCGTTCCTGGCCGCGCTCGGCCCGAGGTCCGGCGCGGGACGCCCGCCCACGCACTCGGTGAGCGCCGACCGGCGCCTCCAGGCGGTGTCCGCGCTGGCCGCCGTGCTCGGCGAAGGCCCCCACCAGGAGGCCGTCGGCGTGGCCCAGCGGGTCCTGCACGGCACCCGCCCGGACGAGCTGTCCACCGAGACCGTCGAGAGCGCCCTGCTCGCCCTCGCCTACAGCGGCCGGGCCGAGCGCGCCACCGCCTGGTGCGACGTCTTCCTCGACCGGATGCAGGTCCGGCACACCCCGAGCCGGCGGGCCAGGCTCGCGGCCGTACGGGCCGAGATCGCCCTGCGCCGCGGCGACCTGACCGACGCCCGGCGGTACGCGAGCGACGCCCTCGCCACCCTGCCCGCCATCAGCTGGGGCGTGACCGTCGGCGCGCCCCTGAGCACCCTGATCCTGGCCACCACCGCCATGGGCCGCTACGACGAGGCGCAGACCTACCTGGACCACCGTGTCCCCGAGGCGATGTTCGAGACCCGCTACGGCATGCACTACCTCCACGCGCGGGCCCGGTTCGGACTGGCCACCGGCTACCTGGAGATGGCCCTGGAGGACCTGCGCCGGTGCGGCGCCAAGCTGTCCCAGTGGGGGATGGACACGCCCGGCCTGATCCCGTGGCGCACCGACGTCGCCGAGGTGTACCTGGGCCTCGGCCGCCCCGACGAGGCCCAGCGGATCCTCGCGGAGCAGTCGGCCCGGTTCACCTTCATGCCCAACCGGGTCCGCGGCGCCGCGAGCCGGGTCCTCGCCGGTGCCGGGGCCCCGGCGCACCGGCCCACGCTGCTGCGCCAGGCGGCCGAGCTGCTCCAGTCCGACGACGGCGACCGCTACGAACTCGCCCTGACCTTCGCCGACCTGGCCCGCGCCTACCGCACCCTCGGCGAGTTCCGGCGGGCCGCCGCGGCCGAGCGCCGCGCGGTCATCGTGGCCGCCGACTGCCACGCCGAGGCACTGGTCCGCGGCCTGGCGGTGGAGAGCGCCACCGCCCTGCCGACCCCGGCCGACGGCGGCGACGGCCTCACCGAGGCGGAGCGCCGGGTGGCCTCGATGGCCGCCGTCGGGTGCTCCAACCGGGAGATCGCCGAGGGCCTGCACGTCACGGTCAGCACCGTCGAGCAGCACCTGACCCGCACCTACCGGAAGCTGCGGATCAGCCGGCGCGCGGACCTGCCGCCCCTGCTGGGCGGACCGGTGACGGGGGACCTCACCGACGCGCGGAGGCGGTGAGCGCGGAAAACCGGACACATCGCCCAGCCCACTCCCCGGCGCCCGCCCTCCTTCACGGCGTCACTCCCACCCCCGCATCCCCGGCCACATCCGCACCACCGCTCACTGGACAGAGCCGATCGCGTTAGGTAGATATTGAGGTGCTGCGTAGCTGACCGGCGGAAACTGTGTCGTGGATGTGAAGGACGGTCATGCGCTTTCGATTACTCGGGCCGTTGGAAGTCGTCGGCCCCGGTGGCCCGGCGCTGATCACCGCCGAGCGTCAGCGCATCGTCCTGGCGGTCCTCCTCCTCGAACCCAACCGGATCGTCCCGATGGGCCGGCTCGTCGACGCGGTCTGGGGTTCCGCCCCACCACCCACCGCGCGCGCCCAGATCCAGATCTGCGTCTCCATCGTCCGCGCCAGCATGGCGAAGGCCGGACTGCCCGACGTCATCCAGACCAGGTCGCCCGGCTACTTCGTCGAGGTCGAGGACGAAGAGCTGGACCTGCACGTCTTCGAGCGGGCCGCGACGGCCGGACGGACCGCCGCGGAGGCCGGCCGCTTCGAGGAGGCGGCCTCCGCCTTCGAGTCCGCGCTCGGCCTCTGGCGCGGCTCCGCCTGCTTCGGCGGCGGCATCACCAGCACCGTGCTCCAGGCCCCGGCCGCCCGCCTCGACGAACAGCGGCTGGCCGTCGTGGAGCAGTGGGTGGACGCCAGGCTGGCCCTCGGGCTGCACCAGCAGCTCGTCGCGCGCCTGATCGACCTGGTCATGCAGAACCCGCTGCGCGAACACCTGCGCGCCCAGCTCATGGTGGCGCTGTCCCGGTCGGGCCGGCAGGCCGAGGCGCTGGAGGTCTACCGGCGCGGCCGGCGCGAGCTCATCGACGAACTCGGCATCGAGCCGGGGGAGGAGCTGCGCCGCCTCCAGGAGTCGATCCTGTCCGGCCGGCTGGACGCCGCGCCGCGGGCCGGCGCGGCCTCGGCGGCCCGGACGGCACTGATGGCGCCGACGGCCGAGTCGGCCGCCCCCGCGGCCCCCTCGGCGGCACAGCCGGCACCGCCGTCCCCGGCCTCCCCGGGCGCTCCGGCGGGGGGCCCGACGGGTGTCGAGCCGCCTGCGGTGCCCCGTCTGCTGCCGGGTGCCATCGCCGACTTCACCGGACGCGACGACCTGCTCGCCGCCATCCGGAAGGCGCTGGAGGAGGAGCCGGAGACCTCGTACGCCCTGCGGATCGTCTCGATCACCGGCAGGGGCGGCGTCGGCAAGACCACGCTCGCGGTGCACCTCGGACACTCCCTGGCGAAACGATTCCCCGACGGCCAGATGTTCGCCAAGCTGCGCGGTCCCTCGGCCCAGCCGATCCTGCCGACGCGCATCCTGGAGCGCTTCCTGCGTAGCCTGGGCATACCCGGCTCGGCCATGCCGCCGACCATCGAGGAGCGCGCCGAACTCTTCCGCAACCTCGTCGCCGACCGGCGGATGCTGATCGTCCTCGACGACGCGATCGACGAGGAACAGGTCCGCTGGCTGCTGCCCGGATCGTCCAACTGCCCGGTCCTCGTCACGAGCCGTTCCCGGCTGGCCGGGCTGGAGGGCGCGAGCTCCGTCCAGATCGACGTGTTCTCCACCGACCAGGCGCTGCAACTGCTCAGCCGCATCCTCGGCGCCGAGCGGATCCACAGCGAACTGCCCAGCGCCCTCCAGCTGATCACCCTGTGCGGCAACCTCGCCCTGGCGCTGCGGATCGTCGCCGCGCGCCTGGTCGGCCGCCCGCACTGGCCGCTCAGCAAGATGGTCGCCCGGCTCCGCGACGAGAGCCAGCGGCTGGACGAGCTGACCCACGGAGGCGTCGGCGTCCGGGCCGGCCTGGCCATGGTCTACCAGGGCCTGCCCGCCGACGCGCAGCGCCTCTTCCGGCGCCTGTCCATGCTGGAGGCGGCGGAGTTCTCCAGCTGGGTCGCCGCGCCGCTGCTGGACCTCGCCGTCATGGAGGCCGAGGACGTCCTGGAGTTCCTCGTGGACGCGCAGCTCGTCGACGTCGAGGTGGTGAAGGGCCACCGCCCCCGCTACCGCCTGCACGACCTGGTCCGGGTCTTCTCGCAGGAGTGCCTGGCCCAGCACGAGAGCACCGCCGAGCGCTCGGTCGTGCTCGGCCGGGTGCTGTCCACCTGGCTGCTCCTGGTGGAGGAGGCGCACCGGCGGGCCTACGGCGGGGACCACACGCTGATCCACGGGGAGGCGCCGAGGCTGTCCCTCGACCCGTCGGTGCTCGACCGCGAACTCGCCGACCCGCTGGGCTGGTTCGAGGACGAGCGGGCCGGCCTGATCACGGCCGTCAGACAGGCGGCCGGCGCGGGTCTCGACGAACTCTGCTGGGACCTGGCGCTCACCCTGGTCACCCTCTTCGAGATGTACGGCTACTTCGACGACTGGCGCACGACGCACGAGATCGCGCTCGCCGTGACCCGGCACAACGACAACCGGCGCGGCCAGGCGGCGATGCTGTACTCCCTCGGCGCCCTGCACATGTTCGAGTACAAGCTGGACGAGGCGCGCGGCCGGCTGGGCCCCGCCCGCGAGCTGTTCCGGCAGGTCGGCGACGTGCACGGCGAGGCGCTCGCGCTGCGCAACCTCGCGTTCGTCGACCGGATCCAGGGCCGCCTGGACGAGGCGATGGAGGGGTACGAGAAGGCGCTCGCCATGCTCGCCGAGGTGAACGACTCGACCGCCGAGGCACATGTGCTGAGCAACATGGCGCAGATCCATCTGGACCGCGGCCTGATCGCGGAGGGGAAGCGGACCATGGCGGCCGGCCTCGCGGCGGTGGAGCGCTCCGGGAACCGGCGGGTGCGCGCGCAGATCCTGGTCCGGCTGGGCGAGGCGCACCTCCAGATCGACGAGGTGAGCGAGGCCGAGTACGTGTACACCCAGGCCCTGGACACCGTCCGCTCGGTCGGCGACCCGGTGGGGGAGTGCTACGCGCTGCGCGGGCTCGCCATGGTGCGGGCCCGCCAGGGGAGTCACGACGCGGCCTACGAGATGCTGGAGCAGGCGAGGGGGATCGCCTCGCAGGCGCGGGAGTACCTGGCCCTCGGCCGGATCCTGCTCTCGCTGGGCGAGGTGGCCGCGGACCGGGGCAGTCATGAACGCGCCAAGGAGCACCTGGCCGCGGCGCTGGACATCTTCAGACGGATGCAGGCCACCCGGTGGGAGAAACAGACGACCCGCCTGCTGGCCGAGGTCTGCGCCGCCTCCGAGGAGCAGGCCCCGGCCGCCCCGTACGCACGGGCGAACGCGGGCTGACACCGGGACCCGGCACGGGCCGGCGGCGGACCGCGTCCCGCCGTCCGTACGCCGCCCGCCGGCCCGTCCCGGGGTGCCTCCGGCCGGCGGGGCGGGCCGGGGACCCGGCACCGGAACCGGCCAGCGGGACACGAAAACTCCCCCGGCCCCTCCGGGCGCGTGGCAGGATGCGCGACTCGGCGGCAAGCTCCGCCCCGACGGCTTCGCGCGGGCGGTGGAACGCAAGGAACGACGTCGCGGTCGCGGCGGGGCTGATGCTCGCAGACGGGGCGCATCCGGTGTCCCGTCCCACAAAGGACGCAATCGATGAGGCCGGTGTCACGTGAAACTCGGAGTGTGTGTCTCTGATGGAACCAATGGGCGGCCCGTCGACGGGCTGATGGTCCGCATCGAACGCCCTCGCCTGGACGAATGGCAGACCGTGTGGCACGGACTGACCGGGAGGGACGGACGGCTGGACCGCCCGTCCCTCCCGGAGGACGCTCCCGGCCCGTTCCGGCTGGTCCTGGAGACCGACCGGTACTTCACGACGCTCGGGATGCGCCCGTTCTACAGCCACATCGCGGTCGCGTTCGCCGAGTGGGAGGCGGACCAGGAGATCCCGATCGTGATCGCCCCCCACGGATACGCGGTGTGCGCCGTCGGCCAGTAGCCGCGGCCCACGAACGACGCACGACGCCAGGCGGCCCCACCCCGGTCGCCTCCCCTGGTGCCGGCGCGGCCGCGGGCGAAGGCGACCCCTTCCCCGCGCACCCCGCCGAGCGCGCGAGCCGTCCCCGCGGTCACCGCGCTGACCTGCGCCGATGCTCGCGGCGCCGGAGTCCTCTCCCGGTTTTCTCCCTCCCGTGCGGGACGCTTAGCGAGGACTTAGCGATCCAGTAGGAGGACGAAAAGGGAACTCACTAGAAAGGGAGTCGTCCACCCGGAACACCGGGTCATGAGTTTCCGCAAGGGAGATCGACATGATGGCTCTGCTCACCACCCTGGCCGGATTCGCGGGCTTCTTCACCGCGGACGACACGATCTGGGGCTGACCTCCATGAGCATCTCGGTTCGGGTCGTCGACTCCACCAACGGCCGCCCCGTGGCGGATCTGGCCGTCACCCTGCACGCCCGGCAGCACGACACATGGCCCGAGGTGGCCCGGTCGCGGACCGACGCCGGAGGAACGGTCGGCTCGCTGAGCGGTCCGGCCGCCCTGCCGCACGGCGCGTACCGGCTGGTCTTCGCGACCGGTGAGTACTTCGCCGAGCGGGCGGTCGACAGTCTGTACGCGGAGGTCATCCTCTCGCTCCACTACCAGGGCGATCCGAGCGACCTCCACCTCCAGCTGCAGGTGAGCCCCTTCTCGTACACCACCTATCGGGGACACGTCCCCTGGACGGTGCCGGCCGGAACGGTGTGAGGCCGGCGGCACCCCGGGCGGACGACTCCACAACGCGGCCGTGCCGCCAAGCGGAAGGGGTGGAACAGTTGTTTGACGAATTGCGGTCGGCGATTCACACGGTGCCGGTCGAATCCCTGCTGCCGGCGGACTCACCGCGTCTGGCGGGTCTGAACGAGGGCCATGCCCGGGCCCTGGCGGAGAGCGGGACCGCGTTCGAACCGATCCTCGTGCACCGGGAGACGGGACGCGTGGTCGACGGAATGCACCGCCTCCGGGCCGCCGTCCTGCGCGGCGAACACCTCATCACGGTCCGTCATGTCGACGGCGCCTCGGCGGATCTGTTCGTCCGGGCGGTGCAGGCCAACATCAGCCACGGCCTTCCCCTGACGCTGGGGGACCGCAAGGCGGCCGTCCTGCGCATCCTCACCACCCACCCGCACTGGTCGGACCGGGCGATCGCCGCCGTCACAGGGGTGTCGCCGAAGACCGTAGGGGCCGTACGGGGGAGACGTTCGACTGAGGAATCTCCTCAGTCGAACCGCTCGGCCCCCCGGGTCGGCAGGGACGGCCGGGTCCGCCCGGCCGACATGCCGGAGCGGCGGGCGAAGGCCCGCTCCCTGCTCGCGCAGCGACCCCGCGCGACCCTGCGCGAAGTGGCCCAGGAGGCCGGGGTCTCGGTCAGCACCGCCCACCGCCTCCGGCAGGAGCTGCGCTCCTGCCCGGCCGGCCCCGACGGCGGCGAGCGGGCCCCGGCGGCGGTGGCCGTGCGCCTGCGGGTGCGGGCCCTGGACATCCTGGCCAACGACCCGTCGATCCGCTTCACCGACAGCGGCCGCGCCCTGCTGCGCTGGCTCAACGGGCAGGCCCAGGGCCTCGCGGCGGGCGAGCAGCTGCTGGCGGCCGTGCCGCCGCACTGCGCGCGGGCCCTCACCGAGGTGATGAGCCACTACGCCCGGGAGTGGGAGCGGCTGGCCGCCGGGATGCAGGAGTCGGGGCTTCCCAGGGGCGGCCGGTGACGAAGCTCACGTTTGACGGGCGGTTCGCGGTGGATCGACTCCCTTTGTATGGGGGGCAGTTCGGTGAATGTCCGGTGTTGTCGGATGCGTAAGCATTGGCGAAATCTTCTGCGGCGACCACTTCGTCGTTACGGTGAGCCGCGAATCGAGGGGGCAGGCCCATGTGGCAGGTGCGATGTGTTCGGACAGGAGCAGCGTGAACATCTCGGTGGACGACGCGAGAGTCAAGGCCAAGGCGCTCTACGAGGCCCGTGCGACGGGTTGCCCCATCCCTCCCTTCACCGACGCGCAGCCCGCGCTGGACATGCACGACGGCTACGCCGTCCAGCGTGAACTGGTCGCCCTGCTGACGGCGTCCGGCGACACGGTCGTGGGCTACAAGGCGGGACTCACCTCCGTCCCGATGCAGCAGATGCTCGGCGTCGACACCCCGGACTACGGACCGGTGCTGGCCTCGACCGTGTACGAGAACGGGGCCACCACGCCGAGCGGGGCGTTCATCGCTCCCAAGGTCGAGGCGGAGATCGTCTTCCGGCTCGGAACGCCCCTGCGGGGGCCCGGAGTCACCGTGGCCGCGGCACGTGAGGCGATCGCCGAGGTCATGGCCGGCCTGGAGATCGTCGACTCCCGGATCGAGGGCTGGCGGATCCGGCTCGCGGACACCGTCGCCGACCTCGCGTCCAACGGCGCGGTGGTGCTCGGCCCCCCGGTCGCCCTCCCCGACGACTGCGACGTGCGCCTCATCGGCATGGCCTTCTCCCGCAACGGCGCGCTCGTGGCCACCGGTGCCGGAGCCGCCGCGCTCGGGGATCCGGCCGCGGTGGTCGCCTGGCTGGCGAACGTCCTGGGCGAGCACGGCGTGACCCTCGAAGCGGGCCAGCTGATCATGACGGGTGCCCTCCACGCCGCGGTCCCGATGGAACCCGGCGACAGCTTCACGGCCGAGTTCGACCGGCTGGGCACCGTCACTCTTCACGTGGGCGACGCCTAGGCCACCGTCGCGCCCCTTTGGCGAACCTCTAGACAGGGAAGGGCGATGCAGTCATGAAGCGAAACGGGCGCCTGCCCGTGGCCGTCCTCGGCGCCGGCCTCATCGGAGTCGATCTGGCCGAGAAGATCATGCGTTCCGAACACCTCGAATGCGGCCTGGTCGTGGGACGCGACGAGAAGACGCCCGGCCTGCGCCAGGCGGCCGAGCTCGGGCTTCCCGTCGGGACGCGCGGAATCGAGTCCCTCCTGGAGGCCCCGGAGCCGTTCGGCATCGTGTTCGACGCGACCAACGCCATGGCGCACGCCGAGCACGCCGAGCGCCTGAGCCTTTCGGGCACCAAGCTGGTCGACCTGACGCCGAGCAAGGTAGGGCGGATGGTCATCCCGAGCGTGAACGTCGACGAGGTCCTGGACGCCGGCGACATCAACATGATCAGCTGCGGCGGCCAGGCCTCCATCCCGATCCTCCACGCGATCACCCAGAGCCACCGGGTCGACTACGTCGAGGTCGTCACGACCGCCGCCAGCCCGAGCGTCGGGCGCTCCACCCGGCTCAACCTCGACGAGTACATCGAGACCACCCAGGACGCCGTACGGGACTTCACCGGCGTCAAGGACGTCAAGGCGATCCTCAACATCAGCCCCGCCAGGCCGCCGTCCACCTTCCGCGTCGCCATGTCGATGCTCGGCGAAGGCTTCGGCACCGCCTCGGTGGAAGCGGCCGTGCGGACCGCGGCCGAACAGGTCCGCTCCTTCGTCGGCGGCTATCGGATCACCGCCTGCGTCGTGGACGAGGACAAGGTGTTCGTCGCCGCCGAGGTCACCTCGTCCGGCGGACGCATCCCCCGGTACGCGGGCAACCTCGACATCATCAACTCCGCCGCCGTGCACGTCGCCGAACGGTGTGCCGCGGCCGGCCCGGCGAGCATCGGTACGGAGACGTCATGAGCACAGCACCCTCCCCCGAAGGCGCCCGCAAGCCGGTCGTCATCCACGACGCGTCCCTGCGCGACGGCCACCACGCCGTCCGCCACCAGCTGGACCGCGAACAACTGCGCGCCTACGCACGGGCGGCGGACACCGCCGGCATCCCGGTCGTCGAGGTGGGCCACGGCAACGGCCTGGGGGCCTCGTCCCTCCAGGTCGGGCAGTCCCGGCTGGGCGACGACGAGATGCTGTCGATCGTGCGGGAGTCCCTGACCCGCAGCACCATGGCCGTGTTCATGCTGCCGGGCTGGGGCACCACCGCGGACCTCGAACGGGCCATCGCCCACCAGGTCGACGTGGTCCGCGTCGGCACCCACTGCACCGAGGGCGACCTCGCCGAACGGCACCTGGGCTTCCTCCGCGAGAACGGGGTCCAGGCCCAGGCCGTCCTGCTGATGAGCCACATGGCGAGCCCCGAGCGGCTCGCCGCCGAATGCGCCCGGCTCGTGGAGTTCGGCGCGACCGCCGTCGGCATCATGGACTCCTCCGGCCACTACCTGCCGGCCGACGTCACGGCACGCGTCACCGCCATGCGCGAGGCCGTCGACGTACCGGTGATGTTCCACGCCCACAACAACCTCGGCATGGCGGTCGCGAACTCGATCGCCGCCGTCGAGGCGGGCGCGGACATCCTGGACGCCTGCGCCCGGGGCTTCGGCGCGGGCGCCGGGAACACCCAGCTCGAAGTCCTGGTGCCCGTCCTCGAACGGATGGGCTACCCGACCGGCATCGATCTGTACGGTCTGCTGGACGCGGCCGACCTCGCCGAGCGCGAGCTCATGCCGGCCCCGCCCACGATCGACTCGGTGAGCGTCGTCAGCGGCCTCGCCGGGGTGTTCTCCGGGTTCAAGACCCGGGTCCTGGACGTCTCGCGGCGCGAGGACGTGGATCCGCGCGACGTCTTCTTCGAACTGGGCCGCAGACAGGCCGTCGCGGGCCAGGAGGACCTCATCATCGAGGTGGCCCTGGCCCTGAAGGCGGCCCGAGGTGCGTGAACGCCGCAATCCCGCGGCTTCCGTCCGGGCGAGACCAACGAGGGAAGAGCCATCGTGTACGACGTACTCAAGGACATCCTGGTCGGCGACCTCCACGTGCGCGAGGAGGACGTCATGCCCACGGCCACCCGCGAGGAGGTCGGCCTCGACTCGCTGGCCGTCGTGGAACTCGCCGCCGCGCTGAACGACCGGCTCGGCATCGAGGTCGAGGACTACGAACTGCTGGACGCCGGGACCCTCGCCGACGTGGCCCGCCTGATGGCGGAGCGGCGGCCGGAAGGCTGAGCCCACCGTCGACCCGGGCGCCGTCCGCACCTCCGAACGCGGCGGAGTCCCCTCCACCGGGAGCCCCATGTCCACTCCATCCCTGCGCGCGGTGCTCGACACCGTCGCCGCCTACCAGCCGGCCGCGGGCCTCCACGACCCGGCCGCCCGCCCCCGCCCGCTGTCGGCGAACGAGTCGCCGCACCCCCCGCTGCCCGGCATCGTCGAGGCCATCGCACGAGCCGGCGCCACGGTCAACCGCTACCCCGACCCCGGCTGCGGACCGCTGATCCGCACCCTCGCCCGGCACCACGGCATCGACGAGGACCGGATCGCGGTCGGCGCCGGCTCCCTGGCCCTGCTGCAGAGCCTGTTCCAGTCCGTCGCCGACCCCGGCGCCGAAGCCGTCTACGCCTGGCCGTCGTTCGAGGTCTATCCCACGCTCGCCGCCCTCGCCGGCGTGACCCCCGTCCAGGTGCCGCTGACCGACGAGACCCACGACCTGCGGGCCATGGCCGGGCGGATCACCGACCGGACCCGGCTCGTGATCGTCTGCAACCCGAACAACCCGACGGGCACCGGTGCCGACCCCGCGGAACTCCGCGCGTTCCTCGCCTCCGTACCGCCGACCTGCCTGGTCGCGGTCGACGAGGCCTACCACGAGTACGCCCGCGGACCGGCCGCCCCCAGCACCCTGCCGCTGTGCGCCGACCACCCCAACCTGGTCGTGCTGCGCACCTTCTCCAAGGCCTACGGCCTCGCCGGACTGCGGACCGGATACCTGGTCGGCGACGCCCGGGTCGTCGAACGGCTCCGCAAGGCCTGCCTCCCCTACGCGGTGAACACCGTCGCCCAGCACGCGGCCGTCGCCGCCCTCGGACTCGAGGAGCAACTGCTGCGCCGCGTCGACGAGACCGTGGCGGAACGCACCCGTGTACGGGACACCCTGCTGCGCGGCGGCTGGCCGGTCCCGGACAGCCTCACCAACTTCCTCTGGCTTCCCCTCGGCCCGTTCGCCGCCGACTTCGGCACCTGGTGCGCCGACCGGGGAGTCGCCGTACGGGCCTTCGCCGACGTGGGCGTCCGCGTGTCCATCGGCTCCGCCGAGGACGACGACCGCTTCCTCGCCGCCGCCGACGAATGGCGCTCCACCGGACGGCCGGTCACGGCCGGAGCCGGGCAGACCCAGCAGCCCCGAAAGGCGGCGGAGGCATGACCACACTCCACACCGCGCCCGACGCCCCGGCCCGGGACGACTCCCGCGCCGCCCGCCGGGTCGTCGTCGCACCCGGCATGTGCAGCGGCGGATCCCTGGTGTTCGGCCGCATCGGCGACTGGACCTGGGAGGTGGTCGCCGAGTCCTGCCGGCTCAACGTGCACGCCGCCCGCACCGCCGACGGCGACCCCGCCTACCTGTCGTTCTACTACTTCCACGTACGCGGCGGGGACGTCGTCCACCCCCACGGCCTCACCTTCGGCGACGAACTCCGCGTCGACTCGCGGTCGTTCCAGTTCGGCAGCCAGTCCGTCATCACCCTGCACCGGCTCGCCCCCGCCGGACTGGAGCTGCCCGAGGGACCCCTGGACCCGGCGGAGGTGTACGAGCACCCGCACCCGCAGTGCCTCTACGCGGAGAACTTCAACCGCTGGATCGCCCGCACCACCGCCGGCAGCAACCGCGGGCTCGCCCAGGTGACACCCCCGGACTTCGCCTACCAGGAGCTCCCGCAGCTTCCCAACGCCTACTCGCCCCGCTCCCTCGTGGGCCGGGCCCGGGCCACCGGCAGCTTCCACCCCTCCGGACCGCCCGGATTCCACCAGGAGGGCCCGACCGAGACCTACCCGTACACGCTGGACGTCGTCCGCGACCTCAACGGCGCCGGACTCATGTACTTCGCCTCCTACTTCGCCGTCTTCGACACGATGCTGCTGCGCCTGTGGCGCTCACTGGGCTGCACCGACGAGGAGTTCCTGCGCCGCAAGGTCCTCGACCAGAAGGTCGGCTACTTCGGCAACGCCGATCCCGGCACCGTCTTCGAGGTCACGGTCCGCCGCTGGCGCGCCGCCGCCGACCCGGACGTCGAGGTCGCCGACATGGCCCTGCGCGACACCGCGACCGGGCAGCTCATCGCGGTCACCGCCATCGAGATCGCACGCGACGCCGGGACGGCGGACCCCCGTACCTCGGACGGCGCGTGATGCCCGCCGTGAACGCCGAAGCCGCCGGCGCGACGGTCTGGCTCACCGGTCTGCCCAGCGCCGGCAAGACCACCATCGCGCGCCACGCCGCCGCCCGGCTGCGGTCCGCCGGACGCCGCACGCACATCCTGGACGGCGACGAGCTCCGCACCCACCTCACCTCCGACCTCGGCTTCTCCCGCGAGGACCGCGACACCAACGTGCGCCGCGTCGGCTACGTCGCGGAGCTGCTCGCCGCCCACGGGGTGACCGTGCTCGTCCCCGTCATCGCCCCGTACGCGGACGCCCGCGCGGCGGTCCGCGCCCGGCACGAGGCCACCGGCACCCCCTACGTCGAGGTGCACGTCGCGACCCCGGTCGACGTGTGCGCCGCACGCGACGTCAAGGGCCTCTACGCCCGGCAGGCCCGCGGTGAACTCTCCGGACTGACCGGCGTCGACGACCCGTACGAACCGCCCGCCGCACCGGACCTCAGGATCCCGGCCCACCAGCAGACCGGGACGGAGTCGGCGGACGCCCTCGTCGCGCTGCTCCGGGAGAAAGGGTTGGCATGACCACGTTGACGACCTGGTCCGAGCGGACCGACGCCCCGGGCACCCTGACCCACGCGGACCTCCTGGAGTCGGAGGCCGTGCACATCATCCGCGAGGTGGCGGGCGAGTTCGAGCGGCCGGTGCTCCTCTTCTCCGGCGGCAAGGACTCCGTCGTCATGCTGCACCTCGCCCTCAAGGCCTTCGCCCCCGCCCCCCTGCCCTTCGCGCTGCTCCACGTGGACACCGGACACAACTTCCCCGAGGTCCTGGCCTACCGGGACCGTGTGGTCGCCGCACACGGACTGCGCCTCCATGTGGCCTCCGTACAGGAGTACCTCGACCGCGGTGTGCTCAAGGAACGCCCCGACGGCACCCGCAACCCCCTCCAGACCCTGCCGCTCACCGACCGCATCCGCTCGGAGGGCTTCGACGCGGTCTTCGGCGGCGGCCGGCGCGACGAGGAGAAGGCCCGCGCCAAGGAACGCGTCTTCAGCCTCCGGGACCCCTTCTCCCAGTGGGACCCGCGCCGCCAGCGCCCCGAACTCTGGCAGCTCTACAACGGCCGGCACGCCCCCGGCGAACACGTGCGGGTCTTCCCGCTGTCCGACTGGACCGAGCTCGACGTGTGGCAGTACGTCGCCCGCGAGGGCATCGCACTGCCGGAGATCTACTTCGCCCACGAGCGCGAGGTGTTCCGCCGCTCCGGCATGTGGCTGCCCACCGGCGACTGGGGCGCCCCGAAGGACGGCGAGACCGTCGAGAAGAGGCGCGTCCGCTACCGCACCGTCGGCGACATGTCCTGCACCGGAGCGGTCGACTCCGACGCCTCCACCCTGGACCAGGTGATCGCCGAGATCACCGCCTCCCGGCTGTCCGAGCGGGGCGCGACCCGCGCCGACGACAAGCTCTCCGAGGCCTCCATGGAGGACCGCAAACGCGAGGGGTACTTCTGACCATGACGACCAGCACCCGGACCAGCACCAGGACCAGGACCAGCGACCTCCCCGGCACCACCCTGCTGCGGTTCGCCACCGCCGGCTCCGTCGACGACGGCAAGTCCACCCTGGTGGGCCGGCTGCTGCACGACTCCAAGTCGGTCCTCGCCGACCAGCTGGAGGCCGTGGAGCGCGCCTCGGCCGGCCGCGGCCAGGAGGCACCCGATCTCGCCCTGCTCACCGACGGCCTGCGCGCCGAACGCGAACAGGGCATCACGATCGACGTCGCCTACCGCTACTTCGCCACCCCGAGACGCCGGTTCATCCTCGCCGACACCCCCGGGCACGTGCAGTACACCCGCAACATGGTCACCGGCGCCTCCACCGCCGAACTGACCGTCATCCTCGTCGACGCCCGCAAGGGCGTCGTCGAGCAGACCCGCCGGCACGCCGCCATCGCCGCGCTGCTGCGCGTCCCCCGGGTCGTCCTCGCCGTCAACAAGATGGATCTCGTCGGGTACCGAGAGCCCGTCTTCGCCACGATCGTCGCCGAGTTCACCGCCTACGCGTCCGACCTCGGCCTCTCCGGCGTCACCGCCGTCCCGATCTCGGCGCTCGCCGGGGACAACGTCGTCGAGCCCTCGGCCGTCATGGACTGGTACAGCGGCCCCACCGTCCTCGAACACCTGGAGACCGTCCCGGTCAGCCGCGACTTGGCCCACCGGCAGGCCCGGCTGCCCGTGCAGTACGTCATCCGCCCCCGGACCGCCGCCCACCCCGACTACCGCGGCTACGCCGGACAGATCGCCGCCGGCACCCTGCACGTCGGCGAACCCGTCACCGTCCTGCCGTCCGGCCGCACGACCCGGATCGCCGCCATCGACCTCCTGGGGCGGCCCGTCGACACCGCCTGGACCGGCCAGTCCGTCACCGTCCTCCTCGCGGACGACGTCGACGTCTCGCGCGGCGACCTGATCGTGCCGACGGCCCAGGCCCCGGCACCCACCCAGGACATCGACGCGACCGTCTGCCACGTCGCCGACCAGGAACTGACCGTCGGACAGCGGGTCCTGCTCAAGCACGGCACCCGCACGGTCAAGGCCATCGTCGAGGACATCCCCGCCCGCCTCGCCCTCGACGACCTCTCCCTGCGCCCCCACGGCGGCCGGCTGGCCGCCAACGACATCGGCCGCGTCAGGATCCGCACCGCCGAACCGCTGCCCGTCGACCCGTACGCCGACTCGCGCCGCACCGGGTCGTTCATCCTGATCGACCCGAGCGACGGCACCACCCTGACCGCGGGCATGGTCGGCGACTCCTTCGTCACCACCGCACCCGTCAAGGGCGCGCCCACCGGCACCGGGACCGGCGCGGACACCGAGGGCGAGGCCGACGGCTGGGACTTCTGACGCCGGTCAGCCGACCGCGCCGCTCCCTTCCGCCGCGCCGCCCCCCTCCACGGCCCGGTCCTCCGCTGCCCGGTCCTCGGTGGCCCGTGCGGACAGCACCGGGCCGATCGTCGCGAGCGGCGCGGGATCCAGCATCTCGTAGTGGCCGCACGCCACGTCGACGGCCACGACCCGCCCGCCGCCGTACGCCCGCCAGGCGTCCGGGGCGGCGGGCGAGGCCGGCGCGCCGTCCGACGCGGCCCGGAAGTGGAGCACGTCCACCCCGCGCGTCCGCGCCGGAGGCGTCCGCAGCGCGTCCACCGCCGACCGCACCGCCAGCCGCGCGCCCTCCACGGCCCGCTCCCCGAGCAGCGCGATCTGCTCCGGCGGCGCCCCGTCCGCGCCGAATCCGGCCGACCCGGCCACGTGCCGGTGCGTCTCCTCCCAGCCGGGCAGCCCCTCCTCGGGCGCCGGATACGAGTCGAGCAGCGCCACGAACTCCACGGCCTGCCCCGCCTCCACCAGCTCCGCCGCCACCCCGTACGCGAGGACACCGCCGACCGACCAGCCCAGCAGCCGGTACGGGCCCCGAGGCTGCACCTCCCGGATCCGCCGCGCGTACTCCCGTACCAGCTCCTCCGGCTTGCGCGCCCCGCCCTCCGGATCGGCGAGGCTCGGCGCCTGCAGCCCGTACAGCGGCACCTGCGGATCGAGGTGCGGGAGCAGCCGGGCGTACGGCCAGGCGAGGCCGCTCGCCGCGTGCACGGCGAACAGCGGCCTCAGCCGCCCGCCGGTCCGCAGCGGGAGCAGGACGTCCAGGCCGGAGCCGCCGCCCTCACCGCCGAGCCGGCGCGCCAGGGCCGCCGGGGTCGGCGCCTCGAACAGGGCGCGGACGGTCAGCCCGGTGCCCAGGACCGCGCGCACCCGGCTCACCAGCCGGGTCGCCAGCAGGGAGTGCCCGCCCAGGTCGAAGAACCCGTCGTCCGGACCGACCCGGTCCACCCCGAGCACCTCGGCGAACAGCGCGCACAGCGGCTCCTCGTGCGCGTGGGCCGCCTCGCGCCGGACGGCGGCGCCGTACGCGGGAGCGGGCAGCGCCGCCCGGTCCAGCTTGCCGTTCGGCATGAGCGGGAGGCTCTCCAGCGGCACCACGGCCGACGGCACCATGTGGTCCGGCAACACGTCCCGGGTGAAGCGCCGCAGCTCCGCGCCGTCCGGCGGCCCGCCGGGCCCGGCCGCCACGACGTACCCGACCAGCCTGCGGTCGCCCGGCCGGTCCTCCCGCACGACCGCGACGGCCCGCGCCACCCGCTCGTGCCGCAGCAGGGCAGCCTCCACGTCGCCGAGCTCGATCCGGAAGCCGCGCACCTTCACCTGGCCGTCCAGCCGCCCCAGGTACTCCAGCTGCCCGTTGGCCCGCCACCGCACCTGGTCGCCGGTCCGGTACATGCGCCCGCCGGGGGCGCCGAACGGGCAGGCCACGAAGCGCTCCGAGGTCAGCCCCGGCCGGTTCAGATAGCCGCGGGTGACGCCCGCGCCCGCGATGTACAGCTCACCCGGCTGCCCCACCCCGACCGGCTGGAGCCACGGATCGAGCACGTACACCCGGGCGTTGGGCACCGGCCGCCCGATCGGCGGACCGGCTTCGGACCCGGCTCCGTGAGCCCCGGCCCTCGCTTCGGCTCCCGCTTCCGCTTCGGGCTCGGCTCGGGGGCCGCTCCGCCACCAGGTCGAGTACGTGGTCGCCTCGGTCGGGCCGTAGATGTTGGTGACCGCGCAGCCGGGCACCCGCTCCCGCAGCTCGCGCAGCAGGGCGCCCGGCACCGCCTCCCCGCCGAGCACCACGTGCGGAGCCGACACGTCGAGGGAACCGGCCGCCAGCATGCTCGCCATCGCCGAGGGAACGCCGCTGACCAGGCTCCCCTCCCAGCCGTCCCGTTCCAGCAGCGCGAACAGGTCGTCGACCAGTTCCAGCTGCCCGCCCAGCGCCAGGGTCGTCACGATCTCGAAGACCGACACGTCGAAGCTGAGCGAGGTGGAGGCCAGCACCCTCGCCATGCCGTCGGCACCGAAGTGGTCCTCGACGGTCGCCACGAAGTTGACGGCGTTCATGTGCTCGACGACCACACCCTTGGGGACGCCGGTGGTGCCCGAGGTGTAGATGACGTACGCGGGATGCCGGGGGAGGAGCGGTACCGGGCGCTCCTCGTCCCGGACGTCCGCGTCCCGGACGTCCGCGTCCCGGACGTCCGCGTCTCGGACGTCCGCGTCGTCCCGTGCCTCGACGCGCCGGGTCACGTCCGGATCGTCCAGGACCAGCGCGGCCGTCCCCTCCGGCAGCACCTGCCGGGTCGCCCCGGTGACCACCGCGAGCCGGGGCCGGGCGTCGCCGAGCATCCGCGCCACCCGGTCGGCCGGGTACCGCACGTCGACCGGCACGTACGCGGCCCCCGACTTGAGCACGGCGAGCAGCGCGACCACCATGTCCACGGTCCTCGGCAGCGCCAGCGCGACCAGCGTCTCCGGCCCCGCGCCCTCCGCGATCAGCACCCGCGCCAGCCGGTTCGCCCGCCGGTTCAGCTCCCCGTGGTCGACGGTCCGCCCTTGGTACGTGAGAGCGGGCCCCCGCGGGTCCCGCGCGGCCCGCGCCTCGATCAGGGCGGGCAGCGTGGCCGGCGGCACCGGGCGGGCGGTAGCGTTCCACTCCTCCAACGTCCGCCGCCGCTCGGTGTCCGACAAGACCGGCAGGCCCACGACCGGACGGTACGGATCCTCCGCGACCGCCTCCAGGATCCGCACCAGCCGCTCGGCGATCCCCTCCACCGTCCCGCGCCCGAGCAGATCGGGCCGGAAGTCGAGCCGGACGCCCAACTCCTCGGCCGGCGTGCAGATCAGGGAGAGCGGATAGTGGGTGGCGTCGAAGCCCGTGACGTCGACGAGCAGGGCCTCGCCGAGCCGGCGCCGGCCCGCGGCCATCGGATAGTTGTCGAAGACGGCCGTGGTGTCGAACAGGGCCCCGAAGCCCGCCCGCCGCTGGATCTCCGTCAGCCCCACGTGGTGGTGCTCCAGCAGGTCGAGCTGTTCGTCCTGGACGCGTTCCAGCAGGTCGATCAGCGTGTCCTGAGGGTCCGTCCGCACCCGTGCCGGAACGGTGTTGATGAGCAGCCCCACCATCGACTCGACCCCGTCGACGTCGGCGGCCCGCCCCGACACCGTCATCCCGAACAGCACGTCGCCCCGCCCGGTCAGCTGCCGCAGCACCAGCCCCCACGCCACCTGCATCACCGTGCCGAGGGTGACCCCCGCCTCCCGCGCCCGCTCCGTCAGCGCCGCCGTCGTCGCGGCGGGCAGCGTACGCGTCACCCGCTCGGGGACCACCGTGCCCGCGCCCCGGGCCCGCGGCGCCACCAGCGTCGGCCCCTCGACCCCGGCGAGCGCCTCCGCCCATGCCTCCGCCGACCACTCCGGGTCGACCTCACCCAGCCAGTCCAGGAAGGAGCCGTACGCGGGGGCGGGCGGGAGCGGGTCCGCCCCGGCGGAACCGGCCCCGTACCCGTCGTCCGCGTCGTACGTGTCATACAGCTGGAAGAGCTCGTCGAGGAGGATCGAGGTGGACCAGCCGTCCAGGATGATGTGATGGTTCGTCAGGACGAACCGCCACCGGGAGCCGCCCAGCCGGATCAGCAGGAAGCGGAGCAGCGGCGGCCGGGCGACGTCGAAGCGCCGCCCCCGCTCCTCCTCGACCAGCCGCACCGCCTCGGCCTCCCGGCCGGCCGGTGCGCTCCCGGTGAGGTCGGCCTGCCGCCACTCCAGCGGGACCACGGACGGCACGAACCGCACGGGCGTGCCCGACGCGTCCGTACGGAACCCGGAACGCAGGCTGTCGTGCCGGTCCTGGAGCACCTGGCAGACCGCGCGCAGGCGCGCCGGGTCCACCGGGCCCTCGAAGTCCAGCGCCATCTGGATGGTGTAGACGTCCTGGCCGTCCGCGTCGAACGCCGTGTGGAAGAACAGCCCCTGCTGGAGCGGCGACGGCCTCGACGTCGGCTCGTCGGGGTGGGTCCGGTCGGGTGTGCTCACGCCGTGTCTCCCGGTTCGCCGGTGCGCGCGGTCAGGTTCGTCAGGGATTCCAGGGCCTCGGACCAGGCGTCGGCCAGGGCCTCCACCCGGTCCCGGTCCAGCAGGTCCTTCGGGTACATCCAGGTGACGTGGAGTTCCGGCCGGCCCCCTCGGTCGTGGACCACCGCGGACACCTCCAGGAGGTGCGTCAGGGGCATCTCGGGGTCACCCCCTCCGGCTACCGCGCCGGCCTCCGGCGCCAGACCCCAGTCGGTGTCGTCCGGCCGGTCGAACCGGCCCAGATAGTTGAACAGGATCTGTGCCGTGGGGCGGGCCTTGAGCGCGGGTCCGGCCTCCGGGTGCAGATGGCGCAACAGGCCGAAGCCGAGCCCCTTGTCGGGCATGCCCGACAGTTGCTCTTCCACGGCCCGTACGGCGGCGGCCGGATCGTCCGGCCGCCCCGCGAGCCGAACGGGGAACATGCTGGTGAACCAGCCGACGGTCGCCGACAGGTCGATGCCGTCGGCGATCTCCTCGCGCCCGTGCCCTTCCACGTCCACGAGGAACGGGGCGTGTGCGGAGGCGCTGGAGGTGGCGTCATCGGTGAGGCCGTCGGTGCCGTCGGTCGTGCCGCCGGTGGTGCCTCCCGATCCGGGGCGCCCACGCCAGCGCCCCGCCGCCGTGCTGAGCGCGCCGAGCAGGACCGCGTTCACACCGACGCCGAGCCGGGCGGGCACGTCGGACAGGAGCGGGGCCGTCAGGTCGGCGGGCAGGACCCGGGTGACGGCGTGCTTCGCGCCCTCCACGTCGCGGCCCGCCACGAGCTCCGCGCCGGGGACGAGGGCGCCCGCTCCGTCGAGGAGGCCGAGCCAGAAGGGGAGTTCGGCCGCCCGCCCGCGCGCCTCGCGCTCCAGGCGCCGCCCCCAGTCGGCGAACGACACGGGAGCGAGGTCGAGGCCCGTCGCCCCCGTCGTCCGTGGGGCGGTGCCGGTGGCCAGGTCCTCCAGGAGGATCCGCCAGGACACGCCGTCCACGACCAGGTGGTTGATCATCAGGAGCAGTCGGCCCGGTCGGCCGGGACCCGCGTCGTACCAGACCGCCTGGAGCATGTTGCCTTCCTCGGGCGCCAGTCGCCGCCGTGCCCCGTCCGCCTCGGCACGGAGCCGGTCCGCGAGGCCCGCGGCGGTGAGCCCGGCCGTGTCGACCCGGACGAGACGTCCGGCCGCGTCGACCGCCTCGCGCGGCAGCACCTCAAGGCGCCACGCGGGGCTTCGCGTCAGGCGGATCCGCAGGGCGTCGTGCCGGTCGAACAGGGCCTGGAGCAGGGCCCGCAGGCGCTCCTCGGACAGTTCGGCCGGGGTCCGGACGAGCACCGATTGGTGGAAGCCGTCGACGGGACCGCCCCGTTCGCGCTGCCAGTGCACGATCGGGGTGAGCGGCACCTCGCCCTCCGACGCCGAGGCCGACGCCGAAGCCGGGGTCGGAGCCGACGCCTTGCCTCCCTTGGGCGGCCGTACCTTCGCGTGGGCGGCCAGTCCGGCGACGGTGCGGTACCGGAAGACGTCCCGCGTGGAGAGCGCCAGACCGCGCGCGCGGGCCCGGGACACCAGCCGGATCGACACGATGCTGTCGCCGCCGAGCGCGAAGAAGTCGTCCTCGACCCCGACGGAGGGGAGCCCGAGGATGGCGGCGAACAGCTCGCAGAGGAGCTCCTCGGCGGGGGTGCCCGGCTCCCGGAGCACCGGGGCGGCGGGCGCCTGCGGGGCGGGCAGCGCGGACCGGTCCAGCTTGCCGTTGGGCGTGAGCGGCAGCCCGTCGGGCAGCACGACCACGGCGGGGACCATGTACGGAGGGAGCGCCCGCCGCGCCCGCTCGGTGAGTTCGCCGACGAGGCCGGCGAAGTCGTCGGGGCCGTTGAGGCCGACGAGACCGTCGGGTTCGCCCGTGTCGCCGCCGCCCCGCACGGGTGCGACGTAGCCGACCAGCCGGTGCTCGCCCGGCCGGTCCTCGCGCACCACCACGGCGCTGCGCGCGACCCGGTGGTGCCGGTCCAGGACCGCCTCGATCTCGCGCGGCTCGATCCGGAAGCCCCGCAGCTTCACCTGGGCGTCGGTGCGCCCGAGGAAGGCGAGTTCGCCCTCGGCGGTCCGGCGGACCAGGTCGCCGGTGCGGTACAGGCGGGCGCCGGGCGGACCGTACGGATCGGCGACGAACCGCTCGGCGGTCAGCCCCGGCCGCCCGAGGTAGCCCCGGGCCACGCCCGCGCCCCCGATGTACAGCTCGCCCGGCACGCCCACCGGCACCGGTCGCAGCACCTCGTCCAGGACGTACCCGCGCGTGTCGCCCAGCGGGGAGCCGAGCGGCGGGCGTTCCGTGTCGTCCGGGCCGATCGGGGCGGCGAGGGACCAGATGGTCGTCTCGGTCGGCCCGTACACGTGGGTGACCTCCGCGGCCAGGGAGACGAGCCGGTCGGCCAGGGCGGGCGGCAGGACCTCGCCGCCGACGAGGACCCGCAGGCCGCGGACGGCGTCGGGGACCTCGGCGACGAGCCCGGACCACAGGGACGGCGTGGCCTGGACGGCGGTGACCTTGTGCCTGGCGACGAGCCGTCCGAGGGCCTGTGGATCGCGCACCTCGTCGGGGGAGGCGAGGACGACCGCGGCGCCGTCGAGCAGTGGCAGCAGGAGCTCCAGGTGGGCGATGTCGAAGGCGACGGTGGTCACCGCGAGCAGCCGGTCGGCGGGGCCGAGCGGCAGCCGGAGCCGCATGGCGGCGAGCAGGTGGGCCAGGTTGCGATGGGTGACCGTGACGCCCTTCGGCCGGCCCGTCGAACCGGAGGTGTAGAGGACGTACGCCGTGTCGTCGGCCGGGATCGCCGACTCCGACCCCAACCCTGCCCCTGCCCCTGCCCCCGACTCCTGCCCCTGCCCGGGTTCCTCGGTGGCCGGCTCCGCCGTGCCGAACCGGGGGTCGTCCACGGTCAGCCAGGCGTCGGTGCCGAGCGCGTCGCGGGTGGCCGGGTCGGTGAGCACCAGGAGCGGCGCGGCCTCGGACAGCACCGACGCCACCCGGTCCCTGGGGTGGTGCGGATCGACCGGGAGGTATCCGGCGCCCGTCCGGTGTACGGCGAGGAGCGCGACGAGAAGGTCGGGCGTGCGGTCCATCGCGACGGCGACCAGCCGCTCCGGACCGGCGCCGCGTCCGCGCAAGCGGCCGGCCAGCAGCTCCACCCGCGCGTCGAGCTCCCCGTACGTGATCCTCCGTGCCCCGTGGAGCACCGCCGGCGCGCCGGGCGTCCGGGCGGCCTGTTCCCGGAACCGGTCCGGGACCGGACCGGCCGGCAGGTCTGCCGCCCCGGCGTCCGGTCCGGCCCACTCGGTGAGGAGGGTGTGTCGTTCGGCGGGGGACAGGAGGTCCAGTCGCCGCACCGGCAGGGCGGGGCGGGAGACGGCGTCCGCGAGGAAGGTGGTGAAGTGGCGGGCGATCCGCTCGGCGGTGGCGGGGCCGAAGAGGTCGAGGGCGTGGACGAGGGTGCCGTCGAGGCCGCCGCGGGACTCGGTGAGGTCGAAGAGGAGGTCGAAGGGGATCGTGCGGTGCCGGTCGTGGTCGGCCGCCTCGACACGGAGACCGGGCAGGTCCAGGGTGCCCGTCGTGTTGTTCTGGAGGCTCAGCATGACCTGGAAGAGCGGATGCCGGGCCGCCGACCGGGCGGGGGCGACGGCGTCCACGACCCGGTCGAAGGGCACGTCCTGGTGCTCCAGGGCGGCGAGGACGTGGGGGCGGACCCGGTCGACGAGCTCGCCGAGGCCGGGGTCGCCGGAGACGTCGGTCCGCACCACCACCGTGTTCACGAAGCAGCCGACCAGCTCGTCGAGGCCGCTGTCGGCCCGCCCGGCGACCGGACTGCCGACCAGGACGTCCGTCCCCGCGCCGAGCCGCCGCAGCAGACCCGCGAGGACGGCGTGCAGCACCATGAACACGCTCGCGCCGTGCTCCCGCGCCAGGGCGGTGAGGCGGGCGAAGTCCTCGGGACCGACCCGGAAGGGCACCTCGCCGGCGCGCTGGGTGGCGGCGGCGGGGCGCGGCCGGTCGGCGGGCAGCGGGATCTCGTCGGGCGCGTCGGCCAGGGCGCCGGTCCAGTGGGCGAGTTGCCGGGCGAACAGGCTCGCGGGGTCGTCGGGATCCCCGAGCGCCGCCCGCTGCCACAGGGTGAAGTCCGCGTACTGCACCGGAAGTTCGGGGAGTGCGGGGGTCCGTCCGCGCAGCCGGGCGGTGTAGGACGCGGAGAGGTCGCGGAGGAAGGGCGCGGCGGACCAGCCGTCGAAGGCGATGTGGTGGACCGTGACCGCGAGGACGTGCTCCTCGGGGCCGCAGGCGAACAGCGCGGCCCGTACGGGGATCTCGCGCGCCAGGTCGAAGCCGCGCTCCGGGAGGGCGGCCACCGCCGCCTCGACCTCCGCCGGGGACGCCTCCCGCACCGGCAGATCGAACTCCACGTCGTCCAGGACGTGTTGGCGCGGCACCCCGTCGGTCACCGGGAACACGGTGCGCAGGCTCTCGTGCCGGGCCACCACGTCCCGCAGGGCGGCCGTCAGCGCCCCGGCGTCCAGCGGGCCGGTGAGCCGGAGGACGGTCGTGACGCTCAGCGCGGCGGCGCCCTCCGTCAGCTCGCCCTGGAGCCAGAACCGCAACTGCGAGAAGGACGGGGGCAGCACCTCGCCGCGCGACCGGGGCCGCAGCGGACCCCGCCCGGCCCCCGCGGCCCCGAAGCGTTCGGCGAGCCCGGCGGGCGTCGGCGACTCGAAGACCGCCGCCACCCCGATCCCGGCGTCCAGCACCTCACGCAGCCGGTTCACCAGCCGGATCGCCAGCAGCGAATGCCCGCCCAGTGCGAAGAAGTCGGCGTCCGCGCCGACCTCCGGCACCCCCAGCACCTCCGCGAACAGCCCGCACAGCAGCCGCTCGGCCGGCGTGGCGGCCGGCCGGGATCCGGAGCTCCGCGCGGGCACGGGCAGCGCCGCCCGGTCCAGCTTGCCGTTGGGCGTCAGCGGCAGCCCGTCGGGGAGCACCACGACGACGGGCACCATGTAGTCGGGCAGGGCCCGGCGCGCGTACGCGTCGAGTTCCGGCGCGGGATCGGCGCCGAGGTGCGGCGCGGGCACGACGTACGCGAGCAGGTCGCGCTCGCCGGGCCGGTCCTCCCGTACGAGGACGGCGGCGCGGGCGACGGCCGGGTGGCGCTCCAGGACGGCCTCGATCTCGCCGGGTTCGATGCGGAAGCCGCGTATCTTCACCTGGTCGTCGGCGCGGGCCAGGAAGTCGAGCTCGCCGTCGGCGGTCCAGCGCACCACGTCCCCGGTGCGGTACATGCGGGTCCCCGGCGGGCCGTACGGATCGGCGACGAAGAGCCCCGCCGTCAGCCCGGGACGGCCGAGGTAACCGCGGGCCAGCCCGGCACCCGCGAGGTACAGCTCGCCCGGCACCCCGACGGGCACCGGCCGCAGCCACGGGTCCAGCACGTACACCCGGGTGTTCGCCATCGGCCGGCCGATCGGCGGCTTCCCGCCCCCCGCGTCCCGCGCCGGGCCCACCCGCCCGAACGTGGTGAACGTCGTGTTCTCGGTCGGCCCGTACACGTGGGTCAGCGCGGTGCCCGGGAACTCCGCCCGCATCCGACGCACGGCCCCCTCGGAGGGCTGCTCGCCTCCCGTCCAGACCTGTCCGACCCGGCCGAGCAGCGCACTGCGCTCCGCGACCAGCAGGTTGAAGAGCGAGGTGGTGAGGAACACGCTCGTCGCGTCCCCTTCGGCCACAGCCCGCTCCAGTGCCCGCGGCGAGGAGTCGCCGGGCGGCACCACGACGACCGTGCCGCCGCCGAGCAGCGGCACCCACAGCTCGTACGTCGAGGCGTCGAAGGAGTGCGGGGAATGGGCGAGCACCCGCGCGTGACCGCCGTCCGCCGCCCAGCAGGGGTCGGTGGCGAGGGCGACGATGTTCCGGTGCGTCACCAGGACGCCCTTCGGACGCCCGGTGGAGCCCGAGGTGTACATCACGTACGCGGCCCGCCCGGCGTCGATCACGGGCCGGGCCGCCGCCTCCACGCCCGGGCCGCCCGGACCGGCGCCCCCACCCGCCCCGGCCGGGTCGGGCGCCCCGACCAGCACCACGGGCGCGTCCGGCGCCGCGCCCGCGAGCTCCTCGGCCCGCTCCCGCAGCGACGCGTCGGCCAGGATCAGGCAGGGCCGGGCCTCCTCCAGGACCGTGCGCTGCCGTTCGGCCGGGTTGCGCGGGTCCAGGGGCAGGTAGGCGGCCCCCGTCTTCAGTACGGCGAGCAGCGCGACGACCAGCTCGGCCGAGCGGTCCATGGCCACGGCGACCAGCCGCTCCGGGCCCGCCCCGAGCCGGCGCAGGCGGCCCGCGAGGCGGTCGGAGCGGGCGTCGAGCTCCGCGTAGCCGAGCCGGGAGGCGCCGCACACCACGGCGGGGGCGTCCGGGGCGGCGGCGGCACGCTGCCGGAACAGCTCCGGCACGGACACGTCCGGGAGCGGGGACTCCTGGCCGTTCCACGTCTCCAGCAGCGTGCGGCGCTCGGCGGGGGCGAGGAGTTCCAGGGCGCTCGTGGGCCGTTCCGGTGCGGCGACCGCCTCGGTGAGGAAGACGGTGAGGCAGCGGACCAGCCGCTCGGCGGTGGCGTGGTCGAAGAGGTCCCGGGCGTAGACCAGGCTGCCGTCGAGCGCCCCGTCGGTCTCGGTGAGGTCGAAGAGCAGGTCGAAGGCGGTCGTCCGGTGCGGGGCCGGGGCGAGCAGCCGGGTGTCGAGGCCGGGGAGGCGCACGGCGGCGTCCGCGTTGTTCTGGAGGCTCAGCATGACCTGGAAGAGGGGGTGCCGGGCCGCCGACCGGGCCGGGTTCACGGCCTCGACGACCTGCTCGAACGGCACGTCCTGATGGTCGAGCGCGGTCAGCACGGCGGTCCGGGCCCGGCGGACCAGGTCGTCGAAGTCGGGGTCGCCGGAGACGTCGGTCCGGACGACGACGGTGTTGACGAAGCAGCCCACGAGGTCGTCGAGGCCGACGTCGGTGCGGCCCGCGACCGGGCTGCCGACCAGGATGTCCGGGCCGGCCCCGAGCCGCCGAAGGAGCCCCGCGAGGGCCGCGTGGAGCACCATGAAGGTGCTGGCTCCGTGCCGCAGGGCCAGCCGGGACAGGGCGCCGAAGGCGTCGGGCGGCAGGTGGAAGGGAACGGCTCCGGCCCGGTGCCCGGCGGTGGCGGGGCGCGGCCGGTCGACGGGCAGCGGGAGTTCGGCCGGAGCGCCGGCCAGGGCGGCGGTCCAGTGGGCCAGCTGCTCGGCGAAGAGACTGCCGGGGTCGTCGGGCGCGCCGAGCTCCTTGCCCTGCCACAGGGTGAAGTCCGCGTACTGGAAGGGCAGTTCCTCCCAGGCCGGCGGCCCGCCTTCGAGGCGCGCGGTGTAGGCGTCCGCGAGGTCGCGCAGGAAGGGGCCGACGGACCAGCCGTCGAAGGCGATGTGGTGCACGGTGATCGCCAGCACGTACCGGCCGGGCTCGCCGAGGGTGAGCAGGACGGCCCGCAGCGGGAGTTCGCGCCCCAGGTCGAAGACGTGGCCGGCCGCTTCGGCCACGGCGGCCTCGACGTCCCGCTCCGCGACCCGCCGCACGGGCAGCTCGACGTCCACCGCCTCCAGGATCCGCTGCCCCGGTACGCCGTCGGTGACCGGGAAGACGGTGCGCAGGCTCTCGTGCCGCGCGACCACGTCCCGCAGCGCCTCGCGCAGCGCCCCCTCGTCCAGGTGGCCGGTCAGCCGGAGCGCCATCGAGGCGTGGGGCCAGGCGCCGTCGCGGTCCAGCTCTCCCTGGAACCAGAACCGCAACTGCGAAAACGACAGAGGGATCACGGTGGTCTCGGCCTTTCGGGTCTCTCGGGTCTCTCGGCCTGCTTGGGTCGCTCGGGTCGTTCGGGTCTCTCGGGTCGTGCCGGTCGTCACCCGGGTCAGGGCGTGTCGAAGGCCGCGCGCAGGGCGTTCAGATGGCGCAGCCCGTCCAGCACGGTCTTGGTCTCGATGCCGAAGTCGATCAGGCAGGCGATCTCGTCCACGCCGATGCCGCGCAGCCGCTCGACCGTCGCCGACCCGTCCGCCACCGTCCCGAACAGCCCCCGCTGTTCGATGTACGTGTCGAGGGACCGGTCGACGAGGAAGTCGAGGTCCTCGTCCTCCAGCGCGTCGATGTCGAAGTCCGGGTCGAGGGCGCCGAACGAGCGGGCGAGCAGGTGCACCGAGCTCCTGAGGTAGGCGCGCAGCGGCGCCTCGACGGTGGCGCGCACCTCGTCCCGGTCGGTGCCGAGGAAGGAGTGCAGCATCAGGACGACGTGCCCGTCCCAGCCGTCCTGCGCCGCGCGCGCCGCCCGCCGGTACGCGGCGATCTTCCCGGCGAGTTCGTCGACGTCCTGGTGCAGCAGATGCGTGAGCACCCCGGCCCGTGCCCGCGCGGCCGTACGGAAGGTCTCCGCGTCGCCCGCGCTGGTCACCCACAGCGGCAGCTCCCGCTGCACCGGCGGCGGGAAGGCCCGTACGGTCGCCGGGGCGCCGTTGCCGTCCACGACCTCGACGCCCTCCCCGCGCCACAGCGCGCGCAACTGCTCGATGCCGTCGGCCAGGACGCGCTTGCGGTCCTCGTACGGTGCCCGGCTCAGCGCGAAGTCCACCGGGTGCCAACCGGAGGCCAGGGACACTCCGGCCCGCCCGCCGGAGAGGTTGTCGACGACCGCCCACTCCTCGGCGATCCGCAGCGGATGGTGGAGCGGCGCGACGACGCTCCCGGCGCGGAGGGCGACCCTGCTCGTGATCATCGCCAGGGCGGCGCCGACCACGGACGGGTTCGGGTAGAGCCCCCCGAAGGGGTGGAAGTGGCGTTCGGGCGTCCACACCGCGCGAAAGCCGTTCCGGTCGGCGAAACGCGCGCCTTCGAGCAGCAGCTCGTACCGTCCGGCGTCCCCGTCGGACGTGCTGTCGTCGGCGAAGTAGAAGAGGCTGAAGTCCATCGGGGATCCCTCGATAACACTGGTCGCGATCAGGTCGTGTGCCCGGGCCCGTGCCGCCGTCAGTCGGGGCGGGGCATCCTCCGCAGCGCCGGTCTCGCCCTGCGGGCCCCCGCCAGCCGGGCCGCGAGTCCGGCCACCGTGGGCGCCTCGAAGACCGTGGCCACCTGGACCTCCACCCCCAGCTCGGCGCGGACCCGGCCCACCAGCCGGGTCACGAGCAGCGAGTGCCCGCCGAGGGCGAAGAAGTCGTCGTCCACGCCCACCACGTGCCCGTCCCGCGCGGCGGACCCGCCGGGCGGCTCCGGGGTGTCGAGCCCGAGGAGCTCCGCGAACATCCGGCACAGCGCCGTCTCCTGCGGCGTCCGCGGCGGACGGCCGACGGCCCGCCGGGCGGTGCGCGGGGCGGGCAGGGCGGCCCGGTCCAGCTTGCCGTGCGGAGTGAGCGGGAACGCGTCGAGGACGACGACCGCGGACGGCACCATGTACCCGGGGAGGTACCCGGCCGCCCACGCGGTGACGTCCCGGACCAGCTCCACGTCACCGGAAGCCGCGAACGGCACACTGACGTGCCGCTCGGTATCCGCGGCCGACCCGGTCCCGTCGGACCCGGTCCCGTCGGACCTGGTCCCGTCGGACCCGGTTCCGTCGGTTCGTGCCGCGCCGGACCCCGTCCTCCCGGCCCCCGTCCCGCCGTTCCCGATCTCGGCGGCCCCCGTCCCCGCCGGGAAGTCCGCGTCCCCCGTGCCGAATTCGACGTCCACGTGGTCGGGTCCCGCCGTCGCGGACCACCGCACCACCACGCGGTAGCCCAGCCGTTCGCCGAGCCGCGCCAGCTTCTCCGGGTCGGCGCCTGCGCCGGGGGTCGCGCCCGAGGCGCGCAGGTCCTCGGCGAGGCGGGCGTTCGGGACACCGGTGACGCGGACGGGGGTGGCGTCCCGGGCGGGGGCGCGCAGTGCGTCGGCGAGGGCGTCGAGCGTGTGGAGGTCCGTACCCCACCGCAGCTCCGTCACCGCCCCGCGCCGGGCGGGTGTACCGCCGCCGGGCCGCGGGCCGTCGGCGCGGCGCAGGACGACGTCGTAGCGGTAGCGGGTCAGCTCGTTGTGGTGGGTGCCCCGCTTCAGGCGCACGTCGCAGCTCGCGAACAGCGGACCGGCCCCCTCGGCGGCGGAGGCGGCGCCCGTCAGGGAGCGGAAGAACTCCGGGTCCACCAGCAGCTCCGGCTCCCTGGCCAGGCCGCGCGCCGTCTCCCGGCGGTGCTCCGGGCCGCCCGGCGCGTCCCGCGCGGTCCGGGCCGCGACGGCGCCGTGGAAGGTCTCGGCGAGGCCCAGGTGCCGGACGTCGCCGACGAACACCGCGCCGCCGGGCCGCAGCGCGTCCGCCGCGAGCCCGAGGACCCGCGCCAGGTGCCGTCCGCTGGGGAAGTACTGGGCGACGGAGTTGAGGACGACCACGTCGAAGTACCCGCGCGGCACGCCCTCGTGGTCGTCGGCCGGCCGGCTGTCCAGCACGACCCGCCCGGCCAGGTCCGGCCGCCCGTCCACCTGCCGCCGCAGCCGTTCGATCACCCGGGGCGAGAGGTCGAGCCCCCAGTACGACCCCGGCTCGGAGAGCTCCGGGGCGAGCCGCGCCAGCAACAGGCCGCTGCCCACGCCGAGTTCGAGGATCCTGCGGGGCCGCAGGGCGCGGATGCTGCGTACCGTCGCCTCGCGCCACTCCCGCAGCTGCTCCAGGGGCAGCGCGCCGCCGTCGTACGCGCTGTTCCAGCCGGTGAAGTCCTCGCCGAAGGGCGTGGACGGGTCGGCCGGTACGGCGTCGTGGACCCGCCGCCACGCGGCCACCCGGTCCGCGTCGTCCCGGAGCCCGGCGCCCGCCGGCGCGGCCGGTTCGCGGCGTACGTAGGCGACGAGCCGCGGGTCGCCGTCCCGGTCCTCGCGCACGGTCACCGCGGCGGCGGACACCCGGGGGTGGGCGGCGAGGCGTGCCTCGATCTCGCCCGGCTCGATCCGGTGGCCGCGCACCTTGACCTGGTCGTCCGCGCGACCGGCGAACTCCAGTTCGCCCGGGGCCGTCCAGCGGGCCAGGTCGCCCGTGCGGTACATCCGGGTCCCGGACGGCCCGTACGGGTCGGCGACGAAACGTCCGGCCGTCAGACCGGGCCGGCCGAGGTAGCCGTGGGCCAGCCCGGCCCCGGCGACGTACAGTTCGCCCACCGCCCCGACGGGCACCGGCCGCAGCGCGGCGTCGAGGAGGCGCAGCCGGGTGCCCCGGACCGCTCCGCCGATCGGAGGGGTCGTGGCGCTGTCGGTGAGGGGCCGGCTCATGGTGGCGCAGACCGTGGTCTCCGTCGGCCCGTACGCGTTGACGAGGGTCCGGCCGGGGGCCCAGCGCCGCCGCTGCCCCGCGTCCAGGGCCTCACCCGCGGCGACCAGGACGCGGACGCCCGGGAGGGCGTCGGACGGCAGGGCGCGCAGCACCGACGGCGGCAGCGTCGCGTGGGTGATCCGACGCTCCTCGGCGAGCCGGATCAGGCCGGGCCCGGGCAGCAGGGCGCGGGCGGGCGCCAGGACCAGCGCCGCCCCGGCGGAGAGCGCCATCGCCAGCTCCCAGAAGAACGCGTCGAAGCCGGGCGAGGCGAACTGCAGGACCCGGCTTGCGGCGTCCACGGCGAGGGTGCCGCGCTGGTGGGCGGTCAGGTTGGCGAGCCCGGCGCGGGTCACCACCACGCCCTTGGGCCGGCCCGTGGACCCCGAGGTGTAGACGACGTAGGCGGGCAGACGCTCCTCGGAGCGCCGGGCGCCGGCCGGCGGGCCGGACGCCGGGGCCCGCAGCAGCGCCGCCCGGGTCTCGGGGGCGTCCAGGTCGCAACGGGGCACCGCGCCGACGGCCGGGAGGACCGTGCCGGACCGTGCGAGGAGCAGCGCGGGGGCCGCGTCGCCCAGGACGTGGGCGATGCGTTCCGCCGGGTAGCCGGGGTCCACCGGAAGGTGGGCGGCGCCGGTCTTCAGGACCGCGAGGACGCCGACGACCAGGTCCACGGAGCGGTCGAGCGCCGAGGCGACCACCGTCCCCGGCCCTGCCCCCCGCGCGGCGAGCAGGTGGGCCAGCCGGTCGGCCCGCGCGTCGAGTTCCGCGTACGAGAGCGCCTCCTCCTCGAAGAGCACGGCGGGGGCGTCCGGGGCGGTCGCGGCCCGCTCCTCGAAGAGGTCGAGCAGGGGGCGCGCGGGGGCGTTCGCGTCCTGGGGCGCGCCCTCGGGGGGTAACGGGTGTGCGGGCGCGCTGGTGACCACGGACAGCTCCTTGCACGGGAAGGGGGATGGTGCCGGTGCGGGTGGCGCCGGGATGACCGGGCGCGGGCCTGAGCTGGACGTCGTCGAGCCTAAGCGGCACCAGCGGGAAATGGCCACTCTGGTTTCCACGCCTGGGAACTTGTACGATCCAGCACCAACTCGCGGTCCCCGCACGTACGCTGAGGCGCGTTCGAACATCCGTCGCGTCGGATCCCTCGGCGTGTTACCGAAGTCCGGAGGCCGTGCCGGTGTCCGCCACGCCCACTGCCGCGCGGTCCGCGCGAGGCCACGGTCACCGCCCGCACCGGAACTTCCGGCTGCTGCTCGTCGGCGAGACCACCAGCAAGCTGGGCACCAGCGTGACGTCCGTCCTGCTGCCGCTCGTGGCCGTCACCACCCTGCACGCCTCGCCGTTCATGATGGGCGTCCTCACCGCCGCGCCGTGGCTGCCGTGGCTGCTGATCGGCCTGCCCGCCGGCGCCTGGGTCGACCGGCTCGCCCCGCGCCGGGTGATGCTCGTGTGCAACGGAGTCTCCGCGGCGGTGTTCGTGAGCGTGCCGCTCACCTGGTGGCTGGGCGCGCTGACCCTGGGGCACGTCCTGGCGGCGGCCCTGGTCTCCGGCGCCGCCTCCGTCTTCTTCTCCACCGCCTACTCGGCGTATCTGCCCCGGCTGGTCCCCACCGACGCCCTGATGGGACGCAACGCGCAACTCCAGGCGGGGGACCAGGCCGCCAGGGTGGCGGGCCCCGGGCTCGGCGGGCTGATCGCCCAGACCGTCGGCAGCGTGCCGGGCCTGCTGCTCGACGCGGCGTCCTTCCTGGTCTCGACGCTCTGCCTCACGGCCATCCGCGCCGAAGGACCGGGCCCCGCCCCGGCGCCCCGGCGGCGACTGGGCCGGGAGATCGCGGACGGCCTGCGGTTCGTCGTCGGCGATCCGTGGGTGCGGGCCGTCACCGCGTTCGGCGCGGCGGTCAACCTGGCGATGGCGGGCTTCCAGGCCGTCCAGATCGTGTTCCTCGTACGGACCGTCGGCGTCGGCACCGACACCCTCGGCTGGCTCGTGTCCTGCGGTGGTCTCGGCGGGGTGCTCGGCGGTCTCGTGGCCGGGCGGCTCGCCCGGCGCCTGGGCACGGCCCGCGCCCTGCTGGCCGTCCAGTTCGCCGCCGCGCCCTTCGGGCTGCTCGCCGCGCTCGCCGGACCCGGGCCGCGGCTGGTGTTCTTCGCGGTCGGCACGGGCGTGATGCTCGCCGGGGTGGTGGCCTGCAACGTGATCATCGTCAGCTTCCGGCAGGCGTACTGCCCGCCCGGGCTGCTGGGCCGCGTCACCGCGACGACCCTCTTCCTCAACTACAGCACCATCCCGCTCGGCGCCCTCCTGGGCGGCTCCCTCGCCTCCCTGGTCGGCGCCCGCGCCACGCTGTGGGTCGTGACGGCCGCACTGCTCGCGGCCGGCGGGTTCCTGCTGGTGGGGCCGCTGCGCGGCCTCCGGGACCTGCCCGGGGCACCGGCCGCCGACGGCTGACCGGTGCCCCGGGCAGGGACGCTCGCCGGTGCCCGTCGGGCACCGGCGAACGGGTTCACTTGGACTGCGTGGAGAGCGTCACCCCGCTGAAGTCCTGCGCGGCGGCGAGGCTGAAGTAGACCCAGCCGGCGGGCGGGTTGTCGATCGTCAGCGTCTCGCCGTTGCCGGCGTTGGTGGACTTCGCCTGGTAGGCGGTGGTGGTGGCCCAGCTGCCGCCGCCGTAGTAGAGGTCGGCGTTGCCGGTGCCACCGCTGCTGGTGATGGTCAGCTGCTTCACGCCGGCCGGCAGGTACACGAAGTGGTAGCTGTAGTTCCCGGCGGCGGCGGCGAGGCCGTCCCGGCGGCAGTTCTGGTCGAACTGACGGGTGTCGGCGATGGTGCAGGCCGGGACGGTGGCGACCGTCGAGGCATCCGGCAGCGTTCCGCAGCTGTTGGTCGCGCAGTCCGTCGACAGCCAGGTCGCGAAGTCGGCGTCGTAGCGGGTGCCGATGGTCTGCTTCAGGACGGTACGGGCGCCCGTCCAGTCACCGGCGCGGTACTTGCCGAGCACGGTCTGGATGTCCGCGGGGTGCTTCTGCATCATGTAGCGGACCGCGAGCCAGCCCCAGCGGTAGACCCGGTTCGAGTTGACCTCGGGGTCCTCCTCCTGGCCGTAGACGGTGTCGAAGAGGTCGCTGAGCTTGTACGTGTTCTTGGCGGCCTCGGCGATCGCGTCGGAGTTGCGCTCGTTGCGGTAGCCGTACGAGATGTTCTCGGCGATGCCCTCGACCCACCAGATCGTCGGCGTCACCATGCCGGCCTCGAAGTCGCCGTACATGTTGTACCGGCCGTCGAGGTAGTGGGTGTACTCGTGGTTCAGGTTCCAGATCTGGAAGCTCGGACGCAGCCAGCTGGCCTCGTGGGCGATGAAGCGGGCCTGGTTGCCGGGGACGGCCGGGTTGCCCTCCTCGTACATGCCGCCGTTGTCGACGTCGATGTTGTAGATCGCCCACGCGTACAGCGCGTACTGGGTGTAGTCGTCGAAGGCGACGACCTCCAGGTTGGTGTTCACGTCACCGGGGATCGCGCCCTTGTCACCGATGATCCGGTGGAAGTAGGCGTCCTGGTTGATCAGGCTCGTGCAGGTGCTCGCCAGCTGGTCCGGCGACATGTCCTGGGCACGGATCTTGAGCTCGGGGCCGCAGGAGTGCTGGATCGGCAGGACCTGCGGGAGCACCCGCTCGCCCAGGTCGCAGATGGCGTAGGCGGCGCAGTTGCCCTTGTCGTACTGGCGGGTGTACCAGCCCAGGTTCATGGTGATCGGCGCGGTCGGGCCGACGTTCGGGTACCGGTTGATCAGGTCCTTCAGGAGCGGCCGGACCTTGTCCTTGAGCTCGGGGACGTCGAGGGCGTAGCCGAGGTAGCGGCCGACGTTGCTGACGACGTCGAGACGGTTCAGGTCCGCCCCGTTGCGCGTGATGAAGCCGGCCCAGGTGTCGAGGATGGCGGGGTCGGCCTTGAGGGCGGCCCGCCAGCCGCGGGCGTCGTTCTTGGCCTTGAAGCCGTTCTCGACGACCCACTCGACGTGCTGCATCGTGAGGTTCATCTGGCTCGGCCACGTGCCGTTGTACCCGCCGAGCAGCCACTTCACGACACCGGCGTAGCGGCCGGCCTCCTGGGTGCTGTCGATCAGGGTGACGACCTCGTTGAGGATCGCGCCGTTGGCGTCGGTGACGTCCTTGCTGCGCGGGGCGGCGAAGAACGCGTCGAGCGCGCCGCGCGCCGCGCCCTGCAGCGCGGTGCCGTAGTCGCCGACCGTGGCCGCGTTGTTGTCCTGCACGTAGTAGCCGGCGCGCAGGAACAGGACCAGCTGCCCGACGGAGGCGCTGTTGTCGCCGGTGTACGAGGCGGAGGCGTCGCGCAGGGCGTTGGCGACGGTCACCATCTGGGGCTCGCGGAAGGTCTTCCGCGCGTCCTCGCCGGTGAGGTTGAACAGGGGGTACGTACAGGAGATCTGCGGGAGCGCCTTGAGCTGCTGGACCAGCGCGGCGCCCGTGGAGTTCAGCACGCCGGAGAGGTCACCGCACGCGTCCGCGGCGGCGACCGACGCCGACTTGCCCGTCTTGAGGGCGGGCGCCGCGACCGGGCCGGACTCCTCGGAGCCGTCCTGCGAGGAGAGCCGGAAGCGCGGGTTCTTGCTGATCGCGTTCGGCGACTTGGGGACCGGGATCGCCCGCGGCGCCGACGCCGCGGCGTCGTGCGCCCGCGCACCGGCCGGAGCGTTGTCGCCGAGGGCGGCGGCCTGGCCCTGCGGTGCGAACAGACCGAGCGTGATGAAGACGGCTGCGCCGAGGACCGGAAGTCTTCGCGCGCGGGTCTTCGCTATCCGGAAGGGATGCATCTGTGGGGGCCTCCGGGGCCGTTGAGGCCACGTGCTGGGAAACACGGGCAGTCGACATGTGACGTGTAAAATTTCACATGTCGCATTGTTCTGGAAGCCCTCTGGCCGGATTCCTTTTCCGGAACCGTGGAGAGCCCCGCCTCAATGCCCCGGTATCGCCCCGTAGATGACGTTTCGCCGAAGGTGTCGGCTCAGTCGGCCGCCCGCGCCAGGTAGTAGGGGCGGTGGTGCGCGGCCACCGGAGGCGACTGGAACGTCCAGACACCCGCGGCCGGCGCCTCGGCGTCGACGAGGCCGCGGACGTCACGGCCGAGGTCGCCGGCCGGGGCGTGCACCGTGAGCCGGGTCCGGCCCGCGTGCTCCGGGGCCGACAGGTCGTACCAGCGGTAGGGCTGGTAGACGTTCATGGGGCCCGCGAGCAGCCGCCCCTCGCGGTCGGTGCCGTAGCCGGTGACGGGCGCGGAGCCGGCGGCGACGGGGGTGAGGCCGTCCAGTCGGGCGGCGAGGTCGAGCAGCGGGCCCGAGCCCCTCTCCAGGGTGTCGTCCGGGCCGATCGCGGCGTCCTTGCACCGCACCGTCCAGGTGTCGCCGGCCGGACCGTTCAGCGACGGCAGGCCGACCTCGAACCAGCCGGGGAACTTGGGCTCGGCGTACAGCTCCCGCCCCGCCCTGATCGCGAAGGGGTTGTCGCACACGACGTGGAGGCGGGCGATGCCCAGCAGCTTCGTCTGGTCCCAGCCCTGGGCGTACTGGGCGTAGGTCAGCCGGGGCAGCCGGCCGGCCTCGGCCGTCGGGAAGGCGACGACGTTGAACTCGATCTCCTGCGTGACGCCGCCGCCGAAGTCGTACTGCGCGAAGTACAGCTGGTAGTTGAGCGAGACCAGCGCCCGCCCCTCGTCGAACACGGCGGCCGTCAGGCCGGGGTGCTGCTTGCCGAGCAGCTCGCGGACCGGCCCGGCGTCGACCAGCCAGTCGACGCCGACCTGGTGCAGGGCCCCGTAGTGGAACGGGAGCCGGAAGGGCTCGGGCACCGGCGGCAGGGGCAGGGCGGCGGTCATGGGCGGGCTCCTCGGGTCGGTGGCGTCAGGTCGGGTGCGGGGGATGTCCGGTGCGGAGCGAGGGAGGCGGGGCGGTCGCGGTCCGCCAGACCGGCCTCGATCCGGCCGGCGGTGCGCAGGGCGAGCGCGGCCATCGTCAGCGTCGGGTTCGAGGTGGCGACCGAGGGCATGCTGCCGCAGCCGACCGCGTACAGACCGGGGTGGTCCCAGCACTGCTGCCAGGAGTCCACCACCGAGGTGTCGGGCGAGTCGCCCATGATGTGGGTACCCGCCGCGTGGCCGGCCCCCCGGTAGCCGTACGTGCGGCCCCGGTGCTCGAAGCGCCCCGGCCAGGCCGCCGCCGGCGCGAACTCCGTGTGGTCCTCGGCGCCGAGCAGCGTGAAGATCTGCTCCGAGACGGCCCGGGCCGCCGCGAAGCCCTCCCGCACGTGCGCGTCGAGGTCGTACGTGACCAGGGGGAGCGGCAGCCCCAGCGCGTCGCGCTCGCGCGGGTGGAGCGTGACCCGGTTCGCCGGGTCCGCGCCCTGCTCCAGCTCGAACTGCAAGGTGAACTGCCGACGGATCCGGTCCCCGACCGTCCGCCTCAACTCCGCCCCGAACAAGCCCCGTTCATTCAGGAAGTGCGCCACGTCCGTGTCGACCGGACCCTGCGACCACACCCACCCCCAGGTCCCGAACTCGATCCGGAACGGCGCCCGCAGCTGCCGCGCCGGCCCCGCGCGAAAACCCTCGAAACCGGACACCGAGCCCGGACCCCGGTACGGCCCGGTGTCCTCGGGCAGCAGCCCCCAGGTCAGCAGCACCGGATGGTCCATCAGGTTGCGCCCGACCTGCCCGCTGCGCCCGGCGAGCCCGGACAGGAGCAGCAGCCGGGCGTTCTCCACCGCGTGCGCGGCGAGCACCACGACATCGGCGCGCGCGACCGACACCTCCCCGTCGTACGAGCGGTACTCCACGCCCGTGGCACGCCCCCGCCCGTCGACGAGGACGCGGCTCACCACCGCCCGGTCCCGGAGCGTGACCGTCCCGCTCCAGCGCCCCTGGGTCTTGAGCGGCGTGTACTTCGCGTGCGACGGGCAGTGCGGGATGCAGGTGGCGTTGCCCACGCACCGGCTGTCCGGATCCGGCCGCCCGCCCCGCCCGCGCGGCACGTACCCGCGCCCGCCGTCGTACCGCGGGTCCGGCACGCCGTTGCGGGCGTGCGGGGTGCCCACCACCTTCAGCTCGACCTCGTCCAGGGCCACCGGGTCCTTGACCCGCCGCCCGTCGAGCCCCGCCGCCATCAGCGCGTCCAGCCGCGCGGGCGGCAGGGGCCGCATGGGGAAGACATAGCCGTCGGGGAAGGGCAGCCCGAGCCGCTCGCGCTGCTCCTCGACGTCGGCGGCCACCCCCAGCTCCTCCTCGGCCGCCCGGTAGTCGGGTTCGAGGTCGGCGTAGGTGAGCGGCCAGCGCCGCCCGTAGCCGAACGCCTCGGTGTCGAAGTCCTCCGGCAGCATCCGCGGCGTCAGGCCCGTCCAGAGGGTGCCGGTACCGCCGTTGACCCGCGCGTACCCGCTGGCGTACGGGAGCGGGCCGTCCTGCCGCAGATGGCCGACGGCCCGGAACCCGGGGCTCCCCTCCGTCTCGGTGAGGTCCGTGACCTGGGGGGATGCCGCCGCCGGATGGGGCGCGTGCGGCGCGCCGGGCATCCTGCCGGCCGCCGTCAGATAGGCGGTGAGCGGATCGGCGTCCGCCTCGGGCCCGCCGGCGCCCGCCGGTCCGGCCTCCAGGACCAGGACCCGCCGGCCGTGTCGGCCGAGCCGGTGCGCGACGAGGGAGCCCGCGACCCCGCCGCCCACCACGATCACGTCGTAGCGCGTCACCGGACGCTCCCCTCGGGGGCACCGGTGCCGGCATCGGAAGCTGCTCCGGAACGGGAGCCGGAACCGGAAACGGAACCGGTGCTGGCACCGGTACCAGTACCAGTACCAGTGCCAGCCCCCGCGTCCGCCCAGCTCCCGTACCCGCCCGGTGCCGCGGCGGGGGCCCGTAGGCCGGCCGCCTTCCACACCAGGGCCTCGGCGTAGCCGCGCGGAGACACCACGGTCGGCGCCGAACCGGGCCAACTCCCCGTGTACCAGAGGTACGTGACCGCCCGCGCGGCCTCCAGCCGCTCGCCCTCCCAGCGGTCGTCGGGCCCGCGCAGCAGCCGCGCGTACAGCTCCGTGCCGAGGCGTTCCGCCGCCACCGTCCGGTACGCGCCGGTCAGCCCGGTGGCCTCCAGGTCCGCTTCGTCGAAGCCGGTCAGCAGCGCCGAGAGGGCGCCGAAGCGACGTGTCTCATCTGTAGTGGGCACGGGGCCATCGCTGCCCGGCCGTTCCTGGCCCCATGCGGGGCACCGCCGGAACGGCGTGATCACGACCGGAGCTCTCCCTCGCACGGCTGACGATCTTCGCACTGACGTGCGGTCGACGCGTGTGTGACGCCCGCCCCGGCGCGCCCGCGGCGCCGTGTCGCGCGGCCGGAGCCGCGCCGCCGTCACGGGGGCGCGGCTCCGGCGGGGCCGTCAGGGGAAGCTGACGACGGTCGAGGGGACGGTCGCGGTGCCCTCGGTGGGGGCGCCGGTCTCGTTGATGACGTGGTTGAACTGTCCGTTGCCGCCGAGCGAGACGGTCAGCAGGCCGTGGAACCTCACGCCGGGCTTCACCGGGGCCTTGAAGCCGTGGTCCTGACGGATCGTCGGGTCGACGTTGTAGTAGCAGTAGCTGCCGAGGCCCCAGCCCTCGTGGGTGGTCACGGAGTCGTCGACGCGGTAGGCGGCGTACCCCTTGGTGGCGCCGTTCTGGACGGCGGCCTGGTTCGGGGCGTCGTACGCCTTCTCGTTCTGGAAGAAGACGGTGCGCCCGCGGTCGCCGTACCACTCGACGTCGTACTTGTTGAAGTGCTCCACGAACAGGCCGGTGGCGAGCACGTCGTCGCCGTTGACGCGGACGCCGTAGTCGGCCCGGTTGGTCTCCCAGCCGACGCCCTCGCCGTGGTCGGCGCGCCAGACCCAGGTGTGGTCCACGATCGTGTCGTCGTTGTTGACGACGATGCCGACGGTGGCCTTGCCGGGGCCCGCGCCGCCGACCCGGACGTAGACGTCCTGGACGGTGGTGGGGTCGGCGGCGTGGTCGGCGCCGGCGTTCGGCGGGCCGACCTCCAGGAGGGACGGCGAGTTGACCGGGCCCGCGTCGAGCAGGAAGCCCGCGAGCCGGACGCCGTCGACGTCGGCGACGCGCATCGCGGTGACCCCGTTGTCCGGGACGAGCGTGGCCAGGCCGAGGCCGAGGACGATCGTGCCGGCCCGGTTCACCTCGACGGTCCGGTCGAGGTGGTAGACGCCGGGCGTGAAGAGCAGGTGCAGGCCCTGGGCGAGCGCCTGGTTGAGGGTGGCGGCGGTGGCGCCGGGCCTGACCACGTAGAACTGGCTCAGCGGGATCCTCGTGCCCTGCGGGGCGCCGTTCGCCCAGGTGGTGCCGCGGGCGTTGGTCCGCTTCGCCGGGGAGAACACCTTGTACTGGTTGTCCTCCCAGATCAGGTACGGCTTCTCGCGGGAGACCGGGGTGGTGTCGAGGGTGGTGTACCGCGGCTCGGGGAAGGACTGGGCGGGGGCGCCCTCGGTGCCGGAGAACACCTGGTTCCAGACGGAGTTGGACCAGCCGCCGATGGAGCTGTCGCGGGTGTACCACTGTTGCTGGGAGTAGTTCCCGACCTGGCCGTCGATCTTCGAGTCGGCGATGTAGCCGCCGCTGGCCCAGCCGTAGCCGTTGGGCGCCAGGTTGAGCCCGCCCTTGACGTGCATGCGGCGGAACGAGGAGGCCTGGGCGACGGCCCAGCGGTCCGTGCCGTTCACCGGGTTCAGGGCGAGGCCCTCGGCGCCGCGCCAGAAGTTCTGGGTGGCGTTGCCGTTGAACCAGCCCGCGTCGACGGTGACGTCGCCGTTGATGGTGGTGTCGTCGGAGCGGACGCCGAGTCCGGCGATCTGCGTGTAGAAGCCGAGTTGGGCGTTGAGGCCGTTGTACGTGCCCGGCTTGAAGAGGAACGCGTGCCGGCCGCTGCCGAACTGGGCCGACTCCTGCTGCCGGAAGACGTCGTCGAGCTGTCCCTGGATGTTCGGCGTGGACGGGTCGACGACGTGCACGTTGGGGCCGAGGTCGCCGCCGCCCGGCAGGGGCGTGCCGCCGCCGGCCGGGGTGCCGTACACCTGGAACTCCCACAGGGAGTAGCCCCAGGCGGTGCCCCGGGCGAGGCCGTTCATCCGGACGTAGCGGCCGGTGCCGGAGAGGGCGACGTCGTCGGTGCCGCCGTCGCCGCCGGTCACCGTGGTGACGGTGCGCCAGTCGGTGCCGTTGTCCGAGGTCTGGATCTGGTAGCTCCTGCCGTAGGCGGCCTCCCAGGTCAGGACGGCGCCGCTGAGGGTGGCGCTCCGGCCGAGGTCGACCTGGAACCACTGGGCGTCGGTCCAGTCGCTCGCCCACCGGGTCCCGGTGAGGTCGCCGTCGACGGCGCCGCCCGCCGTGAACGGGCCTTCGACGGAGGAGGCGGTGGCCGGCTTCCCCTGGGAGAGCAGGGCCGGGGCGGCGGAGGCCGTCGCGGCGGGGACGACCGCGAGGAGGGCGCCGGTGAGCGCGGCGACGAGGGCGCCGACGGTGGCCCGCCGGACGGTGGAGGCGGGGCGCCGGAAGACCGGCGGGGACCCGACGGAAGACATGGGGGCTCCTGGGGGAGTGGGGGATGGGGGGAGCGTTCTCAGAAACCTTGCCCGGCCCGGGAGTTGGGGGTCAAGGCGCGCGACAAGGCTTTTCTTTTGTCTTTCATTAAGTGGCGATTCCGGCTCTTCGGGGGGAAGGGCGGGGGAGAGGGGCAGAGGTCAGCCGTGGTTCGCGCGGTGGGCGCGGATGAGCTCCGCGTACCGCCGGCCGCTCGTCTTGACCGTCCGGCGCTGGGTCGCGTAGTCCACGTGCACCAGCCCGAAGCGCTTGTCGTAGCCGTAGGCCCACTCGAAGTTGTCGAGCAGGGACCAGGCGTAGTAGCCGGCCAGCGGGGCGCCCTTGCGCACGGCGCGCGCGCAGGCCGCGAGGTGCTGCTCCAGGTAGCGGGTGCGGTCCGGGTCGTGCACCTGCCCGTCGGGGCCGGCGGTGTCGGGGAAGGCGCAGCCGTTCTCCGTGACGTACAGCTCGCGCACGCCGTACTCCTCGGTGAGGCGGAGCAGGAGGGCCTCCAGGCCCCCGGCGTCGATCTGCCAGTCCATGCCGGTCCGCGGCACGTCCGGGAGCCGTACCGCGCGGGCGTACGGGACGGGGCCCGCCGGGTCGTCGGCGACGGTCTCCGGGAAGTAGTAGTTGAGGCCGTGCCAGTCGAGCGGGGCCGCGATCAGCTCCAGGTCGCCGGGGCGTTCGGGGAGTTCGACGCCGTACAGCTCGCGCATGTCGGCGGGGAAGCCGCGGCCGTGGACGGGGTCGAGCCACCAGCGGTTGGTGTGCCCGTCGGCGCGGCGGGCCGCCGCGACGTCCTCGGGGCGGGTGGAGGCGGGGGTGATGGTGGAGTGGTTGGTGACGAGACCGATCCGGGCGCCGGGCGCGGCGGCGCGGACGGCGGCGGTGGCGAGGCCGTGGCCGAGGAGCAGGTGGTAGGAGGCGCGGACGGCGGCGGTGAGGTCGGTCAGGCCCGGGGCCATCCGCCCCTCCAGGTGCCCGATCCAGGCCGAGCAGAGCGGCTCGTTGAGGGTGGCCCACCGGGTGACCCGGTCGCCGAGCCGCCCGGCCACGACGGAGGCGTAGGCGGCGAAGTGCTCGGCCGTGGCGCGCTCGGTCCAGCCGCCGCGGTCCTGGAGGGCCTGCGGCAGGTCCCAGTGGTAGAGGGTGACGTTCGGAGTGATGCCGGCGGCGAGGAGGGCGTCGACGAGCCGGTCGTAGAAGTCGAGCCCGGCCGCGTTGACGGGACCGTCGCCGCCGGGCACGACGCGCGGCCAGGCGATGGACATCCGGTACGCGTCGGTGCCGAGCTCCTTCATGAGCGCGATGTCCTCGGGCCAGCGGTGGTAGTGGTCGCAGGCCGTGTCGCCGTGGTCGGCGTTGTCGATCGCGCCGGGGGTGTGGCTGAAGGTGTCCCAGATCGAGGGGGCCCGCCCGTCCTCGGCGACGGCGCCCTCGATCTGGTAGGCGGAGGTGGCGGTGCCCCAGGCGAACTCCGCGGGGAAGGCCCCCAGGTCGAGCGTGCGGTGGTGGGTGGGTTCGGACACGGGGCACCTTTTCGTGACGGGCCGGAGGGCGGCGGGGAGGGTGGCGGGGAGGGCGGCTCGGACGGCGGGTGCGGCGGGGCGGGTCACTTGACCGCGCCCGCCGTGAGGCCGGTGACGAGGTAGCGCTGCAGGAGGAGGAACCCGGCGACGACGGGCACACTCACCACGAGGGAGGCGGCCATGACCTGGTTCCAGTAGACGTCGTTCTGGGTGGCGTAGCCCTGGAGGCCGACGGCCAGGGTCCTGGTGGTGTCGTCGGTCATGACGGAGGCGAAGAGGACCTCGCCCCAGGCCGTCATGAAGGCGTAGACGGCGACCGCGACGATCCCCGGGGTGGCGGCGGGCACGATCACCCGGAACAGGGCGCCGACCGGGCCGCAGCCGTCGACCTTCGCCGCCTCGTCGAGCTCCCGGGGGATCGAGTCGAAGTACCCGGTGAGCATCCAGACGGAGAAGGGCAGCGAGAAGGTCAGATAGGTGAGGATCAGGCCCTCGCGCGAGCCGAACAGCGCGATGCCGGTGGCGTTGCCGATGTTGACGTAGAGGAGGAAGAGCGGCAGCAGGAAGAGGATGCCGGGGAACATCTGCGTCGACAGGACGGTGACGGCGAAGACCCGCTTGCCGCGGAAGTCGTAGCGGCTGAGGGCGTACGCGGCGAAGATCGCGACGGTCACGGAGAGCACGGTCGCCGCCCCCGCCACGGTCAGCGAGTTCACGAAGTAGTCGGCGAGCGGGACGGTGTCCCAGATGTCGAGGTACGGGCGGACCGTGAGCCCCGAGGGGATCCACCGGAACTTCCCGGACACGTCCGACAGCGGCTTCAGGGAGCTGGACAGCATCACGTACACCGGCAGCAGCACGAAGCCGGTGAGCAGGGTGAGGACGATCCGGCGGGTCCACAGGAAGGAGCGCGGGGCGGCCATCGGGGAGCGGGGGGCGCGCCTGCGGGGGCCGGCCGCCGGGCGCGCGGCGAGCGCCGTGCCGCCGTGGTCGGGCTCAGGCATCGGAGGACTTCCTTCCCCTGGTGGTGAGCAGGAGGTAGACGCCCGTGACGAGGAGCAGGAAGAGCAGGAGCAGCACGGACATCGCCGATCCGGTGCCGAAGTTCCACGTCTGGAAGGACGCCTGGTAGATGTGCAGGGAGACGAGGTCGGCCGCTTCCGGTGCCGCCTTGCCGAAGAGCACGAACGGCGTGTTGAAGTCGTTGAAGGTCCACAGGAACAGCACCAGGACGAGCACCTGGTTGACCTGCCGCAGCGACGGCAGGGTGATGTGGCGGACCTGCCGCCACACACCGGCGCCGTCGAGGGCGGCGGCCTCGTACATGTCCCGGGGGATGTTCTGCAGGCCGGCCATGACGGTGAGGAAGGCGAACGGCCAGCCCTTCCAGACGGAGACGACGAGCAGGGCCCAGAAGCTGTTGTCGCCGATGAGCCAGAACGGCGGGCTGCCGCCGATGCCGAGCTGGTCGTGCAGCACGTGGTTGATCAGGCCGTTGTCCCGCTGGAACATGAACGCCCAGGTGATGACCGCGGCGTAGACCGGCAGGGCGTACGGGACGAGGAAGAGGGTCCGCAGGACGCCCCGGCCGCGGAAGTTCTCCTGGAGGAGGACGGCGGCGGCCGTGCCGAGGAGCCAGCACAGGGCGACCGACGCCAGGGTGAACAGGCAGGTGGTGAGGAAGGACTTCAGGAGCGCCTGGCCGACGGGCGCGTCGAAGTCGACCGAGACGCGGTAGTTGTCGAGGCCGGCCCAGGGCGCGGCGGACCAGTCCCGGAGGAAGAACTGGGTGAGCTCCTTGAAGCTCATGCCGATGCCCATGAGCATCGGGATGAGGTGTACGAGGAGTTCGAGGACGAGCGCGGGGATCAGCAGCAGGTACGGGAGGGCGATGCGGCGGCGCCCGGGGCGGCGCGGCGCGGGCGCCTCACCGGGTGCGGCCTCGGGCACCGCGCGCTCACTCCGCCGAGTGACGGCGGTCTGGGTCATGGCGGCGCCGCCTACTTCTTCGGCATCTGCTGCTGGGCCTTGTCCAGTTCGGCCCGGACGGACTCCGTGGTGACGGGTCGGCCGGCGGCGGCGTCGGCGAAGAGCTTCTTCACCGCGGTGCCGACGACCGTCTCGAACTGGGACTCCTCCGGGACCTGCGGCAGGGCGGCGGCGCTGGTGGCGAGGGTGTCGCGGATGACCGCGAGGGAGGCCGTGCCGAAGGCTGCGTCGGCCTGCGCGGTCTTGACCGGCGGGACGGAGCCGTACGTCTTGTTGAGGAGGATCTGCTCCTCGTCACCGGTCATGAACTTCACGAACCGGAGGGCGCCGTCCAGGTTCCTGGTGTTCTTGAAGACGGAGATGTTGATGCCGGCGACCATCGAGTTGGTCCGCGTGCCCGAGCCGGGCGTCCCGGACGGGACGGGGGCCGGGACGACGCCCCACTCCTCGGGCTTCATGCCCTGGGCGGCGAAGGTCTGCGAGGGCGTCTGCCACAGGACCATGCCGGTGCGGTTCTTGGCGAAGTCGGAGAGCGACTGGTTCTGCGCGTACTCGGCGTCGCCGGGCGCGACGATCTTCGAGGCGCCCATCAGGTCGACGTACTGCTTGACCGCGGCGACGGCACCGTCGGAGGTGAAGTCGGGCTTGCCGTCCGGGGTGAAGAAGTCGGCGCCGTGCTGCTTGCCGAGGACGAACACCTGGTGGATGTTGTTGGCGAGGTTGGAGCCCTCGACCCCGATGCCCCACTTCCCGTCCTCGCGCAGCCTCCTGCCCGCGGCGTCGACCTCGTCCCAGGTGGTCGGGGGCTTCGCTATGCCGGCGTCGGCGAACATCTTCTTGTTGTAGTAGAGCGCGTAGGCCATGGAGTAGAGCGGTACGGCGGCCGGGTCCTGGCCGGGGGCGCCGGTGGAGCCGAGGGCGGACTCGACGAAGCGGTCCTTGCCGCCGATCGCGCCGAAGTTCTTCGCGTCCCAGGGCAGCAGGGCGCCGGTCGACTGGAGCGAGGCGCTCCAGGTGTTGCCGATGTTGAGGACGTCGGGGCCCTGGCCGGAGGTGGTGGCGGTGAGGATGCGGTTGAGCAGGTCGGACCAGGGGATGACCTCCAGCTCGACCTTGATCCCGGTGCTCTTCTCGAACTTCGCGAGCTCGGGCAGGAGGGTCCTCTTGTCGGCCTCCAGGCTGGGGCCCTGGTTCGTGGCCCAGTAAGTGAGCGTCCGTGGACGGGAGTCGGAGCCACCCGAGCCGTCGGCGGTGCCGCCGCCGCAGGCGGTGACGGCGAAGGCGAGGGAGAGGGTGACGGCACCGGTGACGGCGGCTCTGAATGTGCGCATGCTCCAGGACCCTTCAGGGACGACGGGAGGACCGAAACGGTGGGCGGGCCCGGCCGCCTCCGTGGCATCGGCTTAATTTAGGATGTGAGTTAAACCTCACGAGAAGGTCGCGTCAAGGGTTGGAATCCGGGTATGTTGCACCCAAGGACTTCAGAGACGGGAACCCACGTGCACGCGACACATGGCCGTACGGTGCGTGACCTGCGGCGCGAGAACCGCACCGCGGTACTGCGCACGCTGTACTTCGACGGACCGATGAGCCGTCTGATGCTCGGGCCCGCCGTCGGGTTGAGCTCCGGATCGGTCAGCAACGTCGTCGCCGAGCTCGTCGCGGAGGGCCTGGTCGAGGAGGCCGGCAGCGTCGACTCGGCCGGCGGACGCCCCCAGACCCTGCTGCGGATCAGCCCCGGCAGCGGCTGCATGATCGGCGTCGACGTCGGCGAAACCCGCGTCAGGGTCGAGCTGTTCGACCTCACCCTCAACGAACTCGCCCGCACCGAGCGGGCCTTGGCCAGCTCCGGTCCCCGAACCGCCCGCTACGACGTGGATCTGGTGGTCCGTCACGTCCGCGACGGCATCGCGGAGGTCCTGCGCGCGGCGCGGGTCACGCCCGAACAGCTCCTCGGCGTCGGCGTCGGCGTCCCCGGCATCATCGCCTACACCCCCGAAGAGGGCGCCGTCGTCCACGGCCAGACCGTCGGCTGGGACGCCGTCCCCTTCGAGCGCCTGCTGCGCCGGGCCGTCGACCTCCCCGACAGCGTCCCCTACTGGATCGACAACGGCGCCAAGACCCTCGGCCAGGCCGAGATGTGGTTCGGCGCCGGACGCGGCGCCCGCAGCGCCGTCACCGTCCTCTTCGGCTCCGGCGTCGGCGCCTGCGTCGTCACCGACCCGCTCGGATCCGGCCGCGCCCTCGAATGGGGCCACCTCACCGTCAGCGTCCGGGGACGCCGCTGCCGTTGCGGCTCCCAGGGCTGCCTCGAAGCGTACGCGGGCGCCGAATCCCTCCTGGAGCGCTGGGCCGAGGCCGGTGGCCGGCCGCCCGCCGGCGCCGACGAGGAGACCGCCCTCACCGCGATGCTCGCCGCCGCCTACCCGGCCGAGGGCTCGGGAGCCGCCCCCGACGCCACGGCCCTGGCCGTCCTGGAGGAGACCGCCGAGTACCTCGGCGCCGGCTTCTCCGACCTCATCAACCTCTTCCAGCCCGAACGCATCCTCGTCGGCGGCTGGGCCGGCCTCCAGCTCGGCACCCGCTTCCTCGACACCGTCACCCGGCACGCCACCCGGTACGCGCTGCGCTATCCGGCGAGCCGCACCAGCGTGTCCCTCGGCACCCTGGGCCCCGAAGCGGTCACCGTCGGCGCCGCCCTCCTGCCCCTCGCCGACTTCTTCGCCCGCGGCGGCCGCCGCCCCGAAACCACCCCGAGCGCCCCGACCCCGGCATGGCGGACGGCCCTGGCGGACCGGGTCACGCCCTAGGTCGTGTCCGGAAAGTCCCGCCTGGCTCTACTTTCCGGACACGACCTAGCCGGGCCATGGTGCGTTCCTGGCACGCTCCACAGCTACCGAGCGAATTGAGATAGCTTTTTTCAGAAGGATCTTGAATGATCCAAGGATCGACGGGCCCGCCGGCGCCGGTCGTCGTCCTTGTCACGGCTGTGGCGAGACGAACGATCCGGCCGGGCGAGGCTCGCTCCCCATGCACCCCCGACGAGGGGGTGCATTTTTCTCGTTCGACGGCAAGGGATGTGAAGAGCTGGATGAGGAGACCTTCCATAGCGGTGGGCTCGGCCGCGCTGTGCTTCGCTCTGCTCGGCCTGTCCATGGGCGCCGGCAGCGCGACCGCCGCGCCCGGGCAACCGGCAGGGACGGCCACGGCATTCGACGGCGCGGCGGATGCCTCGACCGTTGAGACGGCCCGACCGGGCACCGGTGCCCGGTCGGCCGGCACCGGTGCCCGTCACGACTACAACGGTGACGGCCGCAGCGATCTGGCCGCCTGGTACGACTACGCGGACGGGCACGACGCCGTACGCACCTTCCTCGCGGGCTCGAACGGCGCGTTCGCCGCGCCCGGGGTGGGCTGGGAGGCCCCCGCGGGCAACTACTGGGTCGAGAACATGAAGCGCCTCACCGGCGACTTCAACGGGGACGGCGTGGGCGACCTCGCCGCCTTCTACGGATACGAGGACGGCCGGGTCACCCTGCTGACCTGGGTCGGCCGTGGTGACGGCACCTTCGGGACTCCTCTCCATTCCTGGACCGCCGCGCCGGGCAACTGGAACTTCGACGCCATGACCGCCCAGGCCGGCGACTTCAACGGGGACGGCCGTGACGACGTCGCCGTCTGGTACGCCTACGGGGACGGCAGCGACAAGCTCTTCACGATGCTCGCCCGCCCGGACGGCGGTTTCGGCGCGCACAAGGCATCCTTCCAGCGGGCCCCTGGAGACGGCTGGTACGTCAACCGCATGAAGTTCGCCACCGGTGACTTCAACGGAGACGGTCGTGACGACCTCGCGGCGCTGTACGGGTACCGGGACGGCAGCGTGAAGCTGATGTACTGGGCCGGGCTGACCGACGGCGGGTTCGCCGAGCCCGTGCACGGCTGGGAGTCCACGGGCTGGACGTTCCGGCAGGCGAGTGTGCACGCGGGTGACTTCGACGGTGACGGCCGTGACGAACTGGCTGCCTGGTACGACTACGCGGACGGACACGACGCGGTGATCGGCTTCCGTCTCGGCACGGACGGGAAGTTCGGCGCCCGGCGGGACATGCTGGCCCTCCCGGCGGGCTCGTACGATCGTTCGCGTATGAAGATCGTCACCGGTGACTTCAACGGGGACGGCCGCGACGACCTGGCCACGCTCTACGGCTACGCCGACGGACGGGTGAAGACGATCACCTTCACCGCCAAGGCCGACGGTGACCTCAACAGTCCTCTGCACAGCTGGGAGTCCGAGCCCGGCAACTGGACCTTCAGCCAGGTCCACATGATGGAGGGGTACACCAGCCCCACCCTGCTGCCCTACTGTCCCGCGGTGTTCGGGCACGGCGGGTGGCCCAAGGAAGTGGGTGGCTGGCAGGAGGACCAGATCCGTGGAGCGAACCACCCCAGGGGCCTCGCCCAGGAGAAGAGCTGGGGCGCGGCCGGGGTGGAGGCCGATCTGCGGCTGACCAAGAACGGCACCAAGGCCGTGATGTGGCACAACAAAACCACCTACGGGCTGACCGGATCGTCCGATTCCATCTCGGAGCTGTCGTGGGCGAGCGGGACGAACCCGCTCAGTGGACGCACCATCGACCGCGGCCCTTACAAGGGTGAGACCGTGTACACGTTCCGCGAGTGGCTCGACAGCGCCAAGGCCCTCGGCATGGTCGTGCTGGTGGAACTGAAGGGGGAGACGAAGGAGGCCCTCACCAGCGGCGACGCGTCGATCCGGGAGACGGCCTGGAACGAGGTGCTCGCACCGATCGCGGAGCGCATCGGGTCCCAGGAGATCATGATCTACACGCATGACACGGACCTGGATCCGGTGCTCCAGAGCCGGGTCAGGGCCGCGGGCCTCTCCGCGGCCCTCACCGGTCTCCCCGACTGGTACGACGTCGTCGACTGGCAGGAGCCGCCCCCGCCGGCCTCCGGCAACTACGCCTCCTGGCAGCGGGCGCTGGACGCCGACGCGACCCGTCTGGCCACCTCGTGGACGCCGGGCCTCACCGACTGGATGCGCGGACGCTGCGTCTGACGTGCGCACCGGGCCGCGGGGGAGACGATGACGTTCGCTTCCCCCGCGGCCCGATGTTTTCCGCATGCCCCTCCACAGCCGGAGAACAGGGGAAAAGTAGCTCTGGGTGACGTTCGTGACGTTCCGCCACCGAAGTGGTTCCCTCGTCACCTCGTCATCGCCGCGGCCCGGCTGCACCCACGACGTATCGGTGGTTGAGTGGAATCAGGGGAACTGTATCCACCACCACGAGCCGAGGAGGTCGGGCCATGTCTGAGTTCAGGCTGGGCGATCGAATCGATGAGAGCGCGGAGTTCGTCAACGTTCCACCCCCTGTGGTCTTCAAGACCCAGCCGACCGGTTACGTTCGGCTGAAGAGCCCCGAGGAACTCCGGGCGTGGGAAGAGGCGGTGCGCCTGACCACGGGCCTGGAGATCGTCGCCGACAGCATGGCGGGCCACGTCTGCGAATCCGGCTGCGAAGTCAACCTCACCTCCCGCAGCGACATGTGTGACCTGGCATGATTCTGGCCGTCTCCTACCGTGAGGACCTGCACGCGGTCGCGGTACAGCACGCGGTGCGCGGTCGGGGTCATGACTTCCACATCGTGGAGTGCGACACCATCGGTGGTCGAGCGGCCCTGTCCTGGCAGTCCCACGGAGCCGGAGAGGGACACGCCCCCGGGAGGGCGACCCTGGTGACGTCCGAGGGCGCGACCGTGGACCCGGAGGAGGCGAGCCGTCTGTGGTGGCGGCGAGCCAGGGCCGATCAGGAGATCAGCGAGCGGGTGAGCAGTGACCACCAGCGCAGTCTGATCAACAACGACTGCCGCGGCGCGCTCGCGGGCGTCCTCGCCGCCTCCTTCCACGGGGACTGGATCTCGTCCCCCGAAGCGACCGACCGGTCCTCGGACAAGGTGTATCAACTGGCGGTGGCGAGGGAGGCGGGGTTCCGGGTGCCGCGGACCCTGATCTCGCAGTCACGTGAGGAGGTCGTCGCCTTCACCGAGGAAGTCGGGCGAGCCATCGTCAAACCCGTGGTCGGCGCCCCGGGACCTTCGCTCTACACGAGCTGGATCGAGGGAGCGGAGTCGATCCCCGAAGGCTCGTTCGAGGTCTGCCCCGCCACCTACCAGGAGTACATCGAGGGCGATCGGCACGTCAGGCTCAACTGCTTCGGTGACCGCATGTACGGGGCGCTCATCGCCACGGAGGCGCTCGACTGGCGCCCCGACCTCAATGTGCCCATCACGCCCTGGCCCGTTCCCGCAGCCGTGGGCAGGCAGGTCGAGGAAGTGCTGCGGCGGCTGGGACTCCGCATGGGCGTGGTGGATCTGAAACTCACACCGGAGGACGAGCCGGTGTGGCTCGAAGTGAATCCACAGGGCCAGTTCCTGTTCCTCGAACCACTCACCGGCCAGCCGCTGACCGAGCTCTTCGCCGACTTCCTGCTGTCCCCGGCGGCCTAGCGGGCCACCCGGCCGGCCGCTCACGCGGCGTACACCGGCCGGGTGTTCGTCGTTCCGCGGCTCAGATGTCGACGCCGCCGATCTCGAAGGTCTGCACGCTCTGCGCGTCGAACCAGGACCAGAAGCGCTTGCCGTGCAGGTACGTGTCGTCGTTGCGGTAGGCGTACCGCTGGGTGCCGCCGGTGGAGGTGCACCAGCGCTCCACGAGGGCCCCGTCGGTCGACACGGTGGTGAAGCGCGAGAGGTCGAAGTCGAGGTACTGCCCCGCGCCGTGGTTGGCGGCCACCAGGACCAGCTTGCGCGCGGACCGGTCGTAGGCGGCGACGACGTCGGGGTGACCGGACTCGATGATCCGCATGCCGGGCCGGATGTGGCGCATGTACTGGGCCAGGACGTAGTACTTCGTGTTGACGAGGCCCAGTTTGCCGTCGACGAGTTCGATGGGGCCCCAGCCGCCGCCGTTGCTGTTGTCGACGATCTGCCAGTGGATCCACGCGGTGGGGTGGAGCCAGCGCATGTCGTAGCCGATGTTCCGGGCGATGGTCATCCCGCTGGCGTCGCCGTCGGTGTACTCGGACATCCAGATCGGCTTCCCCGCCGCCGACGCCGCGGCGTGGAGCAGGTCGCGGCGGGTGTCGGCGCGGTAGCCGTGGACGTTGATCCGTCCGACGGCCTGCCGGGTGGCGGAGTCGAACTCGTTCCAGGCGGTCAGCGCGTAGTCGTAGCCGTTCTCGTCCATGGCCGGGATCTCCATCCAGGACAGGCCGCGGGCGTCGAGCTGCGTACGGGTCTCCCTGACGAGCCGCGCCTGCTGGGCGGGGTCGAAGAAGCAGCCCTCCTGGCCGCGGCCCATCTCCGGCGTCCACGGCAGGCACGGCTCGTTGACCGGCTGCACCGAGCGGAAGTCGATGCCCCAGTGGTCGTGGGCGTACCGGGCGACGGTGGCGAGATAGGCGGCGTGGCGCCCGTAGTTGCCGTCCTGGAGGTTGCTGGTCCAGCCCGCGTCGTAGCCGCGGGGGTCGTCGTTCCGCAGCATCCACCACATGGGCGAGTTGGAGAACAGCTCGAAGGTGTCCGCGCCGCGGTCCCTGGCCAGCCACATCATGTCGCGCTGGTTGGCGTCCGCGTACCAGTTCCAGCTGGCCGAGGAGGGATCAGCGTCGAACCAGTCGAGCTGGTAGCCCTCGATCTGCTTGTACCCGTCGATGCTCGGCGCGGGCTTCATCGTGCGCCCGTTGATGCTGTTCGTCCCCGACGCCCCGGCGTTGTAGCGGACGATGTTCAAGCCGAGCCCGGGCAGGCTCTGGCCCAGGAGCTGTACCGTGCCCCGCCCGAACAGGGCGTCCGCCAGCCGCGGATCCGGCCCCACCGCCTTGGCCCACCAGCTCAGCGAGGTGCCCCAGCCCTCCCACCGGCCCCGGTCGGTGGTGGGGTCGACGACCGTGGCGAAGTCCGCCCTCGCCGTTCCCGCGCCCAGGCCCGCCAGGGCGGCGGCGCCCGGTACGGCCGCCAGTCCACGCAGCACGTTCCGCCGGTTCAACATCACAAACCCCCACTGTCCCGTGAGCCCCCTTGGGCCCCGACGATTGTCAGGGACTCATCCAAGATCGACAACACCGGGCCGTGGCGGCGCCCGCCCGCCGCGCGCCGGGGCGCACCGGCGCCGCCTCAGACCGACAGCAGGTCCACCACGAAGACCAGGGTCGAACCCGCCGGGATCAAGGGCGAGGGCGACTGCTTGCCGTAGCCCAGACGCGGGGGAACGATGATCTCGCGCCGCCCGCCGACCCTCATCCCCCGCACCCCGCGGTCCCAGCCCTTGATGACCCGGCCGCCGCCCACGGCGAACTTGAACGGCTGGCCCCGGTCCCAGGAGGCGTCGAACTCCTTCCCGGACGCGAAGGTGACCCCGACGTAGTGGACCCGGACCACCATGCCCGGCTTCGCCTCGGCCCCCTCCCCGACGACCAGGTCCCGGACGGTCAGCTCGGTGGGAGCCTCGCCCTCCGGCACACGGACCTCGGGCTTCGTCAGTTCACTCATGTCAGCCTCATCACTCTTCGCCGGAATCCGTCGTACGCACCGGCCCGCCGCGCGGACGCTCCACGCGGCGGACGATCACACGTGGTCACGTTACCGAGAGTGCCGAACTCCGGGGCGCCTCGCAGGTTCTGCTAGCCTTCCGGAGGCCGTGCGACAGACAGAGGAGGTGGTACCCGTGAACGCAGCAGTTTCGACATGGGTGCTCCCCTCCGGGGTCACGGTCGGACGATAGGCAAGGTCGTCCGGGAGCGCCGTTCCGAGCCCTCCCGAAAGGCACGACCGTGCACTTCACCTCTCAGACCCTCCTCGACGACGGCGTCCTCGAACGCGCCTTCACCCTCGGCGGGATCCCCGGCATCCTCTGGACGCCCGCACCCGCGCCCGCTTCAGGGCCGACCCCGCTGATCCTGATCGGCCACCCCCCGCTCGGACTGCGCCGGATGTACCCGCGCCTGGCCGGACGCGCCCGGTACTACGCGGCGGAGTACGGCTTCGCCGCGGCCACCATCGAGCTCCCCGGGAGCGGCGACCGGCCCCGCCGGCCCGCCACCGAGCAGGCCCGCGCGGACCTGCGGCGGGCGACGGAGGCCGGCGGACCGGTCCCCGGCGAGATCGTCGACGCGCTCGTCCTCCCGCTGGTCGAGGAGGCCGTCCCGGAATGGCGGACCGCCCTCGACGCCCTCCTCGCACTGCCCGGGATCGACGGCCCGGTCGGGTACGAGGGAGGCGTGATCTCGATCGGCATCCGGCTGGCGGTGACCGAGCCGCGCATCGTGGCCGCCGGCCTCTTCGCCGGCAGTCTCGTCCCCGCCGCCATGTTCGAGGAGGCCCGCCGGGTCACCATCCCGCTGCACGTCCTGCTCCAGTGGGACGACGAGGGCAACGACCGACAGGCGGCCCTGGACCTGTTCGACGCCTTCGCCACCAAGGAGAAGACCCTGCACGCCAACATGGGCGGACACACCGGCGTACCGCAGTTCGAACTCGACCCCGGGGCGCGGTTCTTCGCCCGGCACCTGCGCTAGCCGGCAGGGAGGAGGCGGCACGGACCGGCCGGCGCCCCCCGCCGGTCCGTTCACCCGCCCGTGAGCGCCGTGCCGAGGAAGCGGATGTGCGGGCGGCCGTCCGGGCCGGGGCGGGTCACGGAGGCGCGGACGCCGTAGACGTCCGCGACGAGCCGCTCCGTGAGGACCTCCTGGACCGGCCCGGCGGCCACCACCCGGCCCCCGCGCAGGACCACCACGTGATCGCAGTACATCGCCGCGAGGTTGAGGTCGTGCAGGGCCGTGACGCAGGTGAGGCGCAGGCCCGAGATCAGGGTCAGCAGATCCAGCTGGTGCTGGATGTCGAGGTGGTTCGTCGGCTCGTCGAGGAGGAGCTCGCGGGGCTCCTGCGCGAGGGCGCGGGCGAGGTGCACGCGCTGCCGCTCGCCGCCGGACAGGGTGCGCCACGTGCGGTGCGCGAGGCCGGTCAGCCCGGTACGGGCGAGCGCGGACCGCACGGCCTCCTCGTCGGCGGCCGTCGTCGGCGACCAGGCCCGGCGGTGCGGGATCCGGCCGAGCCGTACGGCGTCGGCCACCGTGAGGTCGACCTGGGTGTCGGCGTTCTGCTCGACGACGGCGACGCGCCGCGCGAGAGCACGGCGCGGGACCTCGGCCAGCGGGTCGCCGTCCAGGGTCACGACCCCGGCGTCCGGCGCGAGGACACCGGCCAGCAGCCGCAGCAGGGTCGACTTCCCCGAACCGTTCGGGCCCAGCAGGCCGGTGAGCGTGCCGGGGCGCGGCGCCAGGGTCACGCCGTCCAGGACGAGGGCGCCGCCGGCCGTGCGGGAGACCCCTTCGGCCCGCAGCCCCGTACCCCCGCCGGGGCGGATCGGCGCGTCGGTCATCGCGTGCTCCTCGTGCGGTACAGGACGAGGACGAACGCGGGGACGCCGACGATCGAGGTGACCACACCGACCGGGACCTCCTGAGGGTCGAGCACCGTACGCGCGAGGGTGTCGGCCCACACCAGGAACACCGCCCCGGCCAGCGCGGACAGCGGCAGCAGCCGGGCGTGACCGGGTCCGGCGAGGGCCCGGATCGCGTGCGGCAGGACCAGGCCGACGAAGCCGATCGCGCCCGCGGAGGAGACCAGGACCGCGGTCAGCAGGGCCGTCACCGACAGGAGGAGCAGACGGGTCCGGCCCACGGAGACACCGAGCGCCGCCGCAGCGTCCTCGCCGAACGCGAACGCGTCCAGGGTCCTGGCGTGCCCGAGGCACACCGCGAGGCCGACGGCGAGGACGGCGGCGCACACCCCGACGTCGGTCCAGCCCGCTCCGCCGAGCGAGCCGAGCAGCCAGAAGAGGATCCCCCGGGTGGTCTCGGCGTCGGCGGCGGTCATCACCACGAACGAGGTGAGGGCCGAGAACAGCTGCATCGCCGCCACCCCCGCCAGCACGACCCGGTCGGTCGACCCGCCCAGCAGGTGACTGAGGACCAGGACCAGGGCGAAGGAGCACAGCGCGCCGAGGAACGCGCCCCCGGTGACGGACAGCAGGCCCCCGCCCGCCCCGAGGACGACGACCGCGACCGCCCCGGTCGACGCGCCGGACGAGACGCCGAGGACGAACGGGTCGGCCAGCGGATTGCGCAGCAGGGACTGCATCACCGCCCCGCACACCGCGAGGCCCGCTCCGCACACGGCCGCGAGCAGCGTGCGGGGCAGCCGCAGGTCCCAGACGATGCCCTCCCGGATCGCGCTCAGACCCGACGGCCCGCCCCCGAGGCGGGAGACGACCACCGCCCAGGAGTCCGCGACGCGGAGGTCGGCCGGACCGATCGTCACGGCCAGCGCGACCGAGACGCACAGGAGGACGATCCCGCCCACCACGGCGACCGGCGCGAGCGCCCGGGAGGAGCGGACGGCGTCCCGCACGGACGCGGGCACCGCCGCCGGGCGGGCCGCGGCGTCCCGGCTCGGCGCGGCCACGGTCTCCGGTCCCGGCCGGGTCACTTCGCGAGACCGTACGTCTTCAGCGCGGCGGCGACCTTCTCGATGCCCTCGACGGTGCGGAGGGTCGGGTTCATGGCCTGCCCGCTGAGGACCACGTACCGCTTCTTCCGCACGGCCGTCATGTTCCGGGTGACGGGGTGGCTCTCCAGGAACGCGATCTTCTTCGCGGCGCTCTCGGCCGACTGCGCCTTGCGGGTCAGATCGGCGATCACCAGCACGTCCGGATCGCGGTCGGCGACGGTCTCCCAGTTGATCTGCGGCCACTCCTCCTTCGTGTCGTCGAAGACGTTCCTCACCCCGAGCGCCCCGCTGACGATCCCCGGCGCGCCGCAGCACCCGGCCATGTACGGGCCCTGGGAGTCGGAGAACCAGTACAGGACGGAGGCGTCGCCGAAGTCGGCCCCGGCCGTGGCCTTCGCGACCCGGGCGCGGAGCTCCCCGACCAGCCGCTCGCCGCGTTCCGGCACGCCGAACACCCGGGCGAGGTCGCGGATCTCCCCGTACACGGTGTCCATGGTCAGCGGCTTCGTCCGCACGCCGTCGCCGTCGCCGGTGTTGTCCTTGCCGACGCAGTCGGTGGGGGAGAGGTAGGTGGGGACGCCCAGCTCCGCGAACCGCTCGCGCGGGGCGACACCGCCCTTGCCCAGGGTGTAGAGGAAGGAGGCGCTGACGAAGTCGGGCTCGGTGTCGAGGACCTTCTCGAACGACGGGTAGCGGTCGGCGAGCCGGGGCACGGAGGCGTTCGCCTTCTCCAGTCCCTTGAGGACCGGGTCGGTCCAGGTGGCGGTGCCCACCATCCGGTCGGCGAGGCCGAGGGAGAGCAGGATCTCGGCCGATCCCTGGTCGAGGGCGACGGCACGGCGCGGCGCGCGGTCGACCTCGACCCCCTGCCCGCAGTTGTCGAGCCGGACCGGATAGCCGGCGCCCGCCCCCGCCGCCCCGGGCGCGGCCGCCGCGCCGCCGGCACCGGCCCCGGGACCGGTGCCGCAGCCGGCGACGAGGACGGCACCGGCCACGAACAGCACGGCGGAACGGACGGAGTGTGCGAAGGGCACGGAAGGAGTCCTCTGCGTCACGGCTCATGCGCGGAGCCTGTCGTACGGTGCTCCCCGGGCGACGGCGCGCGACGCCAGGGCCGCCAGCAGGTCTTCGGACTCGGGGTCGTCCGGACGGAGCGCCTTCCCAGACCCCTCGGGGCCCAGTGGCCGATGCTCCGCCCGTCACCCTCACCGCTGCGCGTCAGCTCCGGATTCCCACCGGATTCCCTGACCCGTGCACATACCGTGTCGATACGTACAGAGGTGCGACTGGCCCGGGCAAGTTACCACAGGCCCTCCGCCGCCCTGACGGACCGTCCGTCAGGAGGGGGCCCCGGTGGCGGACACCTCGCCGCGCACGGTACGGGCCGCCGCGACCAGGTGCTCCAGGGAGGCGCGGGTCTCGGCCCAGCCCCGGGTCTTCAGACCGCAGTCGGGGTTGACCCAGAGCCGCTCGGCGGGGATCGCCCGGAGTCCCGTGCGGAGCAGGGCGGCGGCCTCCTCCGTGGACGGGACGCGCGGGGAGTGGATGTCCCAGACGCCGGGTCCGGCCTCGCGCGGGTAGCCGTGGGCGGCGAGCTCCCGGGCGACCTGCATGTGGGAACGGGCCGCCTCCAGGCTGATGACGTCGGCGTCGAGGTCGTCGATGGCCCGCACGATGTCGCCGAACTCGGCGTAGCACATGTGGGTGTGGATCTGGGTGTCCGGCCGCACCCCCGCGGTGGTCAGCCGGAACGCCTCGGTCGCCCAGGCGAGGTACGCCGGACGGTCGGCGGCCCGCAGCGGCAGGGTCTCGCGCAGCGCGGGCTCGTCGACCTGGATGACGGAGGTGCCGGCGGCCTCCAGGTCGCGCACCTCGTCGCGCAGCGCGAGGGCCACCTGCCGGGCGGTGTCGGCGAGCGGCTGGTCGTCGCGGACGAAGGACCAGGCCAGCATGGTGACCGGGCCGGTGAGCATGCCCTTGACCGGCTTGTCGGTGAGCGACTGCGCGTACGCGGTCCAGCGCACGGTCATCGGCGCGGGGCGGGAGATGTCGCCGGCGAGGATCGGCGGACGGACGTAGCGGGTGCCGTACGACTGCACCCAGCCGTGCTGGGTGGCCAGGTAGCCGGCGAGCTGCTCGGCGAAGTACTGGACCATGTCGTTGCGTTCGGGCTCGCCGTGCACCAGGACGTCGAGTCCGGTCTTCTCCTGGAAGGAGACGACCTCCTGGATCTCCGTCTTGATGCGCTCCTCGTAGGCGACGGTGTCGATCCGCCGGGCGCGCAGGTCCGCGCGGGCGGCGCGCAGTTCGGCGGTCTGCGGGAAGGACCCGATGGTGGTCGTCGGCAGCAGCGGCAGGCCGAGGTGGGCCCGCTGGGCGGCGGCCCGCTCGGGGTAGGGCCGGGAGCGGCGGCCGTCCGCGTCGGTGACGGCCCGGACCCGGGCGCGTACGGCGGGATCGCGGGTGAGGGGAGAGGCGGCGCGGGCGGAGCGCGCGCTCCGGTTGGCGGCCAGTTCGTCGCCGATGGCGTCGGTGCCCAGGGAGAGGCCCTTGGCCAGGGCGACGACCTCGTCCGTCTTCTGCCGGGCGAAGGCGAGCCAGCTCAGGACCCGCGGGTCGACGTCCCGCTCGGCCGCGGCGTCGAGCGGCACATGGAGCAGCGAGCAGGAGGCGGACACGTCCACGTGGCCGGCGAGCCCGAGGAGGGTGCCGAGGGTGGTGAGGGAGCCCTTCAGGTCGTTGACCCAGACGTTGCGGCCGTCGACCACGCCGGCGACGAGCCGCTTGCCGGGCAGTCCGCCGACGGCCGCGAGTCCTTCGAGGTTCGCGGCGGCCGGCCCGGTGAAGTCGAGCGCGAGTCCTTCGACCGGCGCCTTGGCCAGCACCGGGAGGGCGTCGCCCAGCCGGTCGAAGTAGGAGGCGACGAGCAGCTTCGGCCGGTCCCCGGCGGCGCCGAGCTCACGGTAGGCCCGGGCGGCGGCGCCGAGTTCGGCGGGCGCGCGGTCCTGCGCCAGCGCCGGTTCGTCGATCTGCACCCACTCCGCGCCCGCGGCCCGGAGGTCGGCGAGGACCTCGGCGTAGACGGGCAGCAGGCGGTCCAGCAGTGTCAGCGGCCGGAAGTCCGCCGGCACGCCGGGGGCGGGCTTGGCCAGCAGGAGGTACGTGACCGGCCCGACCAGCACGGGGCGCGCGGTCAGCCCCAGCGCGAGGGCCTCGCGGAGCTCGGCGACCTGCTTGGCGGAGTTCGCCGAGAAGACCGTGTCAGGACCCAGTTCGGGGACGAGGTAGTGGTAGTTGGTGTCGAACCACTTGGTCATCTCCAGCGGGGCCACGTCCTGGGTGCCGCGGGCCATGGCGAAGTAGCCGTCCGTCGCGTCGGCCGCCACGGCCTCCTGGTGACGGCCCGGGATCGCGCCCACCATCACCGTGGTGTCGAGGACGTGGTCGTAGTACGAGAAGTCACCGGTCGGCACTTCGGCGACGCCGGCGTCGGCGAGTTGCAGCCAGTTGGTCCGGCGCAGTCCGGCGGCGGTGTCCCGGAGGGCGTCGGCGGTGACGCGGCCCTTCCAGTACCCCTCGATCGCCTTCTTGAGTTCGCGGTTCCGCCCCTGACGGGGGTAGCCGTACACGGTGGCCCGTGCTGCCGCGGCTGTGGACTTCGTGGTCACGGAGATCTCCTTCGCGAGATGGATCCCTGAGGTCCGGAGACCGGACGAGGGGCGAAGAGAGACCGGGGACAGGCGGATCCGGCCGCGCGCGGCACAGCGCGCTCGTCCGCCTGTATGGTCGCCGACCCGCCCTCGAGGTCACCGGATGGCCGCGCGCGGAATCGTCCGCGTGCGGGCAACGGGCAGGTCTTCGGACTCGCGGGCACGTCCCGTCGAAACGAGACACCTACTGGCCGTCGCTTCCCAGGTCCGGTACGTCGGACCCAGTGCTGTGTGACGGCGGTCGTTCCCACTCACCGCTGCGGGGCAGTCCCGGATTCCCACCGGGTTCCCTCTTACGACGCATCCCGCCTGGCGGACGGGGCGAACCAGCTGCGTGCTCACTGTAGACCACGGACCCGCGCGTCGGGGTCGGATCCTCCTCTGGGGGGACCCGAAGCCGTACTTCGGGGGGATTCGGGCAAGTCGCCTATGAGCAAGGGTTCTTGGGACCGAACACCCACCTCCCGCGAGGATCCCCATCATCGTGCGAAGCACCCGAACGACGTCCGTCGTGGCCCTCGGCGCCATCGCGACGCTCCTCCCCGTCCTCACTCCCGCGGTGGCCTCGGCGGCCGGACCGGCCTCCCGGACCGCCGCCACCACGCCCGCCGCCTCCCCCTTATCCGACCCGCTCGCGCGCTACGGACACCAGAAGCCGCGCTGGAGCCGCTGTGACGCCGAAGGACCGGCGGAGTACCAGTGCGCGACGATCAAGGTGCCGCTGGACTACGCCCGTCCGAACGGGCGCACGCTCGACCTGGCGATCTCCCGGACGAAGGCCACGAGCGCGCGCGACCGGCGCGGGGTGCTGCTGCTGAATCCCGGCGGGCCCGGCGGATCGGGCCTCGACATGCCGGTCTGGATGGCATCGATGCTGTCGGACGACGTGAAGAAGCGGTACGACCTGATCGGCTTCGATCCCCGGGGCGTCGGCCGGAGCAGCCCGGTGAGCTGTGGCCTGAACGACGCCGAGGCGGCCTGGCAACGCCCGTACAAGGCTGCGACGTTCACGAAGGACGTCCAGTGGGCGCGGACCGTCGCGGAGAAGTGCCGGGCGCGGAACGGCGCCGCCCTCGCGCACCTCACCACCCGCGACACGGCCCGGGACATGGACGTCATCCGCGCCGTGCTCGGCGAGAGGAAGATCTCGTACCTCGGCTACTCCTACGGCACCTATCTGGGCGCCGTCTACACGCAGTTGTTCCCGAAGCGCGCCGACCGGTTCGTCCTCGACAGCGCGGTCGACCCGCAGCGGATCTGGCGCGGCATGATCCAGATATGGGCCGAGGGCGCGGAACCGGCGTTCACCCGCTGGACCGGCTGGGCCGCCGAGCGGAACGCGACGTACGGGCTCGGCGCCACCCCGGCCGAGGTCGGCGCGACCTTCTGGGCGCTGGTCGCCCGGGCGGACCGTGAGCCGATCGTGCTCGACGGCGTCAGCCTGACGGGCGACGACATCCGGCTCGGGGCGCGGGCCGTCTTCTTCGACGTGGCCTATGCCGCCGAGGCGGTCGTACGGCTCAAGGACGCCGCCGAGGGCCGGACTCCGGCACCGGCGAGGTACGGCACGCCGTTCGCCCCCGCGCCCTCGGCCGGCGCCCGCCCCGCCGGCGCTCCGGCCGGTGCCCCCGCCGTCCCGGCGGACAACATGGACGCGGCCTTCTGGTCCGTGGTGTGCGCCGACACCCGTGCCTGGCCGCGCGACCCGGAGCAGTACCGGCGCGACGCGATCCGCGACAAGCGCAGGTACCCGCTGTACGGGGACTTCGCGTCGAACATCAAGCCGTGCGCGTTCTGGCGGGGCGGGGCCGAGCCCGCCACCGAGGTGAACAACGCCGTCGGCGCCCTCGTCCTGCAGAACGAGTGGGACTCGCAGACGCCCCTGGCCAGTGGGCAGGGGCTGCGCCGGGCGATGAAGGGGGCCCGGATGGTCACCGTCCTCGGCGGCCAGGGCCACGGCGTCTACGGGCTGGGATCCTGCGCCGACGCGACCGCCACGGCCTACCTGGTGACGGGCCGTCTGCCCGCCGCCGACCTCAGCTGCCGGACCCCGGCCGGCCAGGCCCACCGCTCCACCGGGCTCCCGCTGCCGACCCTCCCGCAGCGCCTCCCGATCGGGCAGAGCCGCTTCTGACCCCGCTCCGCACGGCTGTGCGGGTGGGGCCCCGCGCGGTGGGGCCCCACCCTCACCGGCACGTCAGGACGAGGACGTCACGATCCGCCGGCCGGGCTCAGGCCGCGGGGGCCCTGAAGTGGCAGTTCGTGGAGATGGGCGAGGTGGTCGTGCCGTCGGTGGTGCGGACGCGCCAGCCGTACGTGTGACCCGGGAGCAGCCGGGGGACCGGGACGGAGACGGTGCCCTGGCCGCGGACCTTGGTGCTCGCCGAGCCGGCCGCGCCCATGGTGATCGGCTGCGGCTGCGTCGGGTCGGTGTTGTCCCAGATCGAGAACTCGGCCCACACCTCCTTCGACGGGTCGGGGTGGGTGACCGTCGCCGTCAGCGTCGGCGTGAGGGTGCTCGACGTGCCGTAGTCGGCGCCGAAGGGGTCGACGTTCTGGTGGCAGCCCTGGGACAGCGGCTCGCCCGGGACCTCGCGCAGCTGCGTGCTCCGGCCGGTCGGCGCCGTCAGCCGGCCGGCGTACGAGGCGATCTGGTCGTCGCGCAGCGGGTAGCCGAAGGCCGCCACGCGCTGCACGGAGCCGTTGAACCAGGCGTTGTGGGCGCCCTTCACCTTGTCGCGGCCGACGACGAACGGGCCCGTGGCTGCCCACCGGTCGGCGTCGGCGTGGACGGCCGTGGCCTTCTTCACGCCGTCGACGTAGAGCGAGACCGCGCCGCTGGTGGCGTCGTACACGCCCGTGAGATGGGTCCACCTGCCGGCCGTGGCACCGGGGGCGATGGCCTGGTCGACGTTCCAGGTGGCGCTGTCGGCCTTCGGCAGGGCGAAGCGCCAACTGCTGTCGCCCTGGTTGTAGAAGAGCATCATGCCGCTGATCGTCGTCCCGTCCTGGGACAGCACGACCGACGTGCCCGCGCCCGGGTTGGCCTTCGCCCAGGCGGAGACGGTGAAGCTGCGGGTGGTGTCCACGGCGGGCCCGGCCGCGGTGGCCGCACCGGTGGAACCGTCCAGGGCCAGCGCCCCGCCGTGCTCGCCGGGTGCCCAGGTGGCGCCGCCCGTCAGCGTGCCGTCGAAGCCGTCGGGGCTGCCGTCGAGCCGCCAGGCCGGCTTCCCGCCGCCCTGCGTGTGGCCGTACAGCGGGGTGTGGTCGGAGTAGCCGGTCGGGTCCGGCCGGCACGGGTCGGGGACGCTCACCGGAGTCGTCTTCGTGCAGGTCGGCTGGACGGAGACCCGGTAGTCCGCCTGGTCCGCGAAGTCGGTCCGGGAGTCGCAGCCGGTGAAGCCGCCGGTGGCGAAGAGGTAGTCGATCTTCACGGTCGTGTACCCGGAGTACGACAGGATCCCGCCGTTCGCGTCCTGCGTCACGCCGCCGAGCGTCAGCTTGGTCGGCTCGTCGGAGGTGTCGCCGGTGCCGTACGCCCGCTGGTCGCACTCCGGCATCAGGCTGTAGAGCGGCTGGAGCCGGTCCTGGAGCCGGGTGTTGAAGTCACCGCCGAGGACGACGGACGGGAACGTCCCGACCACGTCCGTGACCGTCGCGATCTGGTCGGCGTAGTACTGGTCGGCCTGCGCCTGCGTCAGCCTCTCCGGGACGTCGGCCCCGAAGTTGGACACGTGCGTCGTGCACAGGTGGTTCTCCCAGCCGGCCACCTCCACGCACAGCACGCCGCCGCGACCCATCGACAGGCCGAGCGGGGTGGTGAAGTCCGTCTCGGTCTTCCAGGTGATCCGGCCCTTGACGCCGATGGCCACGCCCAGCGTGCCGGACAGCGAGCCGCGGCACTTCGAGCCCTGCGTGTCGATCAACTCGACGCCCGGCTGTTCTGGTTGGTACGTGTCGCCCGGGCGCGTCCCGCCCGCGAGCGCGAACGTCCAGTCGGAGCCCGGGTCGTCGGCCTCCAGCTTCGCCTCCAGCGGGACCAGGTGACTGGCCGAGCACACCTCCTGGAGCATGACCACGTTGAGGTCCCGCTCCTGGACCAGCCGGGCGATCCCCTCGATCTTCTTGCCGGGCACGTTGCGGTACGGGCAGTAGCCGTCGTCCGTGGCGATCCGGCCGCCGGCCTCCCCGCAGATGTTCCAGGTCATCGCCCGGACCGACTCCCGGGTGGTGGCGGTGCCGGCCGCGTCCCCCGGGACCGTCGTGACGGCGGCGGCGGGCACCGCCTGCCCTCCGAGCAGGACGACGGCCGCGAGGACCGTCGCCATGATGTGCAGCCCGCGGGCCGCGATTCTTCGCATGAGTCGTCTCTCACCGGCGGACCTGTGGGGGTCCGCTGTTCCCCCGCCCCGACCCGGGGCGGTGTCATGACTCTGCCAGCCGCATCGGCGCAGGTCCCGCCCGGGTCATCGCCCGTGGGCTCAGGTGAGGGCGGTGACCAGGCAGGTGAAGGCGGCGATGATGACGGCGACGCGGACGTAGTGGAAGCGGTCCCAGCGGTTCGACTGCTCCTGCCAGTCGGCGGGCCGGTTCTCGGGGGTCCAGGTCTTGCCCCGGTTGTTGATCGGGACGAGCAGCAGCACCGACATGATCACGCTCACGAGCAGCAGCGCGGCGCCGGTGACGACGAGACCGGTGCCGGGGCGGTGCCACCCGGCGACGGCCCGGACGCCGGCGAGGACCAGCGAGGTGATGTACCAGACCGGCATCACCGCGCCGAGCATCCGGCCCCCGTGGGCCCGGCCGAGCAGGCCGGCGTCCTCGGGGAGCGCCTTGAAGATCGGGTTCATGACGAAGGCGACGGAGAACTCCACTCCCACCATCAGGCCGACGAGCACGGTGGTGAAGACCTCGAGTGCGGTGAACATGATGACCCCTCCTGATTTCTAGCGGTGCTAGATGATGGGGCAACGCTAGACCTTCTGCCGCTCGATTGTCTAGCGATGCTAGGATCAGATCATGTCGGTACAGGAACGCAAGCAGCGCGAACGGGCGGACCGCGAACGCCTCATCGTGGCGACGGCCCGTGAACTCGCCGAGCGGCAGGGCTGGGACGCGGTCACCACCCGCCGGCTCGCCGAGCGCATCGAGTACAGCCAGCCCGTCCTCTACAGCCATTTCCGCGGCAAGCGCGAGATCATCGGCGCCGTCGCGCTCGAAGGGGCCGCCGAGTTGGCCGCGGCGCTGCGGGCCGCGACCTCCGCCGCCGACGGCCCTCGCGCCCGGGTCACCGCCCTGGCCCGCGCGTACCTCGGCTTCGCCGAGCGCAACCCGGCGGTCTACGACGCGATGTTCCAGCTCGACGGCGGCCTGGCGTTCGCCCGGGAGGACACGCCGGAGCCGCTGAAGGACGCCTTCGCCGCGCTCCTGGAGAGCCTCGGCGAGGTCGCGGGGGAGGGGGTCCACCCGGGGCTGTTCACGGAGGTGTTCTGGGCGGCCCTGCACGGGCAGGCCACCCTGACCCGGGCGCGACGCCTGCCGCCGGAGGACACCGAGCGGAGGGTGGAGCTGGTGGTGGAGCGGCTCGCCGTGCTGTGAGCCGCTGAGGAGGGGGCGGCGACGGCGGACCGGCCTTCCCCCGGGGGCTACTTCACCGCGCTCATCGTCGCGTACACGACGGTGTTGGCCCGGTAGCCGGTCTTCTTGGACCAGTCGCCCCCGCAGGTGATCAGGCGCAGTTCGGGGCGGGTGGAGCCGGCGTAGACCCGGGCGTCGGGGAAGGCGTCCTTCGCGTGGACCTCCACCGCGTCGACCGTGAAGAGGGCCGTCCGGCCGTCCTGGCGGTCGACCGCGATCTCGGCCCCCTTCTCCAGGGCTCCGAGCTCGTGGAAGACGGCCGGTCCGTACGGGGTGTCCACGTGCCCCGCCACCACGGCCGTCCCCCGCGCGCCCGGCGCGGTCCCGTCGGCGTACCAGCCGGCCAGCGCGGGGGCCGTCATGGGCGGCGGGAGCAGCCTGCCCTGGGGGTCCAGCTCCAGACGGGTCAGGAAGGCGTCCACCTTGATGGCCGGGATCCGGATCCGCACCGGGGCCGCGTCGGGCAGCGGCGCGGGACCGGGCGCCGCGGCACCAGGCGTCGCGGCACCGGGGACTGCCCGCGCCGCGGCCGGCGCGCCGGCCTGCGCCGCGGTGGGCCGCGGAGGGCTGCCGTCCCGCAGCGCGCCGGACACCAGCAGGGCCCCGAGGAACGCGGTCCAGAGCAGCGTCCGGACCGTCGGCGGGCGCCGCGCCGGCCCGTCGGCGGCCTTCGGCCCGGAGCCTGTGCTCATGAGGGTGCCGCCTTCACTCGGTGCCGGGATCCCGGCGGCCCCCGGACTCCTCGCGGAGTGCCGGGGGCCGGGTCGGACGGTGCGTCAGGCCGAGGTCCCGGCCCGGGAGGAGCGCCGGCGCAGGCGGGCCACACCTCCGGCGACGGCTCCGCCGAGCAGCAGGGCGCCCAGGGCGAGCTGGGCACCGTTCCCGTCGCTCTCCTCGGCGCCGGCGGCCCAGCCGAAGCCCGCCTCGACGGCACCGTGCGGGCGGCCGGAGATGTGGTACGTGACGGTCTGCTTGATCCGGGGCGGGCACTTCAGGGTCACCGTGTCGGTGCCCGAGGCGGCGTTCTCGGGCACCCGGAACTCGCCCACCAGGACGCCCTTCCGCTCGCCCGGCAGCAGGTGGAACTGGCCGGCCAGCTCCGACTCGCCCTTGCCGTAGGTCTCCTTGCCGCAGGCGGTCGTGGAGACGGTGACGGTGGAGCCGGGGAACGCCTTCCGCGGGTTGATCCGGACCGTGCCGGCGGCATCCACGGTGGTGGCCGCGCCCGCGGCGGCGGCGTCCCAGTCGGCGCTCCCGTCGGCGGCCAGGGCGGAGGGGGCGGACAGGGCGAGGGCGCCGACGATCAGGGCGACGGGCAGACCGCTACGTGCGAGACGCATGCTTCTCTCTTTCTGCTTCCTCGGAGCCTTCTCGGCCGCGCGTGTGCGCGGCACCTGTGCTGTGCTCCGTGCACGAGGCAAACGCCCCCCTGTGACCACCGCAACGCGAGAAGCGCGACCCGGTGTCCCCCGTCAGGGTTGCGCCCGGCCCCTTCCACTCCCGTCGCCGCAGGTCACAGCGGGTCGAGCACGGAACAGGAAGGAACCCGGTCCGAGTGGCGAACGGCCTAGCGCCCGACCGGTCGGCACGGCGCCCGGCGACCTTCCGGGGGACATCCGGCCCACCCGGGGGAACAGCGGTGGCAGACCGTCACACCCCCTCATAGCTTCGGGACATGACCAAGCGACAGATCGCCTCCCTGGCCTGCGCCGTGGCTCTCGCGGGCTCCGGAGTGGGCGCCGCCGCCCCCGTGGCGGCCGACAGTCCGACGGTGCACCGGGTGAAGCCCGGCGAGTCCATCCAGAAGGCGGTGGACGCCGCCCGGCCGGGGGACACCGTCGTCCTGGCTCCCGGCACCTACCGCGAGAGCGTCCGCATCACCACCTCGAACCTGACCCTGCGGGGCTCGACCGTCTTCCCCACCGTCCTCGCGCCCGGCACGGCCGCCGCCGACGACACCTGCGCCAAGGCCGGCCACGGCCTCTGCGTGACCGGGCTGGACGGCGCTCCCGTCAAGGGCGTCACCGTGCGCTCGCTGACCCTCAGGGGCTTCGCCAAGAACGGGCTCTGGGCCTCGCGGACCGACCGCCTGAAGGTCGACCGGGTGACGGCCGAGAAGAACGGCAACTGGGGCATCGCCCTGGAGCGCTCCGTCCGCAGCGTGCTGACCCGCAACGTCGCACGGGACAACGCGGACGCCGGCCTGTTCGTCTCCAACACCGTGGACTCGGAGGCCGGGGCCGTCGACACCGACGGAACCCGGATCAGCCACAACCGCTCCTCCGGCAACCGGGTCGGCATCACGGTGCGACGCCTGCGGAACCTGACCGTCGACCACAACGAGGCGACCGGCAACTGCGCCGCGGTCTTCGTGGTGGGCGACGAGTCCACCCCGCGCGCCGGGGCGATGCGCCTGCGCCGCAACCACATCCACGCCAACAACAAGCTCTGCCCCAAGACCCCCCGACTGCCCTTCCTGCAAGGCTCGGGAATCGTCCTCACCGGCGCCGAGGAGACGACGGTGGCGGAGAACCGCATCGAGGACAACGTGGGCACCTCGCCGCTGTCCGGCGGCATCGTGCTGTTCAAGAGCTTCGTCGGCGCCCCCAACGAACGCAACGACATCCGCGACAACGTCGTCCTGCGCAACGGCTCGGCCGACCTGGCCGTCCGCGACACCGGCAAGGGCAACACCTTCCGCGGCAACACCTGCGGGGTCTCGGAACCCGCCGGCATGTGCTGACGGCCTCCCCCTGCCCGACCCACACACCCCCCCACACCCACGGCACCACCGCACAGACAAGGCGACAGATGACGACTGTTGACCCGGCCCCCACCCATCAGGCCACCCCGCCCCCCATGCGGCTGCGGGAGCTCGTCTTCGGGGCGGCCTGCGCCGCCGCCGTACGCGCGGCCGCCCGCCTCGGAGTCGCCGACGCCCTCGGGGACACCCCCATGACCGTGGAGGACCTGGCGGCGGCGGTGAAGACCCAGCCGCGGACCCTGCGGCGGCTGCTGCGCGCACTGTCCTGCCAGGGCGTGTTCACCGAGCACGCCGACGGGACCTTCGCGCACACGGAGATGTCCCGGCTGCTGCGCGAGGACGATCCGCAGAGCCTGCGCTACATCGCGCTGTGGTGCACCGAGCCGTGGACGTGGGACGTGTGGCCGAAACTGGACGAGGCCGTGCGCTCCGGCCGCAACGTCTTCGAGGACGTGTACGACAGGGAGTTCTTCGCGTACCTCAACGAGGACGCGCCGGAGTCCGCGTACGTCTTCAACCGGGCCATGACCACCTCCAGCCGGCAGTCGGCCCAGGACGTCGCCGACCTGCTCGACCTCGACGGCGTGTCCTCGGTCGTGGACATCGGCGGCGGCCAGGGGCACGTCCTGGCGAGCCTGCTGGAGAAGCACCCCGGCCTGCACGGCACCCTGCTCGACCTGCCGCGCGTGGTGGAGAACGCCGATCCGCGGCTGCGCCCGGGCGGCGCCCTGGCCCCCCGGGTGCGCGTCGTGCCCGGGGACTGCCGCGCGGACATCCCGGTCCGGGCGGACCTCTACATCATCAAGAACATCCTGGAGTGGGACGACGACAGCACCCGCAGGGCGCTGGCCAACGTCCGCGAGGCGGCGCCGCCCGGCGCCCGCGTCGTCGTGATCGAGAACCTGGTGGACGACACCCCGTCGATGAGGTTCACGACCGCCATGGACCTCCTGCTGCTCCTCAACGTCGGCGGCGCGAAGCACACCCGGCAGAGCATGGTCGACCGGCTCACCGACGCCGGTCTCGTCATCGGCGAGATCCGGCCGGTCAACGCGTACCTCCACGCCTTCGAGTGCACCGTCCCCGCCTGACGGGAAGCCCGGAAACCGAGGCCGCCCGCTCCGCGTCTGTCGCGGGGCGGGCGGCCTCGGTGTGCTCCGTCGTGCCTGCGCACGGGCGGGTGCTCAGGAACGGGTGTCCCGTTCCCAGCGGTAGAAGCAGTGCGCCATGGCGTCCTTGGGGCCGCGCCAGGTCTCCGGGTCGTACGCGCTGACGTACGCCGACAGCTTCTCGCTGGTGTCCCGGAACTCCGGGTGCCCCGTCAGCTTCGCGATGGCGGGCGCCGGGTCCCGCTCGGACTCGATCAGGTGCAGATAGACGTCCCCGAACTGGAAGAGGCTGCGCCGGGTGACGCCGACCAGGTGCGGGAGCTCGCCGCGGTCGGAGGCGGCGAACACGTCGGCGATCGCCGGCGCCGAACCTGGGGCCATGCGGGCGACGATCAGGGCGTGGTGCATCGGGCGTCCTTCCTGGGTGTGCGGTGTGCGGTGTGCGGTGTACGGGTGTGAGGGGGTACGGGTCCCCGGCCGGAGACCCGGAAGGTGCGTGCGCCGTCAGCCGGGCAGGACCGGCGCGCTCCGGCGCTCGCGGGCGACCTGCTCGACGCGGTCCCGGATGAGCGCCATCTGGGTGCGGGAGTTGTTGTTGATGTTGTCCGTCATCCAGGCGTCGTCGACCGGAGCGTCGGGCTTCATCGCGAAGTCCTGCACCCAGCGCATCCGGACGCCGGCCGGCGTCTCCTCGTACTCCCACCGGATGTCCATGTGCGCGAACGGTCCGGTCTCGACGCGGCGGGCGCGGACGGTCCGCCCCGGCCGGTCGACGGTGCGCTCCGACACCCAGCTCCAGACCTTCCCGGCCTGGTCCGGATGCATGGTCAGCCGGAAGGTGGTGGAGTCGCCCTCCCGGGAGAGCACCTCCAGGGAGGCGTACTCGCTGAACAGGCTCGGCCAGTTCTCGATGTCGTTGGTGATGTCCCAGACGAGGTCGAGCGGAGCGTCGATGGTGATCGCGTTGTCGGTGTGCCCGGCCACGTCAGACTCCCGTCTGCAGGGTCTTGTTGACGAGACCGACGAACTCGCCGGGCGTCTTGCAGCGCTCCGCGTCCGTGGGCAGCGAGACGCCGTACCGGTTCTCCAGCTCGCCGACGATGCCGAGCAGCCCGAGCGAGTCGAGACCGATGGTGCTGAACGGCGCGTCGGGCGCCTTCTCGAGCTCCCGAGGGTCGGCGGTGACGCCGGCCGCCTGCTTCATCAGCACGGAGAGTTCGTCGAAGGTCAGTGCGGTGGTGATCATGAGGGTGCTTCTCCTTCCCGCCCGGTCCTACCGGGCGGATTCGTCGCCGCGGCGCACGACCAGCGCCGCGTTGGATCCCATGAGTCCTCTGCTGAGGACGAGGGCCGTGCGCAGCTCGGCGGGGCGAGCGCGGGACATCACCAGGTCCAGGTCGTGGTCGATGTCGAACACGTTCGGGGTCGGGGGCACCACGCCCTGCTCCATCGCGAAGACGGCGGCCGCGATGTCGAGGAGGGGTGCCCCGCAGTAGGCCCGGCCGAAGCCGGTCTTCGGCGCGGTGACCGGGACGCGGGAGGCGCGCGCCCCCAGTGCGTCGGCGAGCGCCAGTGCTTCGGCGCGGTCCGCCGCCGGTACGCCCAGGGCGTCGGCGAAGACGACGTCGATCTCCTCCGGGGCGCACTCGGCCTCGGCGAGGGCTTCGCGGACGGCACGCGCGAGTCCCTCGCGGGACTCCTCCCAGCGGGAGGCGCCGGTGAACGTGGCGCCGTGGCCGGCCACGACGGCCCGGACGGCCGCTCCCCGGTCACGGGCCCGGGTCTCGTCCTCGACGACGAGCATCGCGCCGCCCTCCGCCGGGACGAAGCCGCAGGCCCCGGAGGTGAAGGGCCGGTAGGCCCGGTCCGGGTCCTCGACGGTGCTGAGCTCGGGGTATCCGAGCTGGCAGACCATCGAGTACGGGGCGAGGGGTGCCTCGGCGGCGCCGACGACCACCGCGCCCGTGCCGCGCCGTACGGCGCGGGCCGCGTGGGAGACGGAGTCCAGCCCGCCCGCCTCGTCGCTGGCGACCACCCCGCAGGGCCCCTTGAAGCCGCTGCGGATGGAGATCTGGCCGGTGCTCGCCGCGTAGAACCAGGCGATGGACTGGTAGGGGCCGACGAACTTGGAGCCCTGTCCCCACAGCTTCTGCAACTCGCGCTGGCCGAACTCGCCGCCGCCGGACCCGGCGGCGGTGACCACCCCGATGTCGAACGGCTCCTCAGGGTCGTCGCCGAGGCCCGCGTCGTCGAGGGCCATGGCGGCGGCGGCCATCGCGTAGTGGCTGAACCGGTCGGTCTGGACGACGAAGCGCTCCTCGATGAGGGAGGAGGCATCGAAGCCCCGTACCTCGCCCGCGATCTTGAGGGGCAGGTGCTCGCACCCTTCGCGGGTGATCCGGTCCAGGACGCCGAGCCCTTCGCGTACCGACTTCCAGTACGCCTCGGAGCTCAGTCCGTTGGGGGCGATCACCCCGATGCCGGTGACGACCGCGCGCCGTGGTCCGTGACTGTTCATCGTGATCTCCCTCCCGGCCCGGTCAGGAGGACCGCGGACTGGAATCCGCCGAACCCGCTGCCCACGGAGAGCACGTTCCTCAGCTTCCGCGAGCGGGCGGTGCGCGGCACGTAGTCCAGGTCGCACTCGGGGTCGGGGGTCTCGTAGTTCGCCGTCGGCGGTACGGCCTGGTGCTTCAGCGCCAGGACGCAGGCGACGACCTCGATCGCGCCGATCGCGCCGAGCGAGTGCCCCACCATCGACTTGATCGAGCTCATGGGGGTGTCGTAGGCGTGGGCGCCCAGGGAGCGCTTGACGGCGGCGGTCTCGTGCCGGTCGTTCTGCCGGGTGCCCGAGCCGTGCGCGTTGACGTAGTCCACCAGGGTGGGGTCGAGCCGGGCCTGGTCGAGCGAGGAGTCGATCGCCCGGGCCATCTCGAGTCCCTCACCGGTCAGACCGGTCATGTGGTAGGCGTTGCCGAAGGTGGCGTAGCCGCCGATCTCGCAGTAGATGTGCGCACCGCGGGCCCTGGCGTGCTCGTACTCCTCCAGGACGAGGACCGCCGCGCCCTCGCCCATGACGAAGCCGTTGCGGCGGTCGTCGAAGGGCCGGGAGGCGTGCTCGGGGTCGTCGTTGTCGGGCGACGTCGCCTTGATGGCGTCGAAGCAGGCCATGGTGATCGGGGATATCGGCGAGTCCGACGCCCCGGCGATGCAGACGTCCGCCCGGCCCTCCTGGATCGTGTGGAAGGCGTAGCCGACGGCGTCGAGGCCGGAGGTGCAGCCGGTGGAGACCGTCTGCACCGGGCCTCGGGCGCCGAACTGTTCGGCCACGACCGAGGCGAGCGTGCTCGGCGAGAACGCCATGTGCAGTTTCGCCTCGGCCGCGCGGTGGTCCACGTCCCACCGCTGCCCGCCCTCGCTGACCAGCACGTAGTCGTGTTCGAGCCGGGTGGTGCCGCCGACGGCGCTGCCCAGGGAGACGGCGACGCGCCAGGGGTCCTCGGTGTCGGTGTCGAGCCCGGAGTCCCGCACGGCCTCGTCCGCGGCGACCACGGCGAACTGGATGTACCGGTCGGCGTGTCGGCTGAGCTCGGGGTCCAGGCCGTGCGCGGTCGGGTCGAAGTCGCACTCGGCGGCTATCCGGGAGCGCAGTCCGGCCGGGTCGAACAGGGTGATGCCGCGGGTGGAGGTGCGGCCGGCGGCGAGGAGGTCCCAGAACGCCTTCGTCCCGGTGCCGCCCGGCGCGACCACACCGATGCCGGTGACGGCCACGCGCCGGTTCACTCGACGGCCCCGCTTCGCTCGGCCGGGACCGGGTCGTGCACGGTCAGGTGCGGCCCCGCCGCCGCGAGTTCGCCGTCCTCGGCGACCTCGGTGTCGACGTGGCCGAGGCTCGGCCGCGGGGCGAGCGGCCCCAGGTGGAAGACCATGCGGGCCTCCACGTCGCCGACGTTGCGGAACCGGTGCCGCATGTCGATGGGGATCAGGAGGCCCTGGTCGGGTACGAGGCCGAACGTCTCGCCGTCCAGGTCGACTTCGAGCGCGCCGGAGACGACGTACACGAACTCCTCGGAGTAGGGGTGGTAGTGCTCACCGATGCGCTCGCCGGGCGCGACGATCGCCAGGCCCATGAAGCCGCTGGTGGAGCCCACGGTGGCCGGCGTGAGCATGGCCCGCAGGTCACCCCCGCGCCTGCGGTTGGGTTCCGTCTCGCTCAGGGACACGATGCGAGGACGCTGCTTGAGCATGGTTGTTACCTCCGGTGGTGAAGTGGCGTGCGGGTGACCGGCCGCGGCCCGGGGGCCGCGGCCGTGCCCGCGCGTCAGGAGACCGCCGAGCTGCGGTCGGTGACGGGCAGCATGTCGGCGTGCGACAGGAGGCGGTTGATGTTGCGCTCCGTCTCCAGGGAGCCCTCGACGCCGATCGCGGCGCCGTCGAGGAGTCGTTCCAGCTCGGCGGCGGTCCCGGGGCCCTTGAGGCCCAGCGAGGCGACGGGGTCGGCGTCGAGCTCGCCGGTGAGGTCGACGAGGCGCACCACGATGTCGTCCCGCTGGAAGACGGTGCTGCCGTACACCGGGCTCGCCGGGTCGTCCGCGGCGGCCGCGTCCTGGTGGGCGAGCAGCCGGGCCAGTTCCATCCCGCGGCCTTCCTTGGCCGGGTAGTACAGCGCGTGCCGCCGCACGTCGTCCGGGGCCGGCCGGCCGGACACCACGTGGTGCACGGCCGGGAGCGCGGCCCGGGTGAAGAAGAGCCGTGCCGACTCGGGGTCGGTCAGGTCCCGGTCCTGCTCCAGGTACGGGTTGATGGCCTCCTCGACCGCGCGCACCTCGGGCTGGCGGGCGACGTGGCGCAGGGCCGCGAGGAGGTCGCCCTCGACCTCCACGGCCCGCACCACGCGGTTGCCGTGCATGAAGAGCGAGGTCCGGCGCAGCCGGGTGTTCTCGTCGACCTGGGCCTCGGGCGACTCGTACCCGGCGAGGAGCTCCGCGACCTTCGACTCGGAGCCCGGCTTGACGGTGAACGTGAGGGCGTGGCGGGCGGCTCCGTCGCCGACGCGGGCGGCCACCTGGTGCCGCGAGGGCGCGTGCTCGGGCGCGAGCGGCCGGCGGGGACCGGTCTCCCTGAGGATGCTGTAGCGCATCGACCGGGTGTCCCGGACGCAGCTGTGCATGGGCTTCACGGTCTCCACGTGCTCCTCGCTGTTCACCCAGGCGAGGAACGGCGGAGCGCTCTCCCACTCGCTGGTGATGAGCCACTGCGAGGGGTTCTCGATCGACTGGCAGAGCTGGTCACTGATGTGACCGGGCACGGACGCGACCTGCTTGCACATGAGCTCGTACGCGTCCAGGAACTGCTGCTGGGCACCTTCGTACAGATCGAGCAGCAGGATCACCCGCAGTCTCGATCCGTCGAACGCCGACTGCGAAATACGTCCCGAGTTGGACATCCAGCGCACCACTTTCTCTTCCGCGAGGAGGGTTCGGGAAGGACCGCCGGGCACCGTGGGCCCGCAGTCGTCATGTGCCGATCGTTGGCGGAGGAGGCGATCCGCGCGAGCCCCACGGGGCACCTGAGTGAACCGCGCGTTCATTCAGGTGCCCCGGACACGCGATCGGGCCCGTAGCGGGCATGAATCTGCAGTCCACCCCTGGCTTGCGTCGCAGGCGACGCTGGAGGCGATCAATGAACCGAATCGAAAAGGCCGGCGACGTCGGTCACCGCACGCCCGTCCTCATCGTCGGCGGCTCGCTGGTGGGCCTGGCCACCTCGCTGTTCCTGGGGCGTCTCGGCGTGCCGCACACCCTGGTCGAACGCCACCGGGGCACCTCGTTCCACCCGCGGGGACGCGGCAACAACGTGCGCACGATGGAGCTGTTCCGCAGCGCCGGTGTCGAGCGAGGGATCCGTGAGGCCGCGGCCGTCCTGGCCCGGAACAACGGCATCCTGCAGACGCCGAGCCTGGTGGGCGAGGCCGGCGAGTGGCTGTTCAGGGAGATCGACCCCGGCGGCGGGGTCGCCCGGTTCAGCCCCTCCGGCTGGTGCCTGTGCAGCCAGAACGACCTCGAACCGGTGCTCCTGGAGCGGGCGCGCGAGCTCGGCGGCGACCTGCGGTACTCCACCGAGCTGATGTCGTTCGAGCAGGACGCCGAGGGGGTGACCGCCCAGGTCAAGAGCCGTGACACGGGCGAGCACCAGACGATCCGCGCGGACTACCTCGTCGCGGCGGACGGCCCGCGCAGCCCCGTCCGCGAACGGCTCGGCATCGGGCACAACGGCCCCGGCGACCTCTTCCACAACGTGAGCGTCACCTTCGTGTCCCGGGGCCTCGCGGAGGTCGTCGGCGACCGGCACTTCGTCGTCTGCTACCTGACGGACCCGGAGGCCGACGGGGCGCTGCTGCCGGTGGACAACCAGGAGCGGTGGGTGTTCCACGCGCCCTGGCACCCCGAGAAAGGCGAGTCCGAGGAGGCGTTCACCGACGAGCGCTGCCGGGAGCACATCCGGCGGGCCGTGGGGGTGCCGGACCTCGACGTGGAGATCACCGGCAGGGCGCCCTGGCACGCGGCCGAACGGGTCGCCGAACGGTACGCGGACGGCCGGGTGTTCCTCGCCGGTGACTCGGCCCACGAGATGTCGCCCACCGGCGCGTTCGGCTCCAACACCGGCATCCAGGACGCGCACAACCTGGCCTGGAAGCTGGCCGCCGTCCTGGGCGGCTGGGCCGGCCCCGGCCTGCTGGACAGCTACGACGCGGAACGCCGGCCCGTCGCGGAGGCGACGAGCTCCCGCGCCTCTAAGCGTTCGGTCGAGCACAGCCACCCCGGCTACGCGCCCTCCGCCGAAGCCGCCGGCGCCGCCGGTGGCGGTGGTGGCGCCGGCGGCAGGAAGGGCGGGATCCTCAACGTGGCGCTGGGCTACCGCTACCCCCAGGGCGCGGTCCAGGGCGCCGACCGGGAGCTGCCGGTCGTCCCTGACGGGCTGCGGCTGACGGGCGAGCCCGGCAGCCGGGCGCCCCACCTGTGGCTGCGCCGTGCCGGTGACCGGGTCTCCTCCCTCGACCTGTACGAGCGGTCGATGGTGCTCCTGAGCGGCGCGGACGGCGCCGGGGGGTGGCACACCGCGGCGCGGCGCGTCGCCGAGCGGCTCTCCGTACCCGTCGACGCGTACCGCGTCGGCACCGGACCCGACGCGGAACTGTCCCCGGAGGGCGAGACGGACTGGGCGGAGCTCCACGGCGTGACCGGGGACGGCGCGGTCCTCGTCCGCCCCGACGGGTTCGTCGCCTGGCGGTCCGAAGCGGCGGTCGCGGATCCCGAGGAGGCGCTGCGGCAGGTCCTCACGACGGTCCTCGACCGGGACTGACCGGCTCCCTCCTCCCCACCCCGAAGCCCGGCCGGCCGGGGCGCCCAGACCCATGGGGCCGCCCCGGCCGGCCGGCGTCACGACCGGCCGGATTCACGGCCGGGCCGGTTCCGTGGTCCGACCGGTGTCCGCATAGGCTTGTCGCGTGGGTGACGCGCAGACGGAGACGATCGTGACGGACGACAGCGGCACGGCCGATCTGCAGCGGTTCGCGGTCACCCTGCGGCGGACGATCGGCGAGATGAACCGCCTGGTCCACGGGTTCGCCGTCAACGAGGGCCTGCACCCCACCGACGTCCACGCGCTGGCGTTCGTGCTCGACCACCCGGACACGGCCACCCCCGGACTCCTCAGGGAGCACCTGGGGCTCACGTCGGGCGCGGTCACCGCGTGCCTCGACCGCCTGGAGAAGGCCGGACACATCCGGCGCAGCCGGGCCGAGGAGGACCGCAGGGTGGTGCGCATCCACTACGCCCCGGGAGCCCGCGCCTCGGCGAGGGCCCACTTCCTGCCGCTGGCCCAGGCCGCGGGCCGGGCGCGCGAGCGGTTCAGCGGGGACGAACTCGCCGTCGTCCTGCGGTACCTGGACGCCCTGAACGAGGAGCTCGGCGCGTTGCGCGCCCCGCGACGCTGAGCGACGGCGGCCTCGTCTCCCCGTCGGGCGGGGTGCTGGTCCACGGATCCCCGGAGGTCCCGTGGTTCAATATCTCTCGATCATCGAGATAGTTCATCATCGAGAGATTGTGGGGCCTCTCCATGTCCACACCCGCGCGCTGGGCGAGCAGGCTGCTGCCCCTGCTGGTGCTCGTCGTCTGGCTCGCCGTCGGAGGAGGGCTCGGCCCCTACGCGGGCAAGCTCGGCGAGGTGGCCACCAACGACCAGGCGGCCTTCCTGCCCCGCAGCGCCGAGTCGACCCGAGTCCTCCGGGCCCAGGAGGCGTTCCGCCAGGAGGAGACCCTTCCCGCCCTGGTCGTCTGGACCGCCGAGGGCGGCGGCAGGGTCGACCCGTCCGCACGGGCCGCCGCCACCCGGGCACTGGCCTCCCTCACCGGCACCGAAGGCGTGGTCGGCGCCCCCTCCCCGGCCTTCCCCTCCGAGGACGGCGAGGCCCTGCGCGGCGTCGTCCAGCTCCGCCCCGACCTCGGCGACGGGCTGCCCGACGTCCTGGCGAAGGTCGACGCGGCGGCGTCCGCCGTACCGGGCACCGAAACGTGGCTGGGCGGCCCCGCCGCGACCCGGGCCGATCTCCGCGACGCGTTCGCGGGCATCGACGGCCTCCTGCTGGTCGTCGCCCTCGTCGCCGTCCTCGTGATCCTGCTCCTGGTCTACCGGAGCGTCCTGCTCCCGGTGCTGATCATCCTCGGCGCCGTGTTCGCGCTCGGCCTGGCCTGCGCCGTCGTCTACGTCCTCGCCGACCACGGCGTCGTCCGGGTCGACGGCCAGGTCCAGGGCATCCTGTCCATCCTGGTCATCGGCGCCGCCACCGACTACGCCCTGCTCCTCGCCGCCCGCTACCGCGAGGAACTGGGCGCACGCGACGGCGATCGGGTCCCCGCCATGCGCGCCGCCCTCAAGCAGTCCCTCGGCCCGATCGTGGCCAGCGCCGCCACGGTCGCGCTCGGCCTGCTGGCCCTGCTCTTCAGCGACCTCACCAACAACCGCGCCCTCGGCCCCGTCGGCGCCATCGGCATCGCGTGCGCCGTCCTGAGCGCGGTGACCTTCCTCCCCGCCGCTCTCGTCCTGCTCGGACGCGCCGCCTACTGGCCGGCCCGCCCCCGCACGACCGCCGGAGCGGACGGCGAGGCGGCGCACCCCGCCTGGCGCAAGGTCGCGGCGCTCGTCGACCGCGCCCCGCGCAAGGTCTGGGCCGCGTCCCTCGCGGCCCTCCTCGCCTGCGCCGCGTTCTCCTTCACGCTCGACTCCAAGGGCGTCCCGCTCGACGAGATCTTCGTCAACGACGCGCCCTCCGTCACCGCCCAGGAGCGCCTGGGCCGGCACTTCCCCGGCGGCGCCGGGAACCCCGCCGTCGTCATCGCCGACGCGGACGCCGCGCAGCCGGTGCGCACGGCCGCCGAAGGCGTCGACGGCGTCGCCTCGGCCACCCTCTTCGCCGTCCCCGGCACCTCCCGGCCGCTCGTCGCCGACGGGCGCGTCCGGATCGACGTGACCCTCGCGGACGCCGCCGACTCCGACGCCGCCAAGAGGACCGTCGCCGCGCTGCGCACCGCCCTGCACGCGGTTCCCGGGGCCGACGCCCTCGTCGGCGGCACGACGGCCCAGCAGTACGACACCCAGGTCACGGCCGAACGGGACCGGCGGCTCATCGTCCCCGTCGTGCTGGCGATCATCCTGGTGATCCTGGTCGGACTCCTGCGCTCGCTGCTGCTGCCCGTGCTCCTGGTGGCGACCGTCGCGCTCAACTTCCTCGCGACGCTGGGCGTCTCCGCCCTCGTCTTCGAGCACGTCCTCGGCTTCACCGGCACCGACCCGGCGGTCCCGCTGTACGGGTTCGTCTTCCTGGTGGCCCTCGGCGTCGACTACAACATCTTCCTCATGTCGAGGGTGCGCGAGGAGACCGAGCTGCACGGCACCCGCGAGGGCCTGCGCCGGGGCCTGGTCGCCACGGGCGGGGTCATCACCTCGGCCGGCGTCGTCCTCGCCGCGACCTTCGCGGCACTGGGCGTGATCCCGCTGGCCTTCCTCGTCCAGATCGCCTTCATCGTCGCCTTCGGCGTCCTGCTCGACACCCTGGTCGTCAGGTCGCTCCTGGTGCCGGCCCTCGTCCGGGACATCGGCCCCGCGGTCTGGTGGCCGGGCGCCCTGCGGCACCGGCCCTGACCCGCGGCCGGCCGGGACCCCGTCGGCGCACCCGGCCGCCGCCGGTCCCGGCCGTCACCGCTGCTGCGCCGCGTCCCGGACCTGGTCGGCGATGCCCTCCAGTACCGCCTTCGGGTCGGCGGACGGCGCGACGGCCTTGCCGATGTTCCGCTTGATGGCGTCGCTGGCCCGCAGCCAGGAGGGATCGTCGACCGGGTAGAGCCGGGCCGTGCGCAGTGCGGTCAGGAACTGCTCGGCACCGGGGTCCGTCGCGGCGTCCCGGGACGACTGGGTCGCGGACACCGTCGAGGGCAGCAGGTGGTAGCGCCCGGCGAACTCGTTGAGGTTCTTGTCCTCGTAGACGAAGTCCAGGAAGGAGCCCACCAGTTCGCGGTTGCCGTCGTGCTTGAAGGCCATCATCCAGTCGGCGACCCCCACCGACGGCGGTGCCTCCCCGCCGCTCAGCGCGTCCGACACCGGCATGGTCAGCGTGCCGACCCGCATCCCCTTCGCCCGCGCCTCGTGCAGCAGCGACGGATAGCCGTTGACCATGCCGACGTCGCCCCGCAGGAAGGCGTCGAAGGCGTCCTGCCGGTCGAGCCGGCCGGGCGGTACCGGGCCGGTGAGCTTCGGCTCGACCAGGTTGTCCCTGATCCACCGGAACGTCTGCGTGTTCTGCGCGGACGCGATGCTGTAGCCGCCGGTGTTGTCGGTGTACCCGCCGCCGTTGCTCAGTTCCCAGATCAGGGCCTCGGCGTGCGCCTCCTCGGGACCGAGCGGCAGGGCGTACGGGAAGCGCACGCCCTCCCTCTTCAGCGCCTCGGCCGAGTTCTTCAGGTCCGACCAGGTCTTCGGCGGTTCCGCTCCCGCCTTGTCGAACAGCTCCTTGTTGTAGAAGAGCAGGCGGCTGCTGGCCACGAAGGGCAGCCCGTACAGCGTGAAGTCGACCGAGCCCGCCTCCCGCAGCGGCGGAAGGAAGTTCGCCTCCGACCTGACCGACAGCACCTCGTCGGCGGAGTACAGCCGGTCCTGCGCGGCGAAGTCGGAGTACGCGCCCATCAGCGCCACGTCCGGGGCGTCGTCCTCCTTCACCATGCGCGTGACCTCGCGGTCGATGTCGGCCCAGGGGTAGAGCGTCACCTCGACCGTCTTCCCGGGGTGGGCGGCGGTGAAGGCGGCCGTCAGCTTGTCCCAGTACGCCTTGGAACTCGTCGCCGGCCTGTCGCCGTACTCGGGGACCACCAGGCGCAGCGTCGTCCCCTCGCCGCCGGCCGAGCCGCAGGCGGTGGCGAGGGAACCGAGGAGTCCGAATGCGGCCAGGGAGGCGGTCATGCCGGAGAATCGTGGTCGCACGGATCGTTCCTTTGAATCTTTTTGGACAGTGCGTCCGGAATCCTCTCCCGGGTCAGGGGTAAATCGCGCCCCCTACCGGTGGGTTGTGGGCATAGATCCAAGCGGGCGCGTTCCGCGTCGTGTCTTCCGATGGACCGGCGCCGACGCGGACGCGCGTAGACCGGATCCCGCCCGCCCTCAGCCGGTGACCGCCTCCGGATCGTCGAGTTCGTGCAGGCCCGCCGGGTCCTCGTCGGTGAGCACCTCGCCCGTCGCGGTGACCGCACGCTGGGCGTGACCCCGGTGGACGCACAGGAGCTGGTCGCGGGTGCCGGTCCGGTCGCGGTGGACGGCGAGCGCGGGTCCGTACTTGCTGCTGTGGTCCGGCAGCTCGGCGTCCGCGCTCCACCGGGTCCCGTCGTAGGAGGACCACCGCAGCCGCTGGCGGGCGGGGTCGCGGTGCACGCAGACCAGCCGGCCGTCGAAGACCGCCAGGCCGATGTTGCTCCGGGTGCGGTGCCCCGGGATCGGCCCCTCCGAGATCCAGGCGGTGTCGCGCCGACGGCTCCAGTGGATCGCGCCGTCCTTGGGGTTGCCGTGGAGCAGGTGCAGGGCGTCGTCGTACACGACGAGCGCCGGGGACCTCGTGGTGGCGCAGCCGGGCACGGCTTCGGGGGCGGTCCAGGCGCGACCGTCCCGGCTGCTGGTGATCATGATCCGCTGGTCGGCCGCCGCGTACGCGAGGTGCAGGGCGCCCTGGAAGACGGCCAGCGCCGGGCCGTAGACGCTCTCGGCACGCGGGACGGGCAGGTCCGGGCCCCAGCTCTCGCCGTCGAACGCGGTGAGCGCCATGCCCCAGGCGCCCGAGCCGCCCCGGTGCGCGCAGTACAGCCGGTCCTCGTACACGGCCAGGGCCGGGCTGCCCAGGGTGTGGTGGGACGGGAAGGGCCGGTCGTCGGACCAGCCGCCGTCCGCGCGGTGCGCCGTCCACCACAGGTCGGGGTCGTCCCCCCGGCCCTGGTAGACGCAGTACAGGTCCTCGCGGAAGACGGCCAGGGCGGGGGTCTCGGAGGCGTACCGTGCCGAGAACGGGTGCTCGGCCCCCCAGCCCGCGCCCGGTTCGAACACGCCGAACCACAGGCCGGTCTCGCGCGGCGGCGCGTCGAGCGCCATCGGGGCGAGCAGCGTGGGCGCGGCCCACGGCGAGCGCAGCTCGCACCCGGCGCCCCGGGCGGTCGCCCCGATCCGTTCGGCGCGCCCGGCCAGTCGGGCGCCGACGGCCTCCGCGAGCCCCTCGGGCAGCACGCCGGCGAGCACGTCCCGGATCAGCCCGGGGAACCCGTCGTCGGACCCGGCGCCGCCGGAGTGCGCGAGCCGGTCGACGGCCCGCTGGTCGAGCCGGAGGGCGAAGCCCCACTCCAGCGTGCGGACGGAGACGCTCGCCCCCGCCTCGGCGAGCGCCTTGGCGGCGCGTTCCGCGCGTACCGCGGCCTCGGGCGACGGGCCCTCCCCGCCGAGGTCCGGAACCGTACCGTTCTTCCGCCCGGGGGCGGTGCCTTCGATCGCCATGCTGTCTTCCTGCCTGCAGGGCCGGGAGCCGGCCGGCCGGCCGGCCGCGCGACGCGGGGGCGGGCCGTCCGGGTCCCCGGACACGGACGTGTGCGGACCGTTCTCCGTCAGCGGGTACGGGGAGTGGGCGAGGGCGGTCGGGCCTCTCCGGCGGCCGCCGGGGTGGGCGAGGCCGGGCGCGCGTCGTGCGTCAGCGGCCGGATCCGGTCGCCCGCCCTGATCGTGCCGCCGTGGACCACCTCGGCCCGCAGCCCGCCGCGATGCAGCAGCGCGCGGATCAGGCCGGGGCGGACCAGCTGTTCCAGGCGGGCGCAGGGCTCGCTGAGCTTGAGTCCGCGCAGGACCACCGTCCCGATCCGGAACTCCCGGTCCACCAGCGGAGCGAGCCGGATGTCGCGGCAGACCAGGTTGCGGCGGCACTCGGCGGGGGTGAGCGTGATGCCGTGCTCGTGCACCAGGGCGTCGAGGACCTCGGCCTCGATGAGGGTCACGTCGCAGACGCCGGAGGCCCGCCCGGCCCCCCGACGGCGGGGGCGGGGACCCTCGCCCGCCCAGTAGTTGCGGTCCCCGACCAGGCCGCGGCCGGTCACCGCGCCGGCCCGCGCGACGGGGAAGGTCGGCTCGCCGGGGAGCGCGGCGAGGTGCAGGGAGACGACCCGGCCGGGGCCGGGCGACGGGGAGGGCTGCGCCACGGGCGGCTTCACCCCTTCAGGAAGTGGTCCGTGAGGGAACGGAGGGTACGGAACTGGTCCACGTCGATCTGCTCCAGGCTCAGCTCCCGGCCGATCAGGTCCTCCAGCAGCAGGACGAACTCCATGAAGCCGAGCGAGTCGATCAGTCTGCTCTCGATCAGGTCGAAGTCGTCCGGGATGTCCCCGACATCGGGGTTGCGCTTGCGCAGCCAGTCCACGATCGGCTGGGTGGCGTCGGCCATGTCATCTCTCCTGGGTCCGGTGCGGCGCCGGCGGCGTGCGGGGGTGCGGGCCGGTGGGGAGGGCGCGGGCGGTCTCGTACTCCCGGCGGATGCGGGCGACGGTGACGCCGGCCGGGTGCGCGGCGGTGACCCGGGCGCAGGACCGGCCGCAGTACATGGCCATCTCCTCGACGCGCCCGGTCGTGGTGGCTCCCGGGGCCGCCGCGCTGTAGCGCGGCACCGGGTACGCCCGGTCGTCCACCCGGGTGGTGGCGATGAACGCGGCCCGGCCGCGCTCCGCTCCCGTGGTCAGGGAGTTGCGCAGGACGCGGTGCGGGCGGTCGGGCCAGCCGATGTCGAAGAGGGAGGTGACGAGGGTGTCCTCGGCGACGGCCTCGACGACCCGCCGCTTGAACCTCGGGTGCGCGGTGGATTCCGCGACCGGGACGAACACGGTCCCGGCCAAGGCGCCGTCCGCGCCGCGGGCCACCGCGTCGGCGAGGTCCGCGCCGGTGGCGATCCCGCCGGCGACGGCGAGCACGGCATCCGGGTGGCGGTCCCGCACGGCGGCCAGCAGGGAGCCCACCGGCTGCCCGCCGAGCAGGTGCCCGCCAGCCTCGGTGCCCTGGAGGACCAGGACGGACACCCCCAGGGCCAGGGCGGCGTCGGCGTCGTCGGGGGTGCCGACCTGGACCACCAGGGGACGGCCGGCGGCCCGTACGGCATGGACCGCGTCGGCGGCGGGGAGCCCGAAGGAGGTGACGAAGCCGTTGCCGGGCAGGACGGGCAGGACGGCCCGGAGCTGCGCCAGGCAGCGGTCCGGCCCGCTGACCTCGGGGACGACGTTCACCCCGAACGGGCGACCACCGGCGACGGCGGCGACCTCCCGGACGAGCCGGGCGGCCCGCTCGGGAGCCTCCTTGTACAGGGCGAGGGTGCCGCCGGCCCCGGCCAGGGACACCTCGGCGCACAGGGCGGGGCCGGCGACGGCGCCCATACCGGCCTGCAGCAAGGGGAGTTCGAGGCCGAGCAGGGCGGCGAGCCGGGTCATGGGCGTGCCCCCGCCCGCCGTACCGCGCGGTGCGCGGCGGCCAGGTCGCCCTCGAACAGGTCGCCCAGGGCGTGCACCCAGCGCTCCAGGCCGAAGGCGACACAGCCGGTGTACGCCGGGCGGCCGGCGTGGTCGATGCCGCGGCGCTCGCCGAAGAAGTTGCGGTGGTTGTTGGTGGAGGCCAGGGCGGTGCCGTCGGTGTGCAGGTACTCCTCCTTGACGGGGGCGAGCAGCTGCATGACGGTCCGGGCGCCGTCCTTCTGGAAGAACGGGTCGGTGGCGGGCTGCCGGTCCAGGGAGAGGCCGAGGGAGCCTCCGAAGGCGAGGATCCGTTCCCGGTGCCGGTCGAGATGGGCCCGCACGGCTTCGGCGGAGCCGACGCACACGAGCTCCCGCATGGTGAAGCCCCAGAGCCTGCGCAGCCCGTCGTGGTGGTCCTCGTTGCGGAAGCACTGCGCGACGGTGCTGATCAGGACGGGACGGTCGCCGCTGCTGCCGGTGAGGTCGACGAAGCAGCCGTAGCAGGCCGCGGAGGGCAGCAGATGGGTGGCGTCGGCGAGGTCGGCGGCGGGCAGCGCGGTGGCGCCTGAGGTCCCTGAGGTCCCTGCGGTCCCGGCCGGGGCCTCGGCCTCGGCCGGGTGGGCGGCGTAGGCGGCCCGTCGGTCGGGGCGGATCCGGGTGACCGGGCTGCCCAGGTGCGGGAAGTTGCGAAAGTAGTCGAGCGTGCGCAGGTCGTCGGCCCGCAGCAGCGGGGGATAGCTCCGCTGCCGTGCCCCGGCCTCGGCGCCCCAGCGGGTGAACACCGCGTCCAGCGCGTTCCTCAGCACGACGGCCGGTTCGTCGAGGGTGACGAGCCCGTCCCGGACCGACCAGCCGGGCCCGGTGGACGTCACGGTCACACGGTCGGTGTCAGGCATCGAACACCCCGATCCGGCGGAGGAACCCGGTCGTCTTCTGGAGGACCCTGGCGTCGGCGGCCCGGCGCCCGGGGTGGTCGAGGAGCCGCTCGCGCAGGGCGAAGCCGCCGGGGACGCCCGCGTCGCGGTAGGCGGCCGGGTTGTAGAAGGACCCGGTACTGACGGCGAGATAGCGGGTGAGGTAGTCGCGCAGGTCCTCCCGGGCCGCCTCGTCGAGGCCGTCGCGGAGCAGGCGGTTCCACAGCAGCCGCACCAGGCGCCGGCCGAAGGCGATGTGCCGGGACTCGTCCTGGTGGTGCAGCCGGTTGATGTGCCGGATGGTCGGGTGCAGCCGGGCGTCGGCGGCGAGGTGGACGTTGTAGTGGTCGACGATCTGCTCGAAGACCAGGATGCGGGCGAAGACGAGGAAGTTCTCGACGGCCGGGTCGCGCGGGGCCTCGGGCAGCCTGACCGACTTGTCGGGGTAGATCTTGCCGGCGTACCTGAGGCAGAAGGTGGCGAAGAACCACATGTGGTCGTTCTCCTCACCGACGAAGTGGTGGAAGAACTCGGAGGGCAGCTCGAAGCCGGGCGTGTGGATGCGCCGGGTGACCTCGATCAGCAGCTCGCGGATGCCGTGCACGTTGAGGCTGTAGAAGTTGACGCTCTCCCACCTGCTGAGGTCCCTCAGCTGCGCGGGGCTCAGCTCGTCCATGAGCTCGGTGCCGTGGACGGAGAGCAGCTCGGGGGACATCCACAGCTCGTCGGCGGGGAGGGAGGACGGCCAGTCGAAGGTCGTGAACGGGTTGTAGTAGTCCGCCGTGGCCTTGTCGGAGAGCCGGTCGAGCAGCGCCCTGAACTCGGCGTCGTCGTCGAGGCCGGCGGCCTGGCCGGCGCCGGGCGCCGTACCGGACGGGGTGTGCCGGGGGACCACGCGCGTCACCCCTTCCATCGGATCGACGCCAGCAGGGCCCGGTGCAGCTCCGGGGTGGAAGCGGCCACGCAGGACCGCTGGTTGGCGACGTCCACGTCGGTCAGGACGGTGTCGCCGAGCGACTGCCCGTACCCGTCGGTGATGACCGCCCCGGCCCGCTCGGCGAGGAAGACGGCCGCCGCGATGTCGTACGGGAAGAGGTGCAGGACCCGCCCGTTGCCGACGCGCTCGAACTCGGCCAGCAGCGCCGGATCGTCGCGCAGCAGCCGGTTGCCGATGTCCACGTAGGCGTCGAGCTGCCCGGTGAGCAGCCGGGAGATCGACCAGGTGGCGCTGTTGAAGACGAAGACCCCGCCGGTGTTGGCCGAGCGGTCGACGAGGTGGCCGTACGCCTCGGTCATCAGCCGGGCCGGGTGGCCGTTGAACTCCAGGGACCAGAACATCCGCGCCGGGTCGGTGGTGCGGGTCAGCGCCGGGACGGGGTGGTCGTAGCCGTGCGCGGTGATCCCGGGCGTCGCGAGGTCCCCGTACAGGTAGGCGCCCGTGCCCAGCTCCATCAGCAGCGCGTGCTCGACGTCGGCGATGCGCGGGCGCTCCGACATCCGGGCGACGGCGACGGAGACGGTGGCCGATTCCAGGCCGGCGACGGCGGGCCGGGTGCCGTCGATCGGGTCGACGACCAGCAGGTGCGCCGGGTCCGTGCCGTGGTATCGCAGCCCGCGGTCCTCGGAGTAGACGGCGACGGGCAGATCATGGCCGGCGATGTACTTCCAGACCGCCGCCTCGGCGACCTCGTCGAGCCCGAACTGGGCGTCCCCGCCCGGCGAGAGGCCCCGCACCAGCCGGCTGCCGTCCCGGTGCTGGGCGCCGAGCACCGCCTCGCGGACCGCTCCCGCGAGACCGGTCACGTATCCGCGCAGGTCCCGGCCGCGCGGTCGCCCGTCCTGCGCGGGGGCGGTCACGCGGCGGCCTCGGCGGCGAAGAGCGCGTCGAGCCGGTCGCAGAGCAGATCGGCCTCCGCGCGCGTCAGGATCAGCGGCGGCCGGATCTTGATCACGTTGCCACGGCCGTAGCGGGAGGTGCGCAGGACCAGGCCGTGGTCCATACCGAGCCGGGCCAGGGCCTGGGCCCGTTCGCTGTGCGGGCGCCCCTCGGCGTCACCGATCTCGATCCCGATCATCAGGCCGAGACCGCGCACGTCCACGACGGCGGGGTGCCGGGCGGCCAGCGCGCGCAGCCGGTCCATGATGTGCGCCCCGACCTCCCGGACGTTCTCCAGGAACCCGGGACGCCCGATCACGTCGAGGGTGACGACCGCGGCCGCGGCGGCGAGGACGTTGCCGCCGTACGTGAACGAGTGGTGGTCGCTGCTCAGTCCGGACATCCGCTCGTCGGCGACGATGGCCGCGACCTGCGCGCCGGAGCCGCCCAGGCCCTTGGCGGTGGTCAGGATGTCGGGCCGGACCCCGTAGTGCTCGGCGGCGAACATCCGCCCGACCCGGCCGATACCGGTCTGGATCTCGTCGAAGATCAGCGCGATGCCCCGTTCGTCGCACAGGGCACGCAGGGCGGGCAGATAGCCGTCGGGGGGCACGATGTTGCCGCCGCTGCCCGAGACCGGTTCGACGACGACGCAGGCGACGCTTCCGGAACTCGCGTGATCGAGGAAGTCGTTGATGCGTTCGACGCACAGCATGCCGCAGCTGTCGGGTCCCGCCTGCCGGTAGAAGCAGCGCAGGCAGTACGGGTCGGGGACCTGGAGCACGCCCGGCATCAGGTGCGGGAAGGGCGCCTTGCGGAACGACTCGCCCGACATGGTGGTCGTCATCATGGTCTGGCCGTGATGGCTGCGGAACAGGGTGACGACGTCGCGGCGGCCGGTGGCGAGCTGCGCCATCTTGACGGCGCCCTCGTTGGCCGTGGAGCCGCCGGACACCTTGAGGTGCACCTTCGTCAGGTTCGACGGGGTGACCTCGACCAGCCGCCGGACCAGCTCGTTGACCGGGGCGGTCTGGAAGGTCGAGGTGGTGTGCACCAGCCGTTCGGCCTGGTCGCGCATGGCCTTGACCACTTCGGGATGCCCGTAGCCGAGGCTCAGGTTGAAGGTGCCGGACGCGCAGTCGAGGTACTCGTTGCCCTCGGTGTCGTACAGGTGGACGCCCTCCCCGTGCTCCATCTGGTACGCGGTGACCGGGTAGTACAGATGGTTCTGTACGTAGCTCAGGGCATCGCCGCGGACCTCGCTGCGGGCACGTATCAGGTCTGCCATGTGACTCCTGTCGACTTCCGTCCCGCGGACATGACCGGACGGCGGATGGCGGAATTGCCGGGCGGCGGAACAGTGGGCTCCCCGATTCCCTCCGGGGAGCCGGAATTCACACGTCCAGGACGAAGGTGAAAGAGGCGTCCCAGCCCTCGGGTGTCTCCCGCACATCCATGAGGCATTCCGGCCGGAAATACTTGTCGAGGTGGTTCCGGCGCTCGCCAGGGAAATACAGCATCGTCGTCAGCACGATGCCGCCGGGCGGCTGCACCTTCACGTGGACGTGCCGGGTGCGGCCCGGGTACATGGCCGGCAGGACGGTCTCCAGCCGCCACCGCCCCTCGGCGTCCGCGAACTGGTGGCCGCGCAGCCGGAAGCCCTCGTCGTCGTACACCCCCTCCGCCCCGACCTGCCAGAAGTCGAGCAGGGTCCCCCCGATCGGCTTGCCCTCGGGAGTGCGCACCGAGCCGTGCAGCACCATCGGGGCGCCCCCTTCCGCAGCGTCCCGGAAGCTGGTCCGCAGGGGGGTGTCGGGCTTGTAGTACGGCCCTTCCCGCAAGGCGGGCGTGGGCGGGGTCCCGTTGCAGCGAACCGTCGGAGTGAGCGTCCTCAGGGCGGAATCCGGGATTTCGTTCGTCACGGCGGAATTCTCCTTCGTCAAAGGATCATCTTTCGTTTCGACCAAGGAAGAGTAACCAGCTTCTCCGTCGCTGAGAAGAAGGCGTCGCGTTGCTTCCCCGCCATTTGACGGACATATTCGGCCCGTTCAGTGCCGGCCGGCGGCGGCGCGGTGCAGCACGGTGCGGGTGCGGGCGAAGTAGGCCGGGTCGGGTGGTGCGGTGAGGATGTCCGCGAGCGCGAAGAGGTCCAGCGTCCGGCTGATCCGCGGCCAGTCCCCGGGCAGCCGCCCGCTGCCGGCCCGGAAGCCGTCCACGAAACCGGGCGCGAAGGCGGGCGGGTACTCGTGGGCGAAGCGCAGCATGTTCCCCACGTCGAAGAGCGGGGAGCCGCTGAAGGCCAGCTCCCAGTCGAGCACCGCGGCCACCTCCCAGCGCCCCGCGCGCCGCTCGACCAGGAGGTTCTTCGGGTTGAAGTCGCAGTGCACCAGGCTCCGTTCGCCCGCCACGGCGGCCAGTGCCCGGGGCCCTCCACGGGCCAGGGCGCGCAGCACGGCCGCGTCCGAGCCGTTCAGCGGCCCGTCCCCGGCGGCGGTCGCCAGACAGCGGTCGACGAAACCGGGCAGGTCCCCCAGCGGAGGAGTGCCGTCCGGCGCCGGTACGAGGGAGGCGTCGTCGAAGCCTCCCGGGCGGGGCAGCCTGACCCGGCCGATCCGCGCGAGCACCGCACCCACGGCCCGCCCCAGCTCCCGGGCCCCGCCGTCGGTCAGCCCGTCCGCGAGGACCTGGCTGAGCGGGATCCCGTCCATGAACCGGTAGAGCAGGGTGGGGCGGCCGGTGACCCGGCCGTGCGGATCGGCCGCGACCACCGGGGCCACCGGGACGGTGCGGGCCGCCGCCCGGCCGAGGACGGCGACCTCCACGGCGCAGGTGTTGCGGGGGACCCGGCCGCCGTGCGGCCGGTAGCGGCGCAGCACGTAGCGCTCCGCCCCCCGCGCGCCGGCCGGCCGGGCGGTGAGCAGGGCCATGTCGTTGGTGAACCCGCCGGGCAGCGGGTCCACCCCGCACACCCGGGCCCCGGGCAGGGCGTGCCGGACCAGCCAGGCGTGCGTGGCCGGATCGAGCGGGCCCACCGGGCCGGAGTGCGTCACACCGGCCAGCCTGCCCGGCCCACGGCCCGCCCCACGCCTCCGCTCCCTCCGACGGCCCAGCATCGGGACCCGGCCGCGCCGACGGCGGCGCGTCCGCCGCGGGCGGTCATGTGCGCCGTCGCGCGGCGTCGGCCGCGTCGGCCGCCAGGACCAGTCCGCCGGCCGGCCCGGCGAGCCGGCCGAGCCGCGCCGGGACCACGAAGTCCACGGCCGCCTGCTCCGGCAGCCCGGGATATCCGGCCAGCGCCGCGGACAGCTCGGCGCGCAGCAGCGGGAACAGGCCGGGGAGCTCCGCCACGCCGCCGCCGATCACGATCCGCTGGGGCGCGGTCGTGTAGACGATGTTGCGCAGCCCCGCGGCCAGATAGCCCGCCTCCAGCCGAAGCGCCTCGCGCAGCGCGCCCCCGGTCAGCTCCTCTGCCGGGACGCCCCAGCGGGCCTCCATGGCCTCACCGCCGGCCAGCCCTTCCCAGCAGTCCCCGTGGAAGGGGCAGGAGCCGGGGAAGGTGTCGCCGGTGATCCGGGGCACGGCGAGGTGGCCCATCTCGGTGTGGACCAGGCCCCTGACCACCTTGCCGCCGATCACCGCGCCGCCGCCGATGCCGGTGCCGACGGTCAGGTAGACGTACGCGTCCAGACCGCGTGCCGCGCCCCAGCGGCCCTCGCCGAGGGCGGCGCCGTTGACGTCCGTGTCGATGCCCACCGGCACGCCGAGCGCCGCCGCGACGGGACCGGCGACGTCCACTCCGGACCAGCCGGGCTTGGGGGTGGCCGCGAGATGGCCGAACTTCGCGTGGCCAGGGCGTAGTTCGAGGGGGCCGAAGGAGGCGATCCCGACCGCTTCCAGGGGGCCGGTCGCCGCTGCCCGTTCCTCCAGGAAGGAGATGGCCCGGGCCAGGGTGGGGGCGGGCTCCCCGGTCGGGAAGCGGATCTCGGCCTCGATCCGGTCGGGTGCCGAGCCGACCAGACAGACGACCTTGGTCCCGCCGGACTCGATCGATCCGAACCGCGGCGCGCTCACGCGCCCACCGGCCAGCCGTCGGCACCCACGGGGCCGGCGTGCGAGCGGATGACCACCTTGAGCGCGCCGTACCCGGGAGGCGGTCCCGGCACACGCTCGCCACCGTCCGGGCCGGCCGCGTCGGTGCGCCCGCCCGGGTCACCGCCACCGGTGCCCGGAGCGCGCCGGACGAGCCCGCCGAGCGCGGCGAAGGCGTCCTCGTACCGTTCGAGCGGGAACTCGTGGGTCACCAGCCGTTCCAGGAACGGCACGCCGCCGTCGGCGGACCCCGGACGGCAGAGTTCGGCGGCGAGGTCGACGGCGACCGGGAAGATGTCCGCCCGGTAGTCACCGGCACCGATCAGGCTGATGCCCCGGTTGGTGAGCTTGAGCGGGTGCAGCGGCACGGCGTAGGCGTCGTCGAAGCCCATCACGACGATCCGGCCGCCGTCGTCGACCAGCCGAAGGGCCGCGTCGAGGCCGACCCCGGTGGTGTCGAAGACCAGGGAGGGCCGCTCGCCGTCCGACGCCTTCAGCACCGCCTCGGCCGCGTCCGCGCCCGCCACGTCCACCACGTGCGCGAACTGTTCCCGGGCGAGCCCCAGCCGGTAGCCGTCTTGTTCGGCGACGACGACCCGGCGCGCCTGACGGGCGGCGACCAGCGCGGTCAGCATCCCGATCGGCCCCGCGCCGAGCACCACGACGGTGTCGTCGAAGGAGACCGCCGCGGCCCCGACGTTGTTCAGGACGCAGGCGAGCGGTTCGATCAGGACCGCGGCGCGGAAGGAGAGCCCGGCGGGAACCGGCACGACGAAACGTTCCGGCAGTGTCACGCGCTCCGCGTACGTGCCGTCCCGGTCGACACCGACCTCGGTGCCGGTCTTGTGCCGGCAGAAGTTGGTCGCCCCGCGGCGGCAGGGAACGCACCAGCCGCAGTACAGCGTGGGGTTGACCACCACCCGGTCGCCGACCGCGACCGCACGCACCTGGGGCCCGGCCGCCCGCACCACACCCACCGACTCGTGCCCGAGCACCACGCCCGGCCGAGCGGGGAACCGCCCGAGCAGGATCTTGCGGTCGGTGCCGCAGACCCCCGTACCGACGACCTCGACCACGACGTCATCACCGTTCAAGAGCTGTGCGTCGGGCCGGTCCTGCAGTGCGGCGGAGCCGGGACCCAGATAGACGAGAGCGCGCACGAAACCTCCCCATCGGTGTCGGGAAGGCGAAGCTAGTCCAGTCGAACCCGCCCGGACACCACGCACTCTGAGCCACCTCGCGCCGCCGCCCGCCCGAGCCGCCGCGCGCGGCCCCCGCTCCGGCGGGAAAGCCGACTGGTCAGAGCGACGCGCACGGCGCGCCCGCTCCGGCGGTCCGCTCGCGTCCGGGCGCCACCCGCGTCCGAATCTGGAGGGTGGTGAGCGGCACGGCGACGGCGACGGTCAGCGGGGCGTCGTCCCGTAGCGAAGCCCGTCGAGCAGCAGGTCGAGGAGGCGGTCGGCCCGCTCGCGCTGGTCGGGGGCGCTGGTGATCACCGCGACGCCGGCGAGGCTGAAGCCGACGTCGAGCGGGTCGGCGTCGGAACGCAGAGACCCGGACTGGGCGCCGGCGCGCAGCAGGGAGCCGAGCGCGTCGGCCAGTTTGTCGAGCGTCTCGGCGAAGGGGTCGGCGCCGGAGGCGACCGCGGCCCGCAGGGCGTCCGCCATGCCCTGCTTGGCCGCCACGTAGTCGATGAAGCGGTCCATCCACAGGCGCAGCGCCCGGTCCGCCGGGAAGTCGGCGAGCAGCTCCCCGGCGCTCTCGCAGACGCGGGCCAGCTCGTTCCGGTAGGCGGCCTCGACCAGGGCCTCACGGGTGGGGAAGTGGCGGTAGAGCGTGGCCGAGCCGACCCCCGCGGCCTTGGCTATCGCGTCGATCGGAACGTCCGCGCCCTGCTCGGAGAAGGCGCGTACGGCCGCTTCGAGGATGCGCTCCCGGTTGCGACGGGCATCGGCGCGCAGCGGGCTCGGGTGGGAGGTCAAGGCGGTTCCCTTCGTCGGGGACCCAGTCTAACTGGACAACCGGGGAGTTCCCCGGTTAGCTTCCGGGGTAACCGGGGGATTCCCCGTTTAGTGGCGTGAGCCCCGCTCCGAGGCACGAGGAGACCCCCAGATGACCGCCGAGAAGACCCCCGACACGACCGTCAAGACGAGCGGCGAGACGACCGGCCGGAAGACGGTCCTGATCACCGGCACCTCCTCCGGGATCGGCCTGGCCGCGGCCGTCGCCGCCGCCCGGGCAGGCTGGACCACCGTCGCCACCATGCGCGACACCGGAAAGGCCGAGGCCCTGCTCAAGGCCGCCACCGAGTCCGGGGTCGCCGACCTGATCCAGGTCAAACACCTGGACGTGGTCGACCCCGAGAGCGTCACCACCTGCCTGGACGAGGTGGTCTCCGAGCACGGCCGCCTCGACGCGCTGGTCAACAACGCGGGCGCCGCCCACGTCGGCACCATCGAGGTGGGTAGCCTCGACGCGGTCCGCGCCGCCATGGAGGTCAACTTCTTCGGCGTGGTGGCCACCACCCGCGCCGCCCTGCCGCACCTGCGCGCCACCCGGGGCCGGGTCGTCACGGTCACCAGCGTCGGCGGCGTCGTCGGGCAGCCCTTCAACGAGGCGTACTGCGCGGCCAAGTTCGCCGTCGAGGGCTTCATGGAGTCCCTCGCGCCCGTCGCCGCCACCGTGGGCGTCGCCGTCACCGTCGTCGAACCGGGCGCGGTGGCCAGCGAGTTCGTCGCCAACCTGGGCCTGGACGTCCCGGCCCTGCTGGCCGGGGCCGGCCCGTACGCCCCGGCGCTCCAGGCGTACATCGCGCGCACCCAGAAGTCCTTCGGCAACGCCCAGACGCCCGCCGAGGCCGCCGCCCCGATCATCGAGGCCCTGACCGGCGACCGCCCCGCCTTCCGGATCCAGACCTCCGCGTGGGCCCGCGAGTTCGTCGGCACCAAACTGGCCGACACCGACGGCTCGGCCGTCCAGGCCATGACCGAGGGCTGGGTGCGCTGAACCACTCCGCCAGGGGGTGCGACCCGGGACGAACCACGACGGAAGGCCCCTGTCTCCCGGAGCGTTCCCCGCGGCTCCGACGCCGTACGGCGCGGTTCCGCGTCAAGAAGGCGTCAGGAGCGGGGTGCGCGGCGCAAAGAACACGCCAGGACCGGCGGACACGGGCCGGCCGGGGCGGACGCTGAGCGGAGCCCGATCCGAAGGAGTTCCCCCGGCATGACCGCACTCACCACCTCACCCGCCGAGACGGGGGCCGACCCCGAGCCCCCCGATACCGGCGCGCGGCACAAGCTGACCGCTGTCACCGGACTCGCCGCGCTCTCCCTCGACGCGATGGCATCGGTCGCGTACGGGCCCGAGGCGATCGTCCTGGTCCTGGCGGCCGCCGGCGGGTACGGGCTCGGCTTCACCCTGCCCGTGACGCTGGCCATCGCCGGACTGCTGGCCGTGCTCGTGGCCTCGTACCGGCAGGTCATCGCCGCCTTCCCGGACGGCGGCGGCTCCTACGCCGTGGCCAAGGCGCACCTGGGGCGGCGCACCAGCCTGGTCGCGGCCGGTTCGCTGGTCCTGGACTACGTCCTGAACGTGGCCGTCGCCGTGACGGCCGGGGTCGCCGCCCTGACGTCGGCCTTCCCCGGACTGTACGGCGACCGGCTCGCGATCTGCCTCGGGGTGCTCGTGCTCATCACGGCCGTGAACCTGCGGGGCATCGTCGACTCGGCCCGCGCCTTCATCGTGCCGACCGCCGTCTTCGTCGGCGCGATCCTCGTCATGGTCGTCGTCGGCCTGTTCCGCGACGCGCCCGTCTCCACCGCCGCCTCCGCGGGGCACGCGTCCGTCCTCGCGGACGACGCCACCACCGTGGGCGCCCTGCTGCTCCTCAAGGCGTTCGCCTCCGGCTGCTCGGCCCTCACCGGCGTGGAGGCGATCGCCAACGCCGTGCCGTCCTTCCGCGCCCCGGCCGCCCGGCGGGCGATGCGGGCCGAGGTGGCGCTCGGCGCGCTCCTCGGCGTGATGCTGATCGGCCTGTCGGTGCTGATCTCCCGCTTCGGCCTCCAGCCGGTGGAGGGCGTCACCGTCCTCGCCCAGCTGGCCGACGCCTCGCTCGGACACAACTGGGCCTTCTACGTGGTGCAGTTCGCGACGATGGTGCTGCTGGCGCTCTCCGCGAACACGTCCTTCGGCGGGCTTCCGGTGCTGCTGAAGCTGCTGGCCCGCGACAACTACGTTCCGCACGTGTTCGGACTCAAGGCCGACCGCCAGGTGCACCGGCACGGAGTCGTGTGGCTCGCCGTCGTGTCGGCGGCGCTGCTGGTCTTCTCCGGCGGTGACACCAACACCCTCGTGCCGCTCTTCGCGATCGGCGTCTTCGTCGGCTTCACCGTCGCCCAGACCGGCATGGTGCTGCACTGGCGCCGGGAACGCGGCGCCCGATGGGCGGCGAAAGGCGTCCTCAACGGCCTCGGCGCCGTCCTGACCGGGGTGTCGGCGGTCGTCGTCACCGCCACCAAGTTCCACGACGGGGCCTGGCTGATCGTGATCGCCCTGCCGCTGCTCGTCCTCGCCTTCGAGGCCGTCCACCGCGCGTACGGCCGGCTCGGCGAACGCCTGGGCGTCGGCCGGGTCCCCGAGGCCCCGCACCGCGAGCGCTCCCTCGTCCTCGTGCCGGTCTCCTCGCTGACCCGGCTCACCAGCGAGGCCCTCACCGCCGCCGTCTCGCTCGGCGACGAGGTCCGGGCGGTGACCGTGTGCCACCCGGACCCGGAGGACCGGGAGGCCACCGAGGCCCTGGAACGCGACTGGGCGCTGTGGAACCCGGGCGTGCCCCTCGTCCGCCTCCCGTCCGAGCGGCGCTCGCTCGGCCGGCCCATCAGCGCGTACGTCCGCGAGCTGCGCGCGGCCGAACCCGCCACCCGGGTGACCGTGCTGGTCCCCGAGGCCGAGCCGGAGCACCTCTGGCAGCGCCTGCTGCAGAACCAGCGGGGCGCGGTCGTCGCCCACGCCGTCCGCAGGGACACCGACGCCGTGATCTGCCGGCTGAGGTTCCGCCTCGGCTCTCGCTAGCCGACGCGCACGCGCGGGAGTGCCGGGCCCGACCGACCGGGCCCGGCGCTTCCGCGCGCTCTCATGCGCTCTCGTACGTGACGGGGCCGGCCGTTCTCTCCGCCGAGGCGCGGCGGAGTCAGGGAACCGTCAGGATCCGCCGGTGCGGCGGCACCCCCCGCGCGCGGGGGGCAGCCTTGAGGTACCGGGCACGTGTGCCGACGTACCGACGTCGACCGACGTATGGACCGATATCTCGACCGACGTACCGGACACGTGGGTGACGCCGCGGAGGAGGCCGACGATGCGCATGCCGTTCCGGGACGTGGCCGCCGTGATGGCCGCGCTCCTCGCACCCCTCCTGGCGGCGCTGATGCTGCTGCCCTTGCGGACGAGCGTCAGCCCCACCGACCTCGCGCTGGTCCTCGTCGTCGTGGTCGTGGCCGTCGCGGCCCTGGGGAACCGCTGGGCCGGTGCGCTGGCCGCCCTGTCGACGGCGATCTGGTTCGACTTCTTCCACACCGTGCCGTACCAGAGCTTCCACATCCACGACCGGACCGACGTCGGGACGGCCGTCCTGTTGCTCCTCGTCGGACTGGCGGTCTCCCAGATCGCCGCCCGGGCGCGGGTGATGAGCTCGGTCGCCGTCACCGACGCCGAGCGCCTGGAGTGCCTGCACCGCACGTTCCGGCTGGTGCGATCGGGCGACTGCACGCGGCCGGAGGCGATCGAGCGGGTCCGGCGGGACCTCGTGGAGGTTCTCGAACTGAGCCGCTGCCGGTTCACCACCGCCGTGCAGTCCGACGGCCCTCCGCCGCCCGGACTCCGGGCGGACGGGTCGGTACGGGTGGAGGGCTGGATCTGGGACCTGGAGCGGCAGGGCTGGCCGGACGGGGAGATCGAGCTGCCCGCGGTGGCGGACGGCACGGTCCACGGACGCTTCCTCATGACGCCCGCGCCCGGCACCGTACCGGTCTCGACGGAGGCCCGGCTCGTCGCCGTCGACCTGGCGGGGCTCGCCGCGATGGTGCTCGGCCGCCCCGAGCGGCTAGCCGAGGCCCGAGACCTTGAGGACGGACCGCGCGGTCTCGGTGTGGACGTATAGCGCGAGGCGCGCGAGGTCGGGCGTGCCGCGCTCCAGGGTGCCGCGGGCGCGGGAGGCGCGGGCGTCGTCCTCGATGCGGAGCCACAGGGAGGGGTTGGCCAGGAGGACGCGGAGGTCGACCTCGGCCCAGGACCCGTCCTCGTCCCGCAGCGCCAGACGCCGGCCGGAGTCCACGGGCCAGACGAGCACCGCGAGCCGGTCGGTACGCACCGTCCGGGTCACCCACGGACCCCGGACCGTCAGCCGGCCCGGCGCCGCGCTCACCCGTGCGGGCAGCAGGACCACCAGCAGGAGCACGGCCGGCACGATGCAGCCCAGCACCCGGTGCAGGGTCAGCCCGTGCGCGCCGGCCTGCACCGCCAGCGAGGTGCCCAGCAGGAGGCCGGCGCAGAGGACGGCGGCCCGGGCCTCGCCGGGCCATCCGGCGTCGTGCAGCACGTCGGAGGCGGGGCGGGGGGCGGGGAGCGGGGGCTGCATGGTGCCGACGTTAGGGCCGCCGACGGGCGTACGGGGCGTCGGCTACGCGCTGTTTACGCGGCGGTCCGCAGAATTGACGTGCCGCTGACGGCGGCCGGCCCGGTGGTGTGGTGCACGTACTCGCGCAGCAGCCGGAACCCGGCGGTCCACGCGAGCAGACGGCTCGCCCGGTTCTCGCGGGAGCAGCTCCAGGTGGCGGTCCGGCCCCGGGCGGCGATGTCGCCCGACAGGCCCGCGACGCAGGCGAGGGCCAGGTGCTGCCGTCGCTCACCGGGGTCGGTCGCGCAGGCCACGTCCTCGTACCGGCTGCCCGCGAACCGCGAGCAGGCCACGGCGAGGACACGGTCCTTCCGGAAGGCCGCCCAGCCGTGCCCGGAGCGGGCCAGCCCTTCGGGACCGCCCCAGCTGGCGAAGGTCCGGCCCAGGGCGAGGCCGGCGCAGGCGAGGGAGGGCCCGTCCTCGGCGCGCAGCCGTCGGACCGTCGTCCCCCGGGGGACCCGCGCCGGGGCCGCGTCCGCCCGCTGGACGTAGAGCATGCGGTCCCACGGCTGCAGGAGGTCGAAGGCGGCGGCGAGGACGGGCAGGAAGCGCGCGGACGCCTCGACGCGGTGGCCGGCCAGCGGGGCGAGGTCGGCCGGGGCGAGGGCGGTGGGGTCGCCGGCCAGGAGCGCGTGGCGCCCGCTGGTGACGGCGACGACACGGGGCCGCTCGGCACGGTCGGTCCACCAGGTGCCGTGCCCGCCGGCGAGGACGTGCTCGGCGAGCGTCGCCGTGCCGGGCGCGCCGACGGGGAAGGCCCGGGCGGAGGCGGGCGGTTGGTGGGCGGGGTGGGGGATCACGGGGACCTCCGGGAGGGGAGAGGGGAGAAGAGCTGAGCTGAGCTTGAGCGCGCTTTCTTCTTGCGGCGGGCCTTCTCTCGCGGGCGCGCTTGGACCTGTCCGGTGCCGCCGCCCTGACGACGGCTCACCCGAGGCCGGGAATGGCCGAGACGATCACGTCGACGCACTTGATGCCGACGAAGGGCAGCACCAGGCCGCCGAGTCCGTACACGAGCAGGTTGCGGCGCAGCAGCTCGTGCGCGGACGCCGGTGTGTAGCGGACGCCGCGCAGGGCGAGCGGGATGAGGGCCACGATGATCAGGGCGTTGAAGATGATGGCGGAGGTGATGGCCGAGGTGGGGCTGCTCAGCCCCATGATGTTCAGCGCTTCCAGGCCGGGGTAGGCGCCCGTGAACATCGCGGGGATGATGGCGAAGTACTTCGCCACGTCGTTCGTGATCGAGAAGGTCGTCAACGCGCCTCGGGTGATGAGGAGTTGTTTGCCGATCTCGACGATCTCGATGAGCTTGGTCGGGTTGGAGTCGAGGTCGACCATGTTGCCGGCCTCCTTCGCGGCCGACGTGCCCGTGTTCATCGCCACGCCGACGTCGGCCTGCGCGAGGGCGGGGGCGTCGTTGGTGCCGTCGCCGGTCATCGCGACCAGCTTCCCGCCGGCCTGCTCCCGCTTGATGAGGGCCATCTTGTCCTCGGGGGTGGCCTCCGCGAGGAAGTCGTCCACGCCCGCCTCGTGGGCGATCGCCCGTGCGGTGAGCGGGTTGTCCCCGGTGACCATGACGGTACGGATGCCCATGCGGCGCAGCTCCGCGAACCGCTCCCTGATGCCCTCCTTCACGACGTCCTTGAGGTGGACGATCCCCAGTACCCGGGGTCCTTCGCCGTCGTGGAGGGCCACGAGGAGGGGCGTCCCGCCGGCGTCCGCGATCGCGTCGGACCAGGTGCGGGCCTCGGGCGGCACCGTACCCCCGTACATCTCCACCCAGGCGACGACCTGGGCCGTCGCCCCCTTGCGGATGTGGCAGGCGCCGCCGTCCCAGCGCAGGTCGACGCCGCTCATCCGGGTCTGCGCGCTGAACTCCACGAACCGAGGGTCGGCCAACTCTCCCTCGGCGGGCGGCTCCAGGCCGTACTGCCGCCGGGCGAGTCCGGCGACGGACCGCCCCTCGGGGGTCTCGTCGGCGAGCGAGGACAGCTGGGCCGCGTCGGCGAGCAGCGCGGCCTCGACCCCCGGGAGCGGGATGAAGGCGGCGGCCTCGCGATGGCCGTGGGTGATGGTGCCGGTCTTGTCGAGGAGCAGGGTGTTCACGTCGCCGGCCGCCTCGACGGCCCGGCCCGACATGGCGAGCACGTTGCGCTGCACCAGCCGGTCCATGCCCGCGATGCCGATCGCCGACAGCAGCGCGCCGATCGTGGTGGGGATGAGGGTGACGAGGAGCGCGACCAGGACGGGCGTGGAGGGGGCGGCGTCCGCGTACCCCGCCATCGGCCTCAGCGCGACGACCACCAGGACGAAGACGACGGTCAGCGCGGCGAGCAGGATGTTGAGGGCGATCTCGTTCGGCGTCTTCTGGCGCTCCGCTCCCTCGATGAGGGCGATCATCCGGTCCATGAAGGAGTGGCCGGGCCGCGAGGTGACGCGCACGACGACCCGGTCCGAGAGCACGGTCGTGCCGCCGGTCACGCCCGAACGGTCGCCGCCCGCCTCGCGGATGACGGGCGCGGACTCGCCGGTGACGGCGGACTCGTCGACGGAGGCGATCCCGGCGACGACGTCGCCGTCCGCCGGGATCAGCTCGCCCGCCTCGACGAGGACGAAGTCGAACTGCTTGAGCTCGGTCGCCGCGACGGCCTCCGTCGCTGCCCGGTCGACGTCCGTCCCGTACCGCCAGTGCCGCAGGCGCAGCGCGACCGTGTCCGTACGCGCTCTGCGCAGCGATTCGGCCTGCGCGCGGCCCCGGCCCTCGGCGACGGCCTCCGCCAGGTTCGCGAAGACCACGGTCAGCCAGAGCCACACGCTGACGGTCCAGGTGAACACGGACGGGTCGAACAGCGCCGAGAGCGTGGTGAGCGCCGAACCGACGGCCACCACGAACAGCACGGGCTTCCGGACGAGCGTGCGGGGGTGCAGTTTGCGCAGCGCCTCGGGAAAGGACTTCACGAGCTGGACCGGGTCGAGGAGCCCGCCGTGCCCCGCCCGCCGCCGCTGGGGCCGAGGGCGGCGGGCGGGGTGCTGGGGCGGGGTGGGAGCGTGGCCGGGGACGGACGAGTGGCCAGGGGCGGACGGGAGGCCCGGGGTGGAGGGGGTGCCCGGGGTGGATGGGATGCCCGGGGTGGAGGAGGTGCCCGGGGTGGACGGGAGGCCGGGGGCGGACGGATCCAGGGGGGACGGCGAGGTCGTGGAGGGCGGCCCTGATCGGGGCGCGGCGGAGTGCATCGCGAGAGACCTTCTGGGAAGCCGGCCGTCCGTACGGCGGAGGCCGGAAGGGGAACGGCCGGAGGCACCTCCCAGGACGGACTCCTGGGGAGCGGGCCACCGGCCCACACGGTGCGGGGTGCCCCGCGAAGGGTGCCCCGTGCGGGCACCGGAGCCCTGTGCCCCGACTCCCGCCGCGCGGCTGCGGACGGACAGCGCGGTCGCTCGACACGGGGGGCACGGGGGCACGGGCGCCGGATGGGAGGGGCGGTCCGTGCCCCCGTGGTCCGGGACGGTCAGGCCACTGACGTCCCCGGGTCGGTGAGCGACCGAGGGTGAATCTAGACGCTCGGAGCCGCCGGACCGACGGGTCGGCGCGGGCTTTGACGAGGCCCTTACGGGGCGTTCGAGGGCTTCGTCAAAGGCCCGTCAAGGTGGGCGGTCACGGCGTCAGAGAGGCGTCAACGGGGGCCGGACGGAGCCGGGCGGCGCCACAGGATGCCGCGGGCGGGACGAGTCCGGGGGCGCGACGCGGGACGCGCCCGCTCGGGTGAACTCCCCGTACAGGAACCGTCAAGGCGGCGTCAGTGTCGGCGGGTCGGGCGACAGGACGACGTCAAGGTGGGCGAGCGGCGGCCCCCTGCCGACTTCGATGGCGGCAGGCACCCGCACCTCTCACCCGCCCGCCCTCCCACAGGAGTTGATCGTTCGTGAGCATCGAGAACGTGGTCGGACTCATCGTGGCCCTCAGCATCGTCGGCTACCTGGTGGCCGCTCTCGTCCGCCCGGAGAAGTTCTGACCGGGACCGGGCGTCCCGACACGGGCCCGCCCACCGAACGGCTGGACACGGGACCGCCGGCGGGCCGCCCCGGACGGCTCAGGGTTCTCGTCGGTGCCGCGGCCGGCGTCGGAAAGACGTACCGGATGCTCGACGAGGGCCACCGCAGGGCGGCACGGGGGACCGACGTGGTCGTCGGCGCCGCCGACTGCCGTGGACGCCCTCACACCGAGGCACTCCTCGACGGCCTCGAACGCCTGGAGTACCGGGACCGCCTGGAGCACCTGGAGCACGGGGATCGCCGGGACAGCCGGGACAGCCGGGAACACCGGGAACGCCCGGAACACCGAGACCGCCCGCAACGTCCGGACCGCCCCGCCCGCCCGGACCGCGAGCACGGCGGATTCGACCTGGACGCCGCTCTGCGCCGCCGCCCCGCACTGCTCCTGGTCGACGACCTGGCCCACACCAACCCGCCCGGGCACCGCAACGCCCGCCGCTGGCAGGACGTCGAGGAACTGCTCGCGGCCGGTATCGACGTCCTCACGACGATCAACGTCCAGCACCTCGAATCCCTCGGCGACGTCGTCGAGTCGATCACCGAGGTACCGCCCGGCGACACCGTCCCGGACGCCTTCGTCCGCCGCGCCGACCAGATCGTCCTCGTGGACGTGGACCCCGAGGAGCTGCGCCGCAGGATGGCGCACGGCAACATCCACCCCCCGGAGGTGGTGGACGCGGCCCTGGCCAGCTGGTTCCGCCCCGGCAATCTGACCGCCCTGCGTGAACTCGCCCTGCTCTGGGTCGCCGAGCAGGTCGACGACGCCTTGCGGAAGTACCGCGACGACCACGACATCGAGGGTGTCTGGGCGGCCCGGGAACGCGTGGTGGTCGGACTGACGGGCGGCCCGGAGGGGGACACCCTCATACGCCGCGCCGGCCGGATCGCCGCCAGGTCGGCCCACGGCGAGCTGTCGGCCGTGCACGTGGTGCGCGGCGACGGTCTCGCGGCCGGCGCCTCGTCGGCGGCCCTCGCCCGCCAGCGGCGCCTGGTCGAAAGCCTCGGCGGCAGCTACCACACGGTCGTCGGCGAGGACGTGCCGACCGCACTGGTGGCCTTCGCCAGGGCGGGCGACGCCACCCAGCTGCTCCTCGGGACGAGCAGACGCGGCCGGCTCGAACGCTTCCTCACCGGGCGGGGCATCGGCGAGACCGCCGTCACGCTCTCCGGCGGGATCGACGTGCACATGGTCACCCACGAGCGGGCGGGGCGAGGGCGCCCGCTGCCCTCGCGGCGGCGCACCCTCCCGCTGTCCCGGCGCGTCGCGGGCCCCGTCGCCGGAGTCGTCCTCCCACTCCTCCTCACCCTGTTGCTCGACCGGGCCAGGGGCAGCCTCAACCTGACCAGCGAGGCCCTGCTGTTCCTGGTCACCGTGGTCGGCGTGGCCTGCATCGGCGGCATCGGCTCCGCGCTCGTCGCCGCGGTGACGGCCTCCCTGCTGCTCAACTACTGGTTCATGCCGCCCATCGGGGCGTTCTCCTACGAGGACCCCGACAGCGTCCTCGCCCTCGGGGTGTTCCTCGTCGTCGCGGGCGCCGTCGCGGCCATGGTGGACCGGTCGCTGCGGTTGTCACGCCGGGCCGCGAGCGCCACCGCCGAGGCGGAGACCCTCTCGGCGCTGGCCGGCTCCGTCGTCCGGGGCGAACACACCGTCCCCGCCCTGCTCGCCCGTACCAGGGAGACCTTCGCGGCGCAGGCCGCGGAGCTGGCCGACCACCCCGTGGACGACCCCACCGCGAGCCAGGTCGCGCTCGGCGACGGGGGCTTCCTCGTGCTGCGCGGCCGGACGCTGCCGGCCGCCGAGCGCCGTGTCCTCACGGCGTTCGCCGCGCACGTCAGGGCGGCCGTCGAACGGGCCGGGCTCGCCGAGGCGGCGGCGGAGGCGGAGAGCGTGAAGGCCGCGGACCGGATGCGGACGGCGCTCCTCGCCGCCGTCAGCCATGACCTGCGGACCCCGCTGGCCGCGGGATGGGCGGCGGTGGCCTCGCTCCGCAGCCCCGACGTGGACTTCACCGCCGAGGAACGGGGCGAACTCCTGGCCACGGCGGACGAGTCCATGGCCAGGCTCAGCCGGCTCGTCGAGAACCTGCTCGACATGAGCCGCCTCCAGGCGGGGGCCCTCACCCTGGACCTGCGCCCCACGGCCTGGGAGGAGGTCGTCCCGGCGGCCCTGGACGGGCTCCCGGACGCGGGCCGCCGGGTGGCCCTCCGCGGCCTGGAGGAGGCCCCGTTGGTCCTCGCCGACCCTCCGCTCCTCGAACGGGTGGTCGCCAACCTCGTCGCCAACGCCCTCCGCCACTCGCCGCCCGGACACCCGGTCCTCCTCGGAGCCAGCACGCTCTCCGGCCGCGTCGAGCTGCGCGTCGTCGACCGGGGCCCCGGCCTTCCGGTGGCCGACCGAGAGCGCGTGTTCGAGCCCTTCCAGAGACTCGGTGACACCGACAACACCACCGGCGTCGGCCTCGGTCTGGCGCTGGCCCGCGGGCTCACCGAGGCGATGGGCGGCACGCTCACCCCGGAGGACACCCCAGGGGGCGGTCTGACCATGGTCGTCACGCTCACCCGGGCATGAGCCCCGACCGGCCGGCCCGGCGCGTGGCGGATGTGCCGACGCGTAGGGGATGCGTCAAGAGGGAGGTCAAGGGCGTTAGGGCGGCGTCAACGAGGCCGGTGGCGAGGGGAAAAGACGGTTTCCTCATCCTGCACGATACGAACGACATGGACGACAGGAAGGCAGCACGCCGATGACGCGGGTGCTGGTGGTCGAGGACGACGCACAGCTCGCACGAGCTCTGGTGATCAACCTGCAGGCCCGTCAGTACGCGGTGGAAGCCGCGCCCGACGGTGCCACCGCGCTGGCGCTCTCCGCCGCCGAGCCACCGGACGCCCTGATCGTCGATCTCGGCCTGCCCGACATGGACGGCGTCGAACTCATCAGGAACCTGCGGCGCTGGAGCCGTGCCTCCGTCCTCGTCCTCTCGGCGCGCAGCGGCTCCGAGGACAAGATCCGCGCCCTCGACGCGGGCGCGGACGACTACATGACCAAGCCGTTCAGCATGGACGAACTCCTCGCCCGCCTGCGGGCCGCGACGCGACGGGCGGCCGAGGCCCCGGTCTCCGAACCGGTCCCGGGAGGCCGGATCAGCACGGACGACTTCACCGTCGACCTGGTGGCGAAGCGGGTGCGGCGCGCGGACCGGGACGTACGGCTCACCCCGACCGAATGGCATCTGCTGGAGATCCTCATCCGCAACCCCGGGCGGCTGATCAGCCAGAGCCACCTGCTCAAGGAGGTCTGGGGCCCGAGCCACGGCACCAAGACCAACTACCTGCGGGTCTACATGGCCCAGTTGCGCCGCAAGCTGGAAGCGGACCCCGCACACCCCCGCTATCTGATCACCGAGTCCGGCATGGGCTACCGGTTCGAGCCGTAGATCCGAGCCGTAGATCCGAGCCGTGGATCCGAGCCATAGGAGAGTCGCAGAACATGAGACGCGGGAAGCTGCGCATCTACCTGGGGGCGGCGCCGGGCGTCGGCAAGACGTACTCCATGCTCTCGGAAGGGCACCGGAGGGTCGAGCGCGGCACGGACTGCGTCGTCGCGTTCGTCGAGCACCACAGCCGGCCGCGTACCGAGGTGATGCTGCACGGCCTGGAGGTGATCCCGCGCCGCAACGTCGAGTACCGCGGCACCTCCTTCACCGAGATGGACGTGGACGCCGTCCTCGCCCGGCGGCCCACCGTCGCGCTCGTCGACGAACTGCCCCACACCAACGTCCCGGGCTCGCGCAACGCCAAGCGCTGGCAGGACGTGGAGGAACTGCTCGCCGCCGGCATCGACGTCGTCTCGACGGTCAACATCCAGCACCTGGAGTCGCTCGGCGACGTCGTCGAGTCGATCACCGGCGTACGGCAGAAGGAGACGGTTCCCGACGACGTCGTGCGCCGGGCCGACCAGATCGAGCTGGTCGACATGTCGCCGCAGGCACTGCGGCGGCGGATGGCCCACGGCAACATATACAAGCCGGACAAGGTCGACGCGGCGCTCTCCAACTACTTCCGCCCCGGCAACCTCACCGCCCTGCGCGAGCTCGCCCTGCTCTGGACCGCGGACCGGGTCGACGAGTACCTCCAGGAGTACCGCACCGAGCACCGGGTCTCGAAGATCTGGGGCTCGCGCGAGCGGATCGTCGTCGGTCTCACGGGCGGCCCCGAGGGACGCACCCTGATACGGCGTGCCGCGCGGCTCGCCGAGAAGGGCGCGGGCGGCGAGGTGCTGGCCGTCTACATCTCCCGCAGCGACGGCCTCACCGCGGCCTCCCCGAAGGAACTGGCCCTTCAGCGCACCCTCGTGGAGGACCTGGGCGGCACCTTCCACCACGTCGTCGGCGACGACATACCCACGGCTCTCCTCGCCTTCGCGCGCGGGGTGAACGCCACCCAGATCGTCCTCGGCGTCAGCCGCCGCCGCTCCTGGCAGTACCTCTTCGGCCCCGGCGTCAGCGCCACCGTCGCCCGCGAGTCCGGCCCCGACCTCGACGTCCACATCGTCACCCACGACGAGGCGGGCCGGAGGGGCGGCCTGTCCGCCGCCCGCGGCGCCCGCCTCGGCCGGACCCGCACCGTCTGGGGCTGGCTCGTCGGGCTCGCCGGGCCGGCCCTGCTCACGCTGCTCCTCAGCACCGCCATGCCCGCGGTGGGACTCGCCAACGACGTCCTGCTCTACCTCACCCTCACCGTCGCGGCGGCCCTGCTCGGCGGCCTCAAGCCCGCGCTCGCCTCCGCGGCCGCCGGCTCCCTCCTCCTCAACTGGTTCTTCACCCCGCCCATCCACGAACTCACCATCGCCGACCCCCGCAACATCGTCGCCCTGGCGATCTTCGTCGGGGTGGCGATCTCCGTGGCCTCCGTCGTGGACCTCGCGGCGCGCCGCACCCATCAGGCCGCCCGGCTCCGCGCGGAGGCCGAGACCCTGTCCTTCCTCGCCGGCAGCGTGCTGCGCGGGGAGACGACGCTCGAAGCCCTCCTCGAACAGGTCCGTGAGACCTTCTCCATGGAGTCCGTCGTCCTCCTGGAGCGTCCCGACGAGACCGCGCCGTGGGCCCGCGTCGCCGCCGTCGGCCACCGTCCGTGCGAGCGCCCGGACGACGCGGACGTCGACATGCCCGTCGGCGACCACCTCGCCCTCGCCCTCACCGGCCGGGTGCTGCCCGCCGAGGACCGGCGCGTGCTCGGCGCCTTCGCCGCCCAGGCCGCCGTCGTCCTCGACCGGCAGCGGCTCGTCGGCGCGGCGGAGGAGGCCCGCAGGCTCTCCGAGGGCAACAAGATCCGTACGTCCCTGCTCGCGGCGGTCAGCCACGACCTGCGGACGCCGCTCGCCGGCATCAAGGCGTCGGTCACCTCGCTCCGTTCCGACGACGTCGAGTGGTCCGAGCGGGACCGCGCCGAACTCCTCGAAGGCATCGAGTCCGGAGCCGACCGCCTCGACCACCTCGTCGGCAACCTCCTCGACATGTCCCGGCTGGAGACCGGCACGGTCACCGCCGTCATCAGGGAGACCGACCTCGACGAGGTCGTGCCCATGGCGCTGCTCGGCGTCCCCGAGGACAGCGTCGACCTGGACATCCCCGAGACGCTCCCGATGGTCGCCGTCGACCGGGGCCTCCTGGAACGCGCCGTCGCCAACATCGTCGAGAACGCCGTCAAGTACAGCCCGCCGGGCCACGCCGTCCTCGTCGCGGCGAGCGCCCTCGCGGACCGCGTCGAACTCCGCGTCGTCGACCGCGGCCCCGGCGTCCCGGACGAGGCCAAGGACCGCATATTCGGAGCCTTCCAGCGCTACGGCGACGCCCCCCGGGGCGAGGGCGTCGGCCTCGGTCTCGCCGTGGCCCGCGGCTTCGTGGAGTCGATGGGCGGGACGGTGACGGCGGAGGACACACCCGGGGGAGGACTGACGATGACCGTCGGTCTGCGGAGGGCGGAAGGAAATCCGCCTCCGCCTGCCACGGCCACGGCCACGGCCACGGCGACGGCGGCGTCGGCTCCGGGCGGCTCCGGAGCCGTCTACGCCCGGCGGAGGGCGGAGCGGCCGGCGTAGCGGGCGGAGGCGCCCAGTTCCTCCTCGATACGGATGAGCTGGTTGTACTTCGCGGTGCGGTCGGAGCGGGAGAGCGAGCCGGTCTTGATCTGACCGCAGCCGGTCGCCACGGCCAGGTCGGCGATGGTGGTGTCCTCGGTCTCGCCCGAGCGGTGTGACATGACGGCCGTCCAGCCCGCCCGGTGGGCGGTGCCGACCGCGGCCAGTGCCTCGGTCAGGGTGCCGATCTGGTTGACCTTGATGAGGATCGAGTTGCCCACGCCGGTGCGGATGCCCTCGCGCAGCAGCGTCTCGTCGGTGCAGAAGACGTCGTCGCCGGTGAGCTGGCAGCGGTCGCCGACGCGGGCGGTGAGCTCGCGCCAGCCGTCCAGGTCGTTCTCCGCCATCGGGTCCTCGATGGAGACGATCGGATAGGCGTCGATGAGCTTGGCGAGGTAGTCGGCGTTCTCGGAAGGGGTGCGGCGCACCCCCTCGCCGACGTAGTCGTACACCCCGTCGCGGAAGAACTCCGACGAGGCCGGGTCCATGATGAGCCCGATGTCCGTGCCGGGGCGGTAGCCGGTCCGCTCGATGGCGGCGGTCACGAAGTCGAGCGCCTCCTCGGCGGTGCGCAGCGCGGGCGCGAAGCCGCCCTCGTCGCCGACGCCCGTGGAGTGCCCGGCGGCCAGCAGGTCGCGGCGCAGGGTGTGGAAGACCTCGCTGCCCATGCGGACGGCTTCGGCGAAGGTGTCCGCGCCGACCGGCGCGATCATGAACTCCTGGAAGTCCAGCGGATTGTCGGCGTGGGCACCGCCGTTGACGATGTTCATCATCGGCAGGGGCAGGAGACGGGCGTCCGCGCCGCCGAGGTAGCGGTAGAGGGGCTGACGGTGGGCGGCCGCGGCGGCCTTGGCGGTGGCGAGGGAGACGCCGAGGATCGCGTTGGCGCCGAGCCGGGACTTCGTGGCGGTGCCGTCGAGGGCGACCAGCCCCGCGTCGAGCCCGGCCTGGTCGGCGGCGTCCCGGCCGCGCACGGCCGCCGCGATCTCCCCGTTGACGTGGGCGACCGCGCGGTCCACGCCCTTGCCGTGCCAGCGCGCGGCGTCCCCGTCGCGCAGTTCCAGGGCCTCCCGGGCGCCTGTGGAGGCGCCGGAGGGGACGGCCGCGCGCCCCAGGGAGCCGTCCGTCAGGACGACGTCGACCTCGACCGTGGGGTTGCCACGGCTGTCGATGATCCGGCGCGCGGTGACGGTCTCGATGGTGGTGCCGGCGTCGGTGTCGAGGGGTGCGACTACCTGTGCGGACATGGGAGTTCCTTCCCGTTGTCAGGTGCCGGGCCCTGGCTGCGACAGCGTTGGCGCTGAGCCCGACCTTCAAAACACTACAGCAAGACTGCACACTTTAGCTGTGCAGTATTGCTGTGCAGTATGGCTGCGCACGTCGGGCGCCCGGCCGTGCCGGGGCGCGGGGCGGGGCGCGGGGTAAGGTGCTCTATGCCCTCCACGGAAGCCGCCGCCATCGCCGTCGACCTGCGCACCGCCATGGGCAAACTCACCCGGCGCGTCAAGCACGAGGACCACATCCCGCTGGGCCAGGCGGCCGTCCTCGGCTCCCTGGACCGCAACGGCGCCATGACCACCAGCGACCTCGCCGCGGATCAGCGCGTCCGCCCGCAGTCGATGGCGCGAGCGGTCGGGCTGCTCATGGAGCAGGACCTGATCGCGCGTCGGCCGCACCCCACGGACGGCCGCAAGTCGCTCGTCGAGCTGACCGACGCGGGCCGCACCGCGCTCGAAGCGGAGCGCGGCCGCAGGGCCGGCTGGCTCGCGCAGGCCATCGAGACCGAACTGACGGACGAGGAACGGACCCTGCTGGCCCACAGCACGGCCCTGCTGGAACGCCTCGCCACCCGCTGACCCGACCGCTCCCGAGAGGCGTGGGAGACACGCGTCTCCGGTCACCTCGATCCGCCCCGAAAAGATTTCCGGAACGGATCGCAACCTCCGGGGGTGACGCACGTCTGGTGGGTTGAAGGCGCCCTTCGACCGATCCACCGGATCCGGCCGGTCACCTGATCACCCGATCGGCCGGATCCACCAGACCCTGTTCGTCACCTCCTCGGGAGATCCCATGTCCGTCCACTCCAAGCGGAACCTCCGCCGCCCCCGCGTCCTGGGCGTCGCTGCCGGTGTCGCACTGCTCCTCGGCGGCGGTTTCGCCGCCCAGGCCTTCGCCGACTCCGGCGCGAAGCCCGCCCCGGCCCCGGTCCCGGCCACCGCGCCGGAGGCCGCCCCGGCCGTGTCGAAGCCCGGTACCGCCGCGCCGGCGCCGGCGCCGGCCGACGCGCCGAAGGTCGTCTCCCCGGCCAAGGGGTCCGAGATGACCGCCTCCACCGCCTCCACCCCCGCGCCGGCGGCCCCCACGGCCGAGAACGCGCCCCGGGTGATCTCGCCCGGCACCGGCGTCCGTAAGTAACACGAGCGGCCCTGCCACCGGGGTGGCGGGACAGGTCCGGTCCCGGCCCTGTCCCGCCACCCCTCCCGCCCGACGCACCGACCGAGGACACGCAGTTGTCGTACGCCATATCCAGCCCCGTCCATGGCCCCGGCCGCACCCCCGCGCCGTCGCCCTGGTGGGCACGGCTGCTCGCCCGGCTGTCGCGGACGGCCGACGGGGCACCGGTACGGGAGAGGGCCCCCGGGCGGCGTCTCCGGGCGGTCGGACCGTCCCACGAGGACGAACCCACGTACCGCCACGCGCCTCCGCACCGCTACGAACCGCCGCCCGACCTCACCGAGCTGTACCAGGCACGGCGGCTCGACATGGTGCGGCTCGCGCTGTTCCTGGTGGACGACCTGCACACCGCCGAGGACGTCGTCCAGGACGCGTTCACCGCCCTGTGCCGCACCCACGGCACCTCGCTCGACGGGCTCAAGGACCCCGGGGCGTACCTGCACACCGCCGTGGTCAACGCCGCCCGCTCCGTCCTGCGCAGGCGCCGCACCGCCCGCGCGTACACCCCGCCGCACCAGGGCCCCGGAGCGCCGGTCGACGAGGAGCTGCTGCTCGCGGAGGAGCACCGCCACGTGCTCGACGCCCTCGCGCAGCTGACCCGGCGCCAGCGTGAGGTGCTCGTCCTGCGGTACTGGTCGGAGCTGACCGAAGCACAGATCGCGCGCACGCTGGGCCTCTCGTGCGGCACGGTCAAGTCCACTGCGAGCCGGGCGCTCGACGCGCTGGAGAAGAAGCTGGAGGCGGGCCGATGAGACCGCAGACACCGCCCGCCGCGGGCCACGACTCCCCGGTCGAGGAGCGCCTGCGCGCCGCGCTGACCGCCCGCGCGGCCCTCGTCACGTACCACGAACTGCGCCGCGCCGAGCCGCCGCAAGGGCGCGCCACGGGAACCCGCCGGGTGCGGGCGCTCGCCTTCGCGGGCCTCGGAGCGGCGGCTGCGGTGGCGGCCGCGTACCTGCTGGGGGCCTTCCCCGGCGGCCTCCTGGACCCCGCCCCGGCACCCCCCGCCCGCCCACCGGGCATCGTCGAACGCCCCACGATCACGCCGACCCCGGCGACGACCCCGGGCCCGGCCGCCCCGTCCGTGACGGAGGGCGGCGACCGGACCCACTAGACCGCTTCCCGAGGCCACGCCGAGCACCAGGCCGACGAACGGGCCCTCGGCGGGGGCTCCGCCCGGACGGCGGCCCGGGAGAACACCGGCTCAGGGCGCGCCCTCACCGACGTCCCGCGGGAACCGGGCGAACTCCTCGACGTGTCTCTGCGCGCGTAGGGGGCCGCACGCCGGGGCGGGGCTCACCTCCAGTCGCCGAAGGTCGCGAAGAACGCCTCGGCGGAGCGCACGCTCGCTGCCGCGACGGCGCCGCGTTGCGCCTCCCAGTCGCCGGTGAACGCCTCGACCAGCACCTCGGCGGCCCTGGGCGTACCGATCACCTTGCGCAGGCACTCCTCGCGGCGTGCGCCGTCGAAATGGACGAGGGCCACCCGTGCCACGTTGTACGCGCGGCTCGCGGAGCTCAGACGGTAGGGCGGGTACGGGCGGAATCGGTGCTCCAGTCGTGCCGACGGGACGGCCAGCACATCGATCCCGGCACGCCATGCCCGCAGGCTGAAGTCGACGTCCTCAAGCCCGAGTTCGCGGAAGGCCCCGAATCCGCCCAGCCGCTCGAACACCGCCCGCCGCACCGCCAGGCAGCCGCCCGGCGCGATGGGCACCGGGTACGGGGCGCCGTCCGGCCCGGGCGGCAGCCAACGTACCCGCAGGCCGGCGTCGATCAGGCGGGCGCCGCAGCCCAGCGCCGTACCGCCGACGTCGCGCAGGGCGGGGGCGAGGACGGCATCGGGCCCGGCGGCCAGCGCGGCCCGCAGCCGGCCGAGGCAGTCCCGGTCCAGCCGGCAGTGCGCGTCGAGGAACAGCAGGTGGGTGCCCTGGGCGAGCCGGGCGCCCGCGTTGCGGGCCGCCGCCACGCCGCTGCGCGGGATGCGGTGGACGACGACCCCTCGCGCCCGCCACCGCGCCTGCTCCAAGGCGGCGCAGCTGCCGTCGGTGCCGCCGTCGTCGACGACGATGGTCTCGTCGGCGACGTCCGACCCGGCGAACACGGACCTCAGGGTCTCGTGCAGCTCCGCGCCCTCGTCCAGACTCGCGATCACCAGCGAGACGGTCACCGGCCGCCCCGGAGGCCCCGGCGCCCCGGACGCCGTACGGGTCATTCCACCGGAGGGCCGGGCGTGCCGGGCGGAACTCCCCCGGGAGGGGACGTGGCGATCAGGTCGATCAGCCCCGGCAGTATCGCCGCGTACCGGATCGAGTCCTGCAGATAGGCCGAGAGCCCGGCGCTCAGCGCGAAGTGGTAGGAGCTCAGCCGGTCGAGCTCGCCGCCGTCCAGGGCGAGTGCCAGGAGGTCGCCGAGCCGCAGCCGGCTCAGGCCGAGCGTGTCGAGCACCTCCTGCGGCGCCGCGGAGAACTCCAGGTAGTCGGCGAAATCGGTGGACGACTGGAAATCGGCCTCGGTGAAACCGGCCTGTTCGAGGACACGCTCGAGGGCCCGGTCGCCCTGGCGGACCAGATATCCGGCCGACGGCACGTTCCGCTCGCGCAGGTGCTCCAGCAGCTGCTTCGTCACGGCAGCGACGAGGCCGACGTTGGTGACGTTGCGCCGGTCCGTCAGGACGGGGGTGAGATGGGCCCGGTCCTCGCTGCCGATCATCGCGATGCCCACGGCCTCGACCGTCTGCGAACCGATCCCTTTCGGCGGCCACGGCCGCTCCGTCGTGGCCAGCGCCAGCACCAGGCCGCCCCGGGACAACAGCGGGTCGAGGACCTCGGAATAGAGGTACGGATACCGGTTGCGACGGCAGAACGCGGCGAGCGCGGTCCGCGTCTCGACGTCGGGGTCCGCCGTCACCGTCAGTCGGACCGACTCGTTCGCGGGGGAGTGGTGGGTCATCGCGGGCCTCCGAGGGCGGGGGAGTCTGCACGGGACATCCACCCCGCGACCGCGTACCGCGTGCCGTCGCGTACGTGCGCCACCTCGTGCATGAGGGAGGAGCGGAACAGCAGCAGCATGCCGGGCTCGGGCACCACGACCACCCGGCGGTCGCGCAGGTCCGGGTCGGTCTCGTAGACGGTGAGCGCGCCGCCGTCGAACGCCGGCAGGGCCTCGCCGCCGTCGCGCCCGTTGAGGTAGAGCAGCAGCGACCACCGGTGGGCGGCCAGCCGGGGCGGATCGTCCTTGTGGTTGGCGACGTCCCGGTGCGCGCGGAAGTAGCTGCCCTTCTCGTACGACATGAAGTACGGGCCGTACAGGTAGTCCGCGTCCGAGTCGAACTCCGCGCGGTGTTCGGCGAAGTAGGACGCCATGCGCTCGCCGATGCGGCGCTTGAAGTCCTCCGGGAAGTGGTGGTCGAAGCAGAGGCGCAGCGACTCGTCCAGGATCGATTCGCCCGCGCGCACGACCTGGGCCGGCTCCTTCGGCGCCCGCGCCATCGCGTGGATGACGTCGGCGCATTCGGCGACGGAGAGGAATCCGCCGGCCGACGCGATGTTCCGCGTCCTGAACTGGGGCTGCATGTCCTGGCGCCTCCCGGTCGCGTGCGTCTCGTGGGGTGGCACGAGACTCCTCCAGACAAGCGCCGCCCACCGCGACCCGCACGCGGGACTAGCCCGACTGACGGGTACGCCGGACGACGTATACGCCGACCGACGGGTATGCCGGCCGATGGGTACGCCGGCCGACGGGCGAGCGGGGACGCCCCCCGCCTGCCGCACATGCGCGTGTAGCCCGCTGGAGGTGGGCCCAGGGCCGTCCCCACCGTCGCGCCGCCGCGACGCCGCCCGTCTCGTCGAGTGCCGGCGGGTCCGGCCTGGGACAATGGAGCCGGTGAGGCGGCGGCAGGGCCGCGGACTCGGGCGTCCCCGTCGCATCGGCACCGATCCCGGAGCGCGGAAGGACGGACGCGAAGCCCGTGGAACCGAGCATTGACTACAAGGCGTTGTTCATGGCCACGCCCAGTCCGTATCTGGTGCTGGATCCCGGCCTGGTGATCGTCGATGTCAACGAGGCGTACCTGCAGGCCACCGGCCGGAGCCGACCGGACCTGATCGGCCGGTACGTGTTCGACGCGTTCCCGGACAATCCGGCGGACGCGCACGCGGACGGGGTGCGGAACCTGCACGACTCGCTCCGACGTGCCCTGCGTTCGGGGCGGCCGGACACGATGGCGGTGCAGAAGTACGACATCCCCGTCCCGGCCCGGGAGGGGATGTTCGAGGAGCGCTGGTGGTCGCCGATCAACACCCCCGTCCTCGGGCCTGACGGGCAGGTGGCGTGGATCATCCACCGGGTGGAGGACGTGACCGAGTTCGTCCGCTCGCGCCCCTCCGGCCCTGCAGGAGGGCCTCGGGGGCGGCGGGACGTGATGGAGGCCGAGCTCTACGCGCGGGCGCGGGAGCTGCAGCGGCTGAACGAGGAGCTGCGGCAGGCGCACGCCCGGGAACGCCGGGTCGCCGTCACCCTCCAGGAAGCCATGCTGCACTCGCCCGACCTGGACCGGCACGGGAACATCGCGGTGCGCTACGTGCCGGCCGTCGGGTCGCTGAACGTGTGCGGTGACTGGTACGACGTCGTCGACCTGCCCGACGGTTCCTTCGCCGTCGCCGTCGGGGACGTCGTGGGCCACGGGCTCGAAGCCGCCGCCGTCATGGGCATGCTCCGCAGCGCGCTGAGCGCCGCCGTCAGGGCCCTGCACGAACCGGCCAGGTCGCTGGAGCTGCTCGGCCTGTACTCCAGGGCCGTCGAAGGCGCGCTGGCCACCACCGCCGTCCAGGCCGTCGTCGACGCCCGCCACGAGCGGATCACCTACAGCAGCGCCGGGCACCCGCCACCCGTCCTGCTGCACCCCGACGGCAGCCACGAGTTGCTGGACCGGGCCACCGACCCTCCCCTCGGGGCGCGCCCCGACCATGTCCCGCGCCCGCAGGCCAGCGTGCCCTGTGCCCCGGGTGACTGCCTGGTGCTGTATTCGGACGGCCTGATCGAACGCCGCGACCAGGACATCGACGTCGGGCTGCGGCAGCTCACCGACGCCCTCTCCCGCCATGCGGGCATGAGTCCCGATCGCCTCGCGGACGCCGTCCTGGGGCGCCTCGGGGTCGCCGGCGGCGCCCGCGACGACATCGCCCTGATCGCCGTCCGCCTCTGACAGCGCGCGGCCCCGTGTGTGCCCTTTAGCGGAGTTCACCGTCCCCGCCACGCGACGGCGGACGTCGGACCGTCTTACGCGATATCGCACTTGTCCTGACCTGCGCACTCCTGGTTTCCTTCCTCCCCCTGCTGACCGCGGGGCAGGCGCAGGCGGCGCCCAGGACCGATCTCCGCGCGGTGACATGGAACGCCCAGGGCGGAAACAAGTGGGCGGACGCCAGGTCGTACTTCCTCAAGGACGCCGACATTCTGGCCCTGCAGGAAGTCAACACCCCGCCGGTGGACTTCGTCACGCATGACGAGTTGACGCGCCTGAGCAATACGGGCGACACCTCCACGACACCCAGCGGTCTCCCGAGCCTGAAGTACAGGGTCCTCACCAAGAGTTACGGTGCGGGCGACCGGAGCGGCATCGTCGGCCAGATGTTCTACGTGGACATCCTCGACAAGAACCTGTGGGGTTCCGGAGGGAGCGGGGACGACGAGGACCCGGACACCCAGAAGAACGCCCAGAAGTCCATGGCCGTGTGGGTGAACAACTCCGTCGCCGCGGACTTCGACGCCCTCCAGGACATCAAGATCGTCACCCCGCGCACGGACGACAGGAAGTGGATACGCTCCCGTCCGGCCGTCGGCGTACGCGTCAAGGGCACCTGGTACTTCAACATCCACGCGGCGTCCATCCGTACCGAGACGAAGCCCAACCCGCACGCGAAGGCACTGACGCAGGCGGTCGCCGACGCCGTGGGCGACGAACCGTGGCGGGTCCTCGGCGACTTCAACTCCGAGGCCAAGTCCTTCCGCGAGCAGATCAGGGCCACCACGTACTACGCGACCAAGAACGGGAAGCCGGACGGCGTCCCCGTGCCGACCCACCAGTCCGGGTACCCCCTCGACTTCATGACCGCCAGCGAGCCGCTGACCGACCTCGCCGTCACCATCAGCAGCCGGGGCGGCTCCGACCACCGGCCGGTGAGGTTCGCGCCCGTGGGCCTGCGCGCGTGCATGCCCGACTGGGACAGCCGGACCCTCTACAGCCCGGCCGCCCTGGCCGCCCGAGCGGCGCAGAGCGGGGACGTGTGCGTCGGCAACGACGCGGTGGTCTCCATGGGCGACAGCTACATCTCCGGTGAGGGAGGGCGCTGGCAGGGCAACGGAGCCGGCGAGCTGTCCTACCGCAGCCGCCAGGGCTCCGCCTTCGGCACCGACCGGGCGGCGTTCGACTGCACCGGCACCGGCAAGGACGAGGTCTGCGAGCACGACCCGAAGCGGGTCTACGGCGCGACCGCGTCCGGCACGGAGATGTGCCACCGCTCCGATCTGGCACCGATCAAGAGCATCGGAGACGTGCTCGGCATCCCGCCCGAGCGCCGGTTCAACATCGCCTGCTCGGGGGCGACCACGACGGACGTCACGGACAACACCTTCAAGGGCGAAGAGCCCCAGGTGAAGCAGCTCGCCAAGATCGCCGCCGAGAACAACGTGACGTACGTGGTCCTCTCGATCGGCGGCAACGACATCGGCTTCTCCGACATCGGCTTCAACTGCGTCGTGGGCTACGTCGGCAACAAGCCGTGCAGCACGAACGGCCGGTCCGACATCTACACCAAGACGAGGACCATCCAGGAGAAGGTCGCCACGACGATCGCGAAGATCAGGACCACGCTCAACGAGGCGGGCCAGGAGAACCCGAAGATCATCCTTCAGGCGTACCCGAATCCGCTGGCCTCGGTGGAGAACAACCGGTACCCGTCCAATGCACTCAGCTGGGCACGCATGATGACCGGCGGATGCGCCCTGCTGGACCCGGACGTCGACTGGATGCACTACGAGGTCGTCCCGCAGCTGAACCAGGCCCTCGCCGAAGCGGCGCACGATCAGAAGGCCATCTTCCTCAACACCCAGAACGCCTTCGCGGGCCACGAGCTGTGCGCCAAGGCGTCCTCCCAGGCATCCGAGCTCGACTCCCCGGGCAACCCGCCGCAGGCCAAGAGCTCCGAATGGGTGCGCTGGATTCCCGGCCTCGCCAACTGGCTCCCCTACACCCAGGGCGACAAGCAGGAGGCCATCCACCCCAACGCCTTCGGCCAGCAGGCACTGGGCACCTGCGTGGCGAAGACCATCACGGCCACCAGCTGGCAGTCGCAGGGCTACTTCACCTGCGCCGGATCGGCCGGCGCCACCCCCGATCAGATGGTGGTCACCGAGAAGCGGAAGGACTCCCTGTGGTCGGGCGACCCGACGGGCCCGGTGAGCGCGACCATGCAGCTGCGCAACGCGTCCACCGGCGACCTCATCGACGCCGACTGGGGCGGCGACGGAGCCTGGGGCAAGGCGGCGAGCGCGGACGGCTCCGCCCGCCAGCAGTGGCACGTGGACGACTCCAGGAAGCTGGACGGAGACCTGATCCACCCCAGCTCCTCCGTCCAGCCGGTCCGCTCGGTCGCCACGATCAAATACGGTGACAACTTCCTGCACACGGACGACGGCCACGACTGGGCGAAGATCGTCGCGGGGAAGAGCGGACAGCCCGTCTCCTGGGCCGTGGGCCACACCCTGTACGACGGCTCCTCGCAGCTCTTCGCCTACGAGAGCAACGGCAGCGGCGGGTACGACATCACCGGCTGTCTGACCCAGAACCCACGCCTGATCGGCAAGGACGACCACCAGAACTGGCTGAGCATCGAGCACTGCACCTACGACATGAACCAGCAGTGGTGGTTCGAAGAGCCCGGCACCGTGGGGGCCCAGCCCCACGCGGACGGCTGGTCCGCCTCCTCGACCGGACAGCTCGTGTCGTCCGCCGCGCAGACCTGCGTCAGCGGCGGCCAGGCGGATCAGGTCCAGCTCGCGCCGTGCGGGGACGGCAAGGAACAGCAGTGGCAGGCCCGCGCTTCGGCGACCGCCCCCGCCGCCGCCCGCAGCGCCCGGGCGGGCACCGCCTCCGCCTCGGCCGCCGCCCCCGACGGAGCGATCTCTCTCGTCAACCAGAGCTCCGGGCAGTGCCTGGACTACGACCGGACGAACCTCGAAGTCCTGCAGTGGGAGTGCAACGGCGGAAACAACCAGCAGTGGTACCACTACGGTGACACCCTGCGCTCCGTCCACAACGGGCAGTGCCTGAAGCCGGGCGAGAACAACACCCTGGTCACGACCGACTGCGCCACCGCCCCCGAGGAGTGGCAGGGCGGCATCGAGCCCAAGGACAAGGACCGCGTGTCCCTCCAGTCCGCGACGGGACTGGCCATGGACCTCACCGCCGGCGACACCTCGGCGGGGACCAAGATCCTCGGCTGGACGCCCTGCCGGTGCAAGAGCAACCAGATCTGGGACCTGCACGCCGACGCCGGGAACATCTGGCGCCTGTCCCCGCTCGCACTCGACTCCCGGCACGTGTCCTACGACGCGCAGGACAAGACCGTCACCCTGATGGACGCCGTCGCCGACAACAAGGGCGAGCAGTGGCGCCTCGAACCGGTCGGAGGAGGCTGGTACCGCATCGTCAGCGCCCTGGACGGAACGAACGTGACCGCCACCGAGAACGGCGACGCCCTGTCCCTCCGGGACCCGTCGAACGACCTGGGCCAGCTCTGGAAGATCACACTGAACGAACGGTAGACACGACCCGCCCCGAGGGAGAGGCGCCTGACCGGCGGAAGGCCGGGTCAGGCGCCTCTCCTTGTGCCGTCGGCCCGACCGCGGGGCCTGTGGTCGGGCCGAGGGGGGCCTACCAGGACGACTTGGTCACTCCGGGAAGGAATCCCGCGTGGGCCTGCTGTCGTGCCCGGACCCGGGAGAGCCCGAACTTGCGGAGGAAGCCACGGGGACGGCCGTCCACGCTGTCCCGGTTGCGTACGCGGGTGGCGCTGGCGTCGCGCGGTTGCCGACGGAGCTCCTCCTGGGCGGCCGCTCGATCAGCCGGGGTGCTGGACGGGCGCCGGACGATCTCCTTGAGCTCGGCCCGGCGGGCGGCGTAGCGCCGAACGACCTCCTTGCGCTTCTCGTTCTGCGCGATCTTGCTCTTCTTCGCCATCAGACCTTCCCTCCCCGGGCACGGATCCGCGTCACCGCGGCCTCGATGCCGATCGTGTCGACGGTCTTGATGGCCTTGGCGCTCAGGGTGAGGCGGACGTGGCGTCCCTCACCGGGCAGCCAGTAGCGCTTGCGCTGGATGTTGGGGTCGAAGCGTCGTGACGTACGCCGGTGCGAGTGGGAGATGGCATGGCCGAATCCCGGCTTGGCGCCGGTCAGTTGGCAGTGGGCTGACACGGGTGGTGCCGCCTTTCTCGAGGGCCGAGCTTGTCGATAATGAAAATCGTTGCCATATAGTACCTGTCATGGCACGCAACGAGATCCGCCCGGTCGTCAAGCTCCGCTCCGCGGCGGGCACCGGGTTCACCTATGTCACCCGCAAGAACCGCCGGAACGACCCGGACCGGCTGGTGCTGCGCAAGTACGACCCCGTCGCCCGCCGCCACGTCGACTTCCGCGAAGAGCGCTGACCCCACCCGTATCCCGTCCTCGCCACACCGTCGAAAGGTTCCTGCCGTGAAGCCCGGCATCCATCCCGCCTACGGGCCCGTCGTCTTCCGTGACTCCGCCTCCGGCACCTCGTTCCTCACCCGTTCCACGATGACCAGCGACAAGACCATCGACTGGGAGGACGGCAACACCTACCCCGTCGTCGACGTGGAGATTTCCTCCGCCAGCCACCCCTACTACACGGGTACGGCCCGCGTCCTCGACACCGCCGGCCGCGTGGAGCGCTTCGAGCGCCGCTACGGAGCCCGCTGATGGCGTGCGACCGGCAGTTCCCCGTCGTGATCGTCGCCGGGCTCCACTCCGACGCCCGCAAGGAGGTCGTCGACCGTCTCCTGCGGGCCGTTCCGGGGAGCGTGGCGCTGCACCACGACCTGGCCTCGGCACCCGACGGCACCGTGCTCCGCCTCGTCCGCGACGCTTCCGGCCCCGTCTCCAGCGGCGAAACACCGTTGGTGAACGACTGCGCGTGCTGTGCGCTGCGCGAGGATCTGGTCCCCGAGCTGGAGCGCATGGCGGACGGCGGGCTGACCCGGCTGGCCGTCGTCGAACTGTGGGACTCGGTCGAACCGAAGGCCATGGCGGAGGTCATCGCCGGGCATGGCGGGGACCGCCTGGTCGTCACGAGCGTGATCACCGCCGTGGACCCCGCACTCGTCCTGCCGTATCTCGGGAACGGGGACGATCTCGCCGAGGCCGGACTGGCCGCCGCCGCCACCGACCAGCGGACCGTCGGCGACACCTGGGCCCGCCAGTTGGAGTACGCCCCCGTCCTCGCCGTGGTCGACAGCGACGAGGCGGACGAAGAGGACCACGCCCTCCTCGCCCAACTGCATCCCACCGCCCTACGCGTTCCGGCCGCCTCCGCCGAACTCGCCAGGGCCGCGCTCGCGGGCTTCGACGTCGAGGCCGCCGCGGCCGCCCAGCATCCGGCGTGCGCCTTGCTGCCCCAGGAGGCGGACCAGGCGGGAGTCGCCACGTTCGTGTGGCATCGCCGACGGCCTTTCCACCCCGAGCGCCTGTACGAGGCACTTGAGGACCTGTGCTGCGCGGCGGCCCGGAGCCGCGGCCGCTTCTGGCTCGCCGACCGCCCCGACACGCTGCTCGCCTGGGACGCGGCCGGCGGCGCGTTGTGTGTGGAGAGCGCCGGGCCCTGGCTGGCGTCGCTCCCGGACGCGGCCTGGGAGTCGGTTCCTCCCGTGCGCCGGGCGGCGGCGGCGCTCGACTGGCATCCCGAGCACGGCGACTGCTGCCAGCACCTCGTCTTCACCTCGCCCGGCCTGGACCGGGACGGGCTGGAACAGCTCCTCGACTCCTGCCTCCTCACCGACGCGGAGTACGCGTCGGGGCCCGAAGCCTGGAAACGACTGCCTGCCGCGTTCGCCTCCCTCCTCGACGCGGCCTGACCCCTCACCGTACGAATCGAACGACCTGATGACCCAAGGAGAAGCCGCCATGGCTCGACGCCCCGAGCCCCGCAAGCCCGCCAAGTCCCGCCCCAATCCGCTCGACGCGGCCGGGATCACGTACATCGACTACAAGGACACCGACCTGCTGCGCAGGTTCCTCTCCGACCGAGGCAAGATCCGCGGCAGGCGCGTCACCCGCGTGACGGCCCAGCAGCAGAGGTCCCTTGCCGCTGCCATCAAGAACGCCCGCGAGATGGCCCTCCTGCCGTACGCGAGTCGCTGACCGAATCCGAGCACGCCAGGTCGGCCGCCTTCCCCGCGGGGGCGGCCGGCACAGGCGTGAGCACGTGCCTCCCGTCACGCATGCCCGGGACCACTCTCTCCAAGGGGCACGTCGACGTCCTCGACGTCGAGTACGCAGTCGTTGTACGGCTCCTGATCCCCGCGCCGGCTCCGGCGCGGGGATCACGGATTCCGGTGCCCGCCGGGTGGGGCCGCCCGGCTCTCGGCGGCGCCGGGTGGACCCGGCGAGGGCTCGCCCGCCGCGAGGTGCTCCAGGACCTCCGCCAGTTCCTGGCAGGCGCGGCGCACCGACCGGCGGGTCGCACGCTGCTCGGTGATGACGGAGGCGAGAAGCAGGGCGGTCAGGGCGGCGGAACCGTTGAACGCCTGGAGCTTGGCCATGATCTCGACGTCCGTGAGGTGGAGGAACGCGCCCCGTCCGGAGGTCGCCTCGAAGGTGGCCAGCACGGAGGCGAAGAGCGCGCACAGCATGCCTCCGGCGAGCTGGAAGCGGAGCGCCGCCCAGATCAGCAGGGGGAAGACGAGGAAGAGCATGCTCATCGGGCTGAGTACGACCATGGGCATGAGGACCAGGGTCGTCAGCCCGAGAAAGGCCGCCTCCTTCCAGCGCCGTACCCGGAACCGCCCGGCCGGCCCCGCGAGGACGAGCACGAGCGGGGCGACGAGCAGCACCCCCATCGTGTCTCCCACCCACCAGGCCAGCCAGGCGGGCCAGAACTCGCTCGTGTCCAGGGAGCCCTTCGCCACCTGCAGTCCGACCCCCGCGGTCGCGCTGATCATCATCGCGCCGAACCCGCCGAGGAAGACCAGGGAGAGTCCGTCCCGCAGCCGTGCCATGTCGCGCCGGAAGCCGGCCCGTCTCAGCAGCAGGAAGGCGCAGAGTGGCGCGACGGTGTTGCCGACCACGGTGACCACTGTGGCGGGCCCCGGAGTGGTGAGGGAGGCGATGACGAGGAAGGAGCCGAGGGCGATCCCAGGCCAGACCCGCGCGCCGAGCAGCAGCAGGGCGGCGACGGCGACGCCCGTGGGAGGCCAGATGGGGGTGACCACCACGCCTTCGACGACGAGGCGTCCCATCAGGCCGAGTCGTCCGGCCGCGTAGTAGCAAACCGCCACGGCCAGCGACATCAGAGCCGCCTCCGTCGAGGACCGGAACTGCCGAGTATCCAACACGTCAGCCATCAGACACCGGCCGGGCCGCCACGACCGGGCAAGGCCCCTGCGTGTCGGACGCCGCCGTCCGGCACGGGCCCGGGAGGGGCCTCGGACCGACCCGGCCCGAGGCGAGCCGCTCCCCTCACTCCTCGGCCGCCGGCCGGGCCGGACCGCCGTCATGGCCGACGACCAGGACGGCCGCGTCGTCCTCGTGCCCCACCGTGGCCGCCAGCCTCATGACGGCGGTGGCGAGCGCGTCGACGTCCAGTCCGGCGACGGCGGTGATCCCGGCGAGCCTCGTCACCCGGTCCAGACCCTCGTCGAGGTGGAGCGAGGGCCCCTCCACCACCCCGTCGGTCAGGAGGACGAAGACACCGCCGGAGGTGAGCCGGCGGCGCGTGGCCGGGTAGTCGACGCCGCGCAGCACACCGAGCGGAGGCCCGCCCTCGCTGTCGTCGATACCGGAGCGGCCGTCGGTGGTGGCCCAGATGTGGGGGATGTGACCGGCCCGGGCGCACTCCAGGGTGCCGGCAGCGGGGTCGAGCCGCAGGAAGGTGCAGGTGGCGAAGAGATCGGCGCCCAGAGAGACGAGCAGGTCGTTGGTGCGACCGAGCAGCTCTCCCGGGTCTCCGGAGACGGAGGCCAGCGCGCGCAGTGCCACGCGGACCTGTCCCATGAAGGCGGCGGCCTCGATGTTGTGTCCCTGCACGTCACCGATGGACATGCCGATCCGCCCGCCTGGCAGGGAGAAAGCGTCGTACCAGTCACCACCCACGTTGAGCCCGTGGTTGGCGGGCTCATAGCGGACGGCCAGCCGGGCACCCGGAAAACTGGGCAGGTCCGAGGGCAGCATGCCGCGCTGCAGGGCCACGGCGAGCTCGACACGCGAACGCTGCGTCTCGGCCAACTCCCGAGCCCTGGCGGTCAGCGACCCGAGCCGGACCAGAAGATCCTCGCTGTTGTCGGCCGGCCGTCTGCGGAACATCGATCACTCCGACGTCACGACAATCCTCGCATCACTTCGTCCCGGTCTCCAGCAGGCGGGACCACAGGGGGACCACCTCGGTACGAACAGGTCCTTCCCACTCTGCATGGAAGGGCCTGCGTCCGCATCTCATCGGCGGAGAACGCGGCGGATCCCAGCGAGGCCACCCCACACGTTCGGGCCGTCGGGGGCGACAGCCCACCAGCGCTTTTCACAGTGGAGCAAGGCCCGGGTGTGGGCCAAGCTCCACCGCCTGGTCCTCGACGAGCTCGGCGCCCGCGACGAGCTGGACCGGTCCCGCTGTGCGATCGACTCGGTGAACATGCGGGCCCTGAAAAGGGGGACCTGGCAGGTCCGAATCCTGTAGACCGGGGCAAGTACCCCTCGCCGCCCGCACCCGGGGCCGGCGCCGCCGCACCGCCCGTGCGGGCACGCTGGCGGTCCTGCTGGTCCTCGCGCTGCTCGCCGGGACGGTCGCCTGGCAGCAGAGCCGCGAGGGCGACCGCCGCCGCACCGAGGAGGCCGCCCGGCGCACCGCCGCCACCGCGGACGGCCTGCGCCGCGCCGACCCGGCCACCGCGATGCGCCTGGCCCTGGCGTCCTGGCGCGCCGCCGACCTCCCGGAGACCCGCTCCGCGGTGGCGGGCGCGGCGGCCCAGCGCGAGCTGGACACGTTCACCGACCCGGAGAACGGCGCGGGGACGCTGCGCCACCTGAGCGCGGACGGGCGGACGCTGGTCAGCGTGGGGGCGCGGGAGGTGACGTGGTGGGACGTCACGAAACACCGGCGGACCGCGCGGATGCCGGGGCTGGGGCGGTCCGTCTTCGACGCGGTGACGCCACGGGGAGTGGGGCGGTGGTATCCGGTGTTCGAGAACAAGGCCGGATCACGCCGGCTCGTGATACGTGACCTGAGGACGGGGCGACCCGGCACGGTGATCGACGAGGCACGGGCGGGCGCGGAGGTGAGCCCGAGCGGTCGCACGGTCGTCACCTACGACAGGCCTCCGAACCTGGAGCTTCCCGGCCCGCTCACCATCTCCCTCAGGGACATGGCCAGCGGCAGGCTCTTGCTGCGGCTGCCCGGGGGAACCGCCCCGAGTCCCTTCACCGACAGCGCGTCCGTACCGATGCGGTACGACCAGGACGACCGCATAGTGGTGATGCCCGACATCACCCTGAGCCCAGACGACCGGATCGCCGCGCTGTGCGTCGGTGGCCGCCGGGTCGAGCTGTGGGACGTACCGGCCAGGCGGCGCCTGGACACCCCGTGGGCCCCGGTTCTCACGGCCCGGCAGTGCGTCGAGGAGAGGATCGACTTCACCGCGGACGGACGCCTGTTCTCGCTCCGTGACGCCGAAGGGCTCCGCACCTGGGAGGTCACCTCAGGGCGACTGCTTCGCCGCATCGAGGTGGACGGCCTCGAGGAGGTCCGTACAGCCACGACGGAACCCTGCTCGCCGCCGCGAACGCCACGCACCTGATGGTCTGGGACGTCCGTCGCTCGGCCCGGCCCGTGCTGACTCGCCCCCTGCTCGGCGAGCGGGTGTCCGCCCTCTCGTTCGACGCCCAGGCGGGCGTGCTGCGCTTTCTCACCGCTCCCAGATGGGAATGGGGCCTGACCCTGCGCACCCTCGCGATCGGCGACCTGTACGTACCGGGGCCCCACGGCCCCTCCGTCACCAAAGCCGCCTTCTCTCCCGACGGCCGTACGCTCGCGACCGTGACGGTCAAAGGCACGAAGGTGACCTTCCGCACGCGGGAGACCGGCTCGGCGAAGTCGCCTCCGCACCAACTGCCCGAGCTCCCCTGCGGCACGCCCACTCCTCCTCAGCTCCTTCCGTGTACGGGGTTGCTGGCCTTCAGCGCCGACGGCAAGACCCTCGCCTACGCGGTCATGGCCGAACTGGGCCGGAAGGGAAACCGGTTCCGCCTGGGCTTCTGGGACGTCGACCGCCCGCGCCTCATCGAGCGCCGGGAGCTGCCCGTCGGCACCAAGGCCGGGGTCAGCGCCATGACCTTCACACCGGATGGCGCGGCACTCGTCCTGACGGAATTCCCGCGCATCGGCAACACCTGGATCTGGAACCGGCGTCGGCGCGCACTGGAGCGGAGCCTTCCGGGAGTCGACGGGAGTGCGGTGGCCGTGTTCCCCGACGGCGACCGGTTGCTCACCGGTCAGGGACATGTGCGCAGCTATCCCTCCGGGCGGGCGGACTCGCCCACCGCCGGGCCGGGTGCCTTGCAGGCCCTGCTCTTCAGCCCCGACGGGTCCTATTTCGCCGGAGGCACGGCCAACGGCCAGATCCATCTGTGGGACGGGCGGATCCGTAGACGGCTCGGCATCCTGGCACCCTCGGCCACCGAGCCGCCCCCCGAACCCTCACCCGCCTACGCACTCGCCTTCTCCGCCGACTCCCGTCTGCTCGCCGCGGCGGATCTCGACGGCGTCCTCCAGATCTGGGACACCTCGACCCGCCGCCCCCTCGGCATCCCCCTCCCCACTCCCGGCGGCGGAATCGAGGCGCTCGCCTTCAGCGCGGACGGCCGCGCGCTCTACGCGGCCGGGTTGACGAGCGGGCTCCAGACGTACGACGTGGGGATCGGGCATGCCGTGGCGACGGTGTGCGGGCGGATCGGGCAGGGGCTGTCGCGGGGTGAATGGGCGGAGCGGCTGCCCGGGGTGCCGTACCGGGAGAGCTGCCCGGAGCACTGACGGGGCCCGGAGGGGGTGTCCGAGGGGGTTGTCCGGAGTGGTCCGGGGGGCCTACCGGACAATTCCCGGCCGCCGAAGACTGAGGTCACGAGGGCCGCCCGGCCCTTCCAGGAGCCACGAGACCGAGGAGACCGCGTATGGACCCGCGCAGGACATCCGCCGCACTGCTGGCATCGCTGGGGGTGATCGCCGGGGCGCTGCTGAGCACGGCGGCGCCGGCCCAGGCGTACGAGACGCTGACCGTCCGGACCGCCCGGGTGGACACCGACGACTGCTCCCGGCTGAGCGGCACCCTGGCGGTGACCGCGTCGACGTACGGCTGCTATCTCTACGACTCCGTGGACGACACGTACTTCGTGAAGGACCCCGGGGGCGAGGCCGCCAAGATGGAGCTCTGGAACGGCGGCGACCAGGTGGCGAAGGTGGAGTTCCACCCCTACGACCGGAACCTGTGGGTCTACGACACCAGCAACGACGGGGACACGGTCTACGTCCGGGTGTACTCCACCCGGCGCGCCCAGTGGTCGCCGGTGTACTACGCGGTGGGGACGAGCAAGGACGTGGACGTCCACCGGATCACGCCGCAGGACGAGCCCTGGTTCGCCGCGATCGCCGAGAACGAGGACCTGATCGTCGAGGTCTACGACAACTCCGACGCCACCAAGCCCCTCGGCCGCGTCTGGGCCCGGGCCTGACCATGGGGAAGGAGACCGCCATGAACACCAAACGGAACCGGGGAATCGGCCTGCTCGCCGTCGCGGGTGCCGTGGCCGCGACCCTGGCCGGCGCGGGAGCCGCCCGGGCCGACCAGACCCCGCCGCCGGGCGGTGGGGGCACCACCGTCGTCAACCGGAACAGCCAGAAGTGCCTGGAGGTCGAGGACTCCGCACTCGGCAACGGAGGCCGGGTGCAGCAGTGGGGCTGCGTGGGCCAGCCCGGTTCGTACTGGCAGTTCGAACCCGTGCGGGTCGATGGCGCCACGTACTACCGGATCCGCAACACCCACAGCGGCAGGTGCCTGGAGATCGCCGACAAGAGTCTGGCGAACGGCGCTCCCGCCCAGCAGTGGACCTGCTACGACCAGCCCAGTCAGCTCTGGTACCGGACGGGCATCTCGTTCCCCGGCTACGCGGGGCTGGTCAACAAGAACAGCGGCAAGTGCCTGGAGGTCGCGGACTCGGCGACCGGCAACGGGGCCCGGGTGCAGCAGTGGACCTGCCACGACCTCGCGACCATGGCCTGGACCTGGGCCGGGATGGGCTGAGCCCGGGTACGGAAGGACCCAGAGGCCGGAGCGGTGGTGTGTCGCTCCGGCCCCCGGGCCGGGTTCCGGTGGGGCGGTCAGAGCTGCTCGTCCTCGGGGACCGCTGGACCATCGAACGCACCATGTGACGAGCCGAAGTCAGGCAGTCAATCGTGATGGTTCGGGAACGGCGGCGGAGCGGTGTGGCCGGCGGGGAGGTTCCCGGTGAACATGAACTCCTCCAGGGCCGTCACGAGCACGGTCCGGCTCCTGGTGGTCCAGGTGCCGAGAGGGGTGGGCTCGCGCGTGCTCTGTCTCTTCCGCCCGAATCCGGCGAGCCGGAGGAAGTCGACGCCGTAGGCCCCATTGGGATCGCCCTCCGGCTCCCAGCGCGCGTCGAAGCAGAGCCCGTCGTGCACCCGGTGGCCGCTCACCAGCGCGGAGCCGTAGAACCACTCGATGGTCTCCGGTGAAGGGTCCACGGCGTAGAGGCTGTTGATGTCGATCCGCCAACCGGGTGCCACGCGCAGGGGCTGCAGCCCTCGCCAGACCTCGCTCATGCCGTTCGCCGTCCGCCGTCCGTTCGTCCGGCGGCGCGTTCGCGGGCGTCCGCCGTGATCGTCCCGTCCACGGGGACCACCCTCGCATGGTAGGCCGACTTCGGGCTCACCCGCAGTCTTCGCACGACCTCCGGTGCCTTGACTCCCCGCTCGGCCAGGCGGCGCCAGCAGGTCATGCCCGAGCCGAGAACCGAGTTCCTGGGGTAAGTGTTCCCAGGCAGTTCGGTCGAGCTCGCTGTCAGTCGACGGCCTGGTAGAGCGTGGTCCAGAAGTCGTTCATGGCGCGCGGCGAATCCGGGGTGGACAGTCCGACCTGGGTGAGCAGAACTCCGGTGAGCTGATTGGTCCTGTCCGCGTAGGCGGTGGTGCCGGTACCGCCGAACCAGCCGAACTGGCCGATGGGCGCGTAGACGCCGGCATAGGTGCGCACCGCCATCCCGAAGCCCCAGCCGCCGTGCGACCCCTGGCCGGACGTCAGGTGGGCGACGTTGCTGAACATGGCCTCCCGGGCCGCTAGTTGAGCGGGCGAGAGACGGTTGGTGGTCATCAACTCGACGGCGGCCCGGGACAGGATCCGTTCACTCCCGTGCATCCCGTGATTCAGCAGCATCTGGAAGTAGGCGCGGTAGTCGTCGGCGGTGGAGACCAGCCCGCCGCCGGCGCCCTGGAACGCGGGAGGCACGCTGGACCTTCCCCCTGCCGCCTCGTCCCACACGAGGAACTCGCCGGTCTGCGGATCGGGCCCGTACAGAGGCGGCAGTCGGTCGATCTTGTCGGCGGGCACGTGGAAGGCGGTGTCCTTCATCCCCAGCGGATCGAGGACGCGTGTCCGCAGGAACGTCTCCAACGCCTGTCCCGTGACCCTGGAGACCAGCACACCGACCACCTCGTTGCTGAGGTCGTACTGCCACCGCACTCCGGGCTGGTACTGCAGCGGCAGTTCGCCGAGCCGGCGCATCCACTCATCCGGCTCCGGGGCCGGCCCGGATGCCACGCTGTAGTCGAGGCGCTCGAAGGTCGCGGCCCTGATCGGGGAAGCCATCGACTCGAAGTCCACCCCGAGCCCGAATGTGGAGGTCAGCAGGTCCCGTACGGTGATCGGCCGGTGCGCCGGCACGGTGTCGTCCAGGGGTCCGTCGGGCCGCTTCAGCACCTGCCGGTCGGCGAGTTCGGGCAGCCACGGGTCCACGGGGTCGTCCAGCCGCAGCCGACACTCGTCGAGCAGGATCATCGCCGCCGCCATCGTGACCGGCTTGGACGCGGACGCCATCCGGAAGATCGTGTCCCGGCGCATCGGCGCGCCACCGTCATGACGCATCGTCCCGATCGCTTCGACGTGCGTCCGGCCGCCGCGGCTGACGAGGGCGACAAGGCCGGGAATCTTCTTGGACTCGACGTGCCGTGCCAGCACCTCGCGCAGCCGGCGCAGCCCTGCGTCGGAGAAGCCGCTGTTGCTTGTTCCCATGATGAATCCCCTGTTCACAGTGTGGTTCTCACGGCGGCCTTGATGGCTGCCTGGCCCTTCGAACGGCCGTGTGCAGAGCCTGCGGCCTTGACCCAAGGTCAAGGTCAACCCCCTGCACCGATCAAGGGGTGACCGGCACCGATCGCAGGCGTCCCGGTGCCTCTTGGCAGCAGGGGTGGGCTGGAACTGGTGTGCGTTATCCTCACCCCGGTGATCATCCGGACTTGCCGGCCGTCACCGACGCGGTGCGCGGGACCGCAGCCGCCCATGATCCGGAGGTGCGCCGAGCCGATGACAGACGGGCTCACGATCGGTCAGGCGGCCGCGTTCGTCGGTGTCACGATCAAGACCGTGCGGCACTATCACCGGCTCGGCCTGGTCGCCGAGCCGGAACGCGACGCCTCCGGCTACCGCCGTTACCGATCGGACGAGTTGTACCGGCTGGTCCAGGTCCGGACCCTGGCCGCGGCAGGCGTGCCGCTGGCCGAGATCGGTGACCTGCTCGACGCCGATCCCGAGACCTTCGCCGCCACCCTGGACGACGTCCACCACCAACTCACCGAACGGATCGAAGACCTGATCGCGCGCCGCGACAGACTGCACCGTCTCGACCACGGTGACCGCGCCCTCCTGCCCGACCGGGCCTGCGCGGTCTTGGAGAGGCTCGCCGAACTCGGCTTCGGTCCCGACTACGTGGCCGGTCAACGGGAAGCCCTGGTGCTGGCCAGGGCACTGGTCCCGGAGATCTTCGACAGCTTCCTGACGCGGCTCGAACACTCCCTGGACGACCCCGAGTCCGTCGAGCTGACCAAGCGCGCCTGGGATGCGAGGGCCTGGGATCCGGACGACCCACGGATCGAGGAGTTGGCGTCCACGCTGGCCGACAAACTACTGACCCAACGGGCGCTGCTGGCCATGCCGACGGAGTTTCAGGACCAGTCCGACGCAGCCTCCCGGTACGCCATGGTCAACCACCACCGGGAAGACCGGTCACCTTCCATCGCCCGCTTGAACACGCTGGTCGAGGCGAAACTGCGCGCGGCCGGCATCACCGTTCCGAGCCAGTGACGCTGCCCCAGCGGCACTACGGCGAGACGCCCGCCCCATCCCGCCCCGTCCGAACCGGGATCTGCCCGGCGCGAGCAGGCTGGTGAAGGGTGGAAGTACTTCCGTACCTTCTCCGCCTTCTTGTTCCGGGCCTTCGCCATCAGCATGAGCAGACGTGCCCCGCCCTCACCGCGATGGGTCAGACCGGAGTGCCGCCACTCATGCAGATCCCAGCAGGTGCCCGGCTCACCGCCGAGCGCAGTGTGCTCGTCCAACAGCATCCGGGCCTGCCCGTACGAGAGACGAGTGAGCCCGGTGGCCGGGCAGATGCCGCGCGGGTTGACGACAGGAACGACACCGGAACCGGAAACCTCTGTGCGGCGTGGGCTCACATCTCTGGGTAAGGTGGCGTGCCGATATCAGGCGGATGAGATACGCCCGGAAGATCTGTCGTCGAGTACACCTTGGGGCTTGACCAGCAGACGTGGGCGGCCCAGCTGCGGAACGCTGCCCTCGCCCTGGCATCGTCTCCGCTGATCAGCCTCGGATGCTGACTGTGCCCGGCGTGCTCATCCTCAGCAAAGGCGTGGATCGCTCAGCAGATTTCACTGAGCAACTTTCACCCTCTGCTGGAGGGTGTTTTGTGCGCGCAGAGAACACTTCGACGGCGCTGCCAGACAAGCGTCGTTTGTACAGACCCGTAACCAACTGACGGTCCCGCGCGCTATATCAAGGGAGTGCGGCATTCGGGTTCGGCATGCCGTGGGAGTCGTTGTACGGGTACAGCCAGGCCACTCAGGTCGGTGACACGGTTTACGTGTCGGGGCAGCTGTCTCATGACCGTCACGGCGACTTCGTGGGTGCCGGCGACTTCGAACTGCAGGTCCGTACCACGCTGGAGAATCTGGACCTGGTGCTGAGGCAGTTCGGGGCCGAGCGTGGCCAGATAGTGGAGACCACGGTTCTGGTGAGGAACCTGCGGGAGAACTTCGACACGACAGCACGCCTCCACGCCGAGTACTTCGGGGAGCACCGGCCCGCCAGCACGGTCATGGGCGTTTCCGACTTGGCACTGCCGGACCAACTCGTGGAGATCGGCGCGCTCGTGCGTCTCGACGTGAAGCCATAGGTGAGGAGGCCGGCCTGATTCCTTCTGGCTCGTCGTAGCAGCCGCCAGGCTTTCAACTGGGCGAAGGCAACCACCCGCGTCGCCGCTTGGCGAAACTTCCTCTCAACTGCCACGGAGGAGGATTATCCACGGGCCTGGACGAGCCCGGCGCAGCTTCGTCGCGGTCCACTCCGTGGCGTACCGGCAGCGCGCACTGGGCGCCGGCCTGAACCTGCTGGTCTTCTCCGGCCCTCCGACCGCCGAGGGCGGCGTGGGGGAGTGGATGTGCTCGGCGCTCCGTGCCGCTCGCCGGATCAGTCGCCGTCGTCGGCAGGGCCCTCCGACGCGTCCGTGTCCGTGCGGCGCTTCAGGTCCTCGATCTCGGCGGCCAGTTCCTCGGCGCTCAGGCGCTCCACGGAGGCGCCGTGGCGGGCGGCGAGTTCGTCGGCGGGGTCGGGGAGGCGTTCGTGGAGGAAGAGGATGAGTACGGCGCCGTTCTCGGGGACGCGGGTGCTGAGGGTGATCAGCGCCTCGCCGCCGGCCTCCAGATGGTGCTGCTCGGCCGCGTTGCCCAGCAGTGCCCCGGCGGTGAAGCCCAGCAGCGCGCCGACCGGGCCGCCCAGCAGCCCGAGCGCGAGACCGGCCGCGCCGCCGCCGACCGTGGCGGCACCCGTTCCGCGGATGTGCGTGTCCAGCACCTCGAGCTCACCGTCGGCCCGCCGCGCCACGCTCACCTCCTGGCGGTAGCCGGACAGGTGCTGCGCCTCCCGGAACGCGTCGCCGCAGCGCTCCGGGTCCTGGAACGTCAGCAGCAGGACGTTGTCACGAGGTGAGCTCTCCACGGCCCGAGCCTAACCGCGCGGCGTACCGATCCCCGGCTGCCCGACCTCGCCGAACGGGTGAGGCGGCCGTCCGCTGTTCAGCCCAGCGCCCCGCTCGCCCACAGCGTCGGCAGGAGCGAGACCGTCGCCGCGAGCCAGAAGTCGTGGCGGCGGGGGTGGTAGAGCCTTTCGGCCAGGCGCTGGAGCCAGGCGGGGGAGTCGGTGTCCTCGAAGGAGCGGTCGAGCATGGCGTTGCGGAACAGGCCCAGGAAGGCCAGGGCCCACGAGACGCCGAGGAGGGCGGTTGCCGCGACCCGGACCGCGGTGAGCGCGAGCCGGCCGGTCGCGTCCTCCGCCAGGCCCGCCCCGGCCACCAGGGCGATCGAGGCCATGCCCGTACCGATCCACGCCCAGTTCGCCGCCGGCAGGCAGAGGTCGAGTTCAGTCTTCTCCAGGTGCTCGTGCCGGGCCAGCCGCCGGAACAGTGCGCGCTCCTCCCCGCGGTCATCAGCAGCGCGACGGCGCCCGCGAGGTGTTTGAGGCTCCGCCCCGTCCATGGTCTCTGGCGCTCGGTCGCGCGGTCCAGCGGGTGACCCCATGTCATGAAGCCATCCGTCCCTTCACGGTGGATGGCGGATTGTGGATGGCGGATCGCGGAGGTTGTGGCCGCCGACGGAAAGCACCGACGGCCCGGAGCGCCAAGCGCTCCGGGCCGTCGTCCAGTCCGCCTTCCGACTTCCTACAGGAGGTCAGGTCAGAGGATCAGGTCCAGCGGGCCCCAGCCCGTGCCGATCAGGGTGCGGCCCGTGGGGAGGTAGTCGTAGAGTTCGCCCTGGTCCGTCAGGCCCACCGATTCCGCCGCGCCGTCGCTGTCGAGGTCCGTGGCGTACGGGGTCCAGTAGCCGTTCCACCAGCCGTTGCCGTTGAAGTAGCGGGCGCCGAAGGTGATGGCGCCGTCGGTGCCGGTGGTGTTCGGGTAGACGTACAGGTCGCCCTGGTCCGTGCGGCCCATGATGTCGATCTTGTGGTCGCCGTTGAGGTCCGCGAAGCGGATCGTGGTCCAGGACGCCGGCCACCAGCCGTTGCCGATGAAGACGCGGCTGCCGAAGGTCTGGGTGCCGGTGCCCCCGGCGTGCCGGTAGACCCACAGGTCGCCGCCGCCGTCGCGTCCGATGACGTCCGTGCGGCCGTCGCCGTCGATGTCGCCGAAGCCGAGGGTGTCGTACATGTTCCAGCCCGTGCCGATCAGGACCGGGCTGCTCACGGTCTGGGTGCCGGTCCTGCCGGTGCCCGGGTAGAGGACGAGGTCGCCGTCCTTGTCGCGTCCGACGATGTCCGTGTAGCCGTCGTTGTTGACGTCCGCCGTGTAGGCGTTGGTCCAGTAGTCGCGCCACCAGCCGTTGCCGACGAAGGAGCGGCCGCCGAGCGTGCTCTGGCCCGTACCGCCGGTGCCGGAGTAGACCCACATGTCGCCGTGGGCGTCCCGCGTGAGCACGTCGGTGTAGCCGTCGGCGTTGTAGTCGGGGCGGCTCTGGGAGCCGCTGGTCCACTGGCCCTGGCCGACCGCGTTGTAGAGCACCAGCACGCCGCGGGCGTGCAGGATCGCGTAGCCGCCCGGCTTGTCGCCCGTCCGGCTCTCCCACAGGGCGGTGGAGCCGTCCGCCGCGTAGACGACGAGGTTGCCGTCGTTCCGCATGCGGGCCACGGCGCCCTGGTGGCCGGCGGTGTGCGTGGCCCACACGCGCTTGTCGCGCGTGAGGAGGACCAGGTCCCCGTCGGTCTGCATGACGAGCTTGGACACGCCGCTCGTGTACGCCTGACCGGAGGCCAGCGTCGTGCCCGGCGGGATCCGGGCGCCGGAGACGCCGTCGATCCGGAAGCCTCCGGAGAACGAGTTGACGGTGCCGTCCCAGGCCTGCCCGTACCAGCCGAACATGGTGTTGTCGGCCTGGCGGGCCCACAGGTCGGTCACGCCGTCACCGGACAGGTCCCCGGCGGACCCCACCTGCGGATAGGCGGCCTCGGTGACGCCGACGCCCACGACGGTGCGGCCCTCGACGCCCCAGGTCGCCAGGTCGACGGCCCTGCCCTCCGCGCTCTTCTTGCCGTAGCTGCGCAGGATGTCGCCGTTGGACCGGTCCCGCAGCCACAGGTCGGGGATCGCGTCGCCGTTGAGGTCACCGGGTGCGATGACGGTGTACGCGTCCCAGTCGGCCCCGCCCACGAGGACCGGCGCGCCGAGCGTGTCCAGGGTGAGGCCCGCCCGGTTGCCGAAGTAGGCCCACAGCCGCTTGTCCTGCTTGACGAGCAGGTCGGGCTGGCCGTCCCCGTTCAGGTCACCGGGGCTGAGGATCTGCGAGGCGCCCTGCCAGTGGTCGTCGCCCTCCTCCGTGCAGCCCAGGTCCTCGTCGCGACGGGGGCAGGAGACCGTGACCTCGACGCGCTTGTTCCCCTGGACGTGGCCGAGCCCGTTGTTGGGGTACATCCACAGCTTGTCGACCCGGTCGTTCGGATCGGGTTCCAGGGTGAACAGGTCGTTGTAGCCGTCCTGCCCCCAGTCGCCCGAGACCACGGCCTGCGCGGCGCCGAGGCTCACCCCGCCGTTCGTGGCGGAGGAGAAGGTGGCGTCGCCCTGGCCCGCGTACGTCACCAGGGTGCCGAACGAGTCCTTGCTCCAGATGTCGTGGTGCCCGTCGCCGTTGACGTCGTCGGCCTGGTCCCTGGTCTGGGAGCGGCCCGCGTAGAAGAGGTAGGTCGCGGTGTCGGAGCGGTTGCCCGCCTGGTCCTGGCTGAAGGCGTACACGAAGTGCGGGCCCACGCCCGGCGGCGTGAGTTCGACGGTGGTCTGCCCGCCCGCCGGCACCGTGGCGGTCTTCACGTCCGGGTCCCAGTCGGTGTAGTAGCCGTACCGGACCACGTCGCCGACCCCGTTGGCCGAGAGCGTGAAGGAGCCGGGAGTGCGCGCCTTGCCGGTGACCGAGGGCCAGCCCGCGTCACCGTTGGGGAAGGCGGCCGAGTCGATCGTCGGGGCCTTCTCGGGCCGCGTACGGTCGACGGTGAAGGTGCAGGTCCGGCTCCAGTCGGAGTACTCGCTCTGGTCGTACGCGCGCACCCGCCAGGTGTACGTGCCCGAGGGCAGCTGGGCGTCCGGTACCACCAGCGTCGACACCCGGTCGCGCAGACCGGGGATCCAGGAGTCGACGACCGTGGCGCCGTCCTTGTAGACCTGGAACTGGGCGGACAGATTGCCCGCGTTGGGGTCCGTGACGAAGGCGTACAGGCTGACGGTCGTGTTGCCGATCACGCCGCCGGTCGCGCAGTCCGTCCGCGGGTTGGTGCCGAGGCCGGTCGGGGTCTGCGGCGGGTTGTTGTAGACGGTCTCCAGGACCGCCGTCTTCGGGTCGAACTTCTTCCAGCCGAAGGTGTCGTGCTCGTTCGCCGCGTACAGGCCGAGGGTGATGCTGTTCTCGCCCGCGGCCGCGACGCGCTGCATCTTCCAGGTGAGGTCGAACTCCAGGTTGCCGCCGGGGCAGCTGGAGGACCAGCCCTTCGACTGGTTCACGTCGGCCAGCCAGTCGACCTTCGCGGGCTGGTTGTCCCAGGTGGTCTTGTCGCTGATCCCCTTGGTGTGCCACAGCTGTACGGGCCGGGCCTGGCAGGACCAGGACCACACGTTCTTGATGCGGAAGGTCGAGGAGGTGACCTTGGCGCCCCGCAGGTTCGAGGTGTCCATCTCGAAGAACGAACGCGACAGGCCGCCGGTCTCGTTCTCGTACCCGACGCGGGCCACCTCGTTGGCGTTCCAGTAGCTGTTGCGCGGGTACTTCTGGTAGACGCGGGTCCAGTTGTTGCGCCCGCCCCAGGCCCACGAGGGGTCGATGTAGACCGGGTAGGTCGTGTCGGGCGCCTTCAGCAGGGCCTGGTCGGGGGTGATCTGGAGGCTGTTGCCGCTGACCGTGGTCGGCATCACGGCCTCCTTCGCGCCGGCGGGCTGCTCGAAGGAGCTGTCCGGCTCGGCGGCCGAGGCCGCGGCGGCGGCCGGGGCCGGATCCGAGCTCGCCGCGAAGGCGGCCGTACGCGGGGGCGCGGCGGTCTTGGCGAGGCTGGCCGGAGCGGTGGCCGTGGTGGAGTCCCACATGACGGGCGACGGGCTGGTGAAGACGGTCTGGCCGGCCGGGTCGGTCGCCGTCACGGCCCCGGTCCCGGCGTCGGTGGAGACCGTCACGCCGACCGTGGACATCGTGTACTTCAGCGTGGCCAGCTGGGGGTTGGCCGCCGCCTGCGGCGTCTTCACGACGATCAGCTGGGAGAAGCCCTCGACCTCCGCCTTCAGCTGGAGGTCCACCCCGGGCAGGATCTCGGCGTAGGTCGCGACGTTGCCGTCGAGGGTGGGCTTGGGCAGGGCCGTGGGCCAGGACAGCGACAGCGTACGGCCGTCCTTGACCCCGGTGAGGATGGGGCCGGTGCCTCCGCCGGAGAACGAGACCAGGACCGAGGTGGCCCGGGGGCGCACCGATCCGTCGGCGGCGAACTCCAGGGTGGGGTCGGTGGCGACCCAGGCACCCGCGCGCAGGATCCGCACCGGGGTCCCGTACCGCTTCACGGAGAACGTTCCGTCCGGGTTCACCCAGGTGTCGGAGAGCTCGGTGCGGGCGGTGGTCAGCTCGACCGGCCGCCCCGTGGCCTTCGCGTCCCGCAGCGCCTTGTCCTCGGGACTGACCCGGCCGTCGTCGCCGGGGTCGGTGACCACGGACGGGACGGCGGACGCCACGGGTACGAGTGCTCCGGCGCAGCCGATGCCGAGGACTGCGGCGAGGACCGTGGTGCCACGGAGGACCCGTCTCCAACGGCTCTTGCTCGGTATGACGGACATGCTTCTCACTTCGTTCGGTTCACGGTGTTCGTTGGACAGGTGGACAGGTGGACAGGTGGAGAGAGGTGGGTGGAGGGAGGAGGGGAGGCGGTTCGCCGGGACCGGGCGACGGCCGGGATACTGCCTCCATGAGCAGATACACCGAGGTCATCGTCCTGGCGCGCCGTGCCGAGGAGGTGATGGAGCCGCTGACCCGGCCCGACGAGGGCCGGGAGTGGCACCAGAGCTTCACCCGGGTCGGCGACAACGTCTTCGCGGGCTCGGGCTCGCCGTCGGACGAGTGCTACGCCTGGGTCGTCCAGTTCATCCGGAGCAACTGGCGCGGCCTGTTCGCGCACCTGGAGTCCTTGCCGTGGCCGGACCCCTGGTCGGTGCAGGTCCTCCTGCGGGACGAGGACGACGACTGCTTCGGGCTGTGGATGCTGTTCGACGGACGCCTGGTGGAGGTGCCGCTGCCGCGCACACGGCGCGAGCCGTTCTCCGACACCGTCACCGGCGTCCTCTCCCGGACCGACCGGCCCGGGCGCTGACCGGACCGACCGGCCCGGGCGCTGACCGGACCGGCGGCGGTGCGCCCTCGCGGACGCACCGCCTGTACGGTGCCGGGTGCGGCGCCTCCTACGCGCAGTTCGGCCCCGAGGGGTCGCACATGGTGGACGGCGGTTCGGGGAAGAACGGATCCGGTTGGCTGTCCGTGAAGCCGAACGGGTCGACCGAGTCCTTGAACATCTCCCAGCCGCCGCGCGTCCAGCCGTAGTCCCGGATGTAGATGGGCGCCTGGATGCCGCTGATGATCGCCCCGATGCCGGGGAACTTCACCTTGACCTTGGGACCCTTGGGCCGCTTCATCGGGCCGGGCTTCGGCACCGTCTTCGGCGTCGGGGGCACGAGCCGCCGGGAGTCGAAGTCACCCGGCGGGTAGATCACCCGGACGTTCGGGTTGTTCTGGTAGTGGGCGGCGTACTCCTCCGCCTGGGCCATGTCCTTGGCGACGAACACGACCGTGCCGGTCTGGTTCTTGAGCTTCTTGTCGATCGTCCCGTGGTTGTCGGCGACGCCCCGGGTGGACTCGGTGGCGTCCGCGGTCTCGACGTCGACGATCTGCCCGTTCTTCCAGGTGACCTTCACGAAGTCGGCGGTCGTCTCGGCGTTGACGGCGTTGCCGTCGATGTCCTTGATCGGCGCGTCCTTCCGCACCGTGGTCTTGCCCGCCTGTGAGTCGTCCTGGAGCAGGTACTGCACGCCGTTGCCCGTCTTCGGGTCGTAGTACATCCCGGCCCGCTTCAGGTCGTCGTTCAGGGTGTCGAACGCCTTCGCGCCGGACGCGTCCGGCTTGTCGGTCATGTGGTGCGGGACGCCCTGCTTGTCGTAGACCGTGGTGATCTTGCCCTTGCCGTCCACGTCGGCGGTGAGCGGCCTGCTCTCGTCGACGTGCCTGAGCCGCCCGCCCTGGCACTCGCCGGGGTTCGCCTGGCAGTACGCCATCAGGTCCGGGTCGTAGAGCCCCGACGGGTCGCTGCGCGTGACCGGGTTGTTGTGGCTGTACCCGTAGCCGTCGAGCTGCAGCGGATCGTTCAGGTCCATGACCGGGTCGACCGAGACGAACCGGCCGATGGCCGGGTCGTACTCGCGCGCCCCGAGATGGGTGAGCCCGGTGTCCGCGTCCTTGGTACCGCCGACGAAACCACGGTCGCCGGTCCAGGCGGTGGGCTGCGCGCCGCGCGGTCCGCCGAAGATGCCCGTCTTGCGGCGCACGATCGTCTGCGTGGCGGCGTCGACCTGGGTCGTGCCGGTGCCGTGGTGGTCGGCGAGCAGGAAGGTCAGCTTCCCGCCCGTCCGCAGCGCGATCGTGGTGCCGCCGGCGGAGTAGTAGCGGGTGCCGGTGACGTTGCCGTCGCCGCCCGTCCTGAGCTCGTTGCCGCCGGGCAGGTAGAGGGTGGTGCCGGTGGAGTCGGTGCGGAACAGCCGGGAGCCGGCCGCGTCGTACCGGTAGCTCGTCACCACGGAGCCCTGGGTGGTCCTGGCCAGATGGCCCTCGACGTCCCACTCCAGCTTCTGCTCGGCGGCCGTGCCGGTCTTGCGGCTGACCGTGCGCCCGCCGGCGTCGTAGCCGTACGCCTCCGTGACGTTCCCGCCGGGCCCCGTCTGGCTGACGGACGGCAGACTGTGCTTGCCGGTGGGCGGCGCCCCGTAGGTCCGGGTGATGTCACCCGTCGGACCGGACGCCGTCGTGTGCTGGACCTCGCTCGTCCGGTTGCCCGTGACCCCGTAGGCGTACGTGGTCCAGTACGCGTCCGGTCCGCCCACCGTCGAGGCCGACGGGCCGGCGGTGCAGCCGCCCGGGGCGGTCGACGCCGCCGTCCACGCCTCGGTGATCTGGCGCAGCGCGTCGAGGGTGAAGCACTGGGTGTCCGTCACCTGCTGCGCGTCCTGGCCCGACACGGTGTTCACCGAGGTGATGTTGCCGGTCGGGTCGTAGGTGTAGCGGGTGTCGTCGATGCGCTGCGGCGCCAGCTCCCGGTCGGTGACCGCCCGGGTCAGGTCGCCGGTGTGCTCGTCGTACTCGAACGAGGACCACAGGTGCTTCGCGAACTCGCCGTACTCGGTCCGCGTCGCCCGGCCGTAGTGGTCGTACGTCATCGCGGAGATCAGCGGGTCGGTGCCCGCGCCGATGGTGTTCGGCAGGCCGCCGGCCGCGGTGTAGGTGTTGACCAGCTTCTCCGACGGGAGTCCGCCCATGGCGGGCTGCTGGACCCACATCACCTGGTTGGTGTTGATGTTGTAGCTGGTGGTCCACTTGTAGGTGCCGGCCAGCGCGCCGTTCTCCGTGGACGCCGGGACGGTGACCTGGGTGCCGACCGGGCTGTAGGCCCCGTTGTAGTTGACGACGGATTCCTCGTACGCCAGGCCGTCGATCCATCGGGTGGACTTGGCCGGCTTGCCCTTGCCGCCGGTGGCGGTGTCGTACGTCCACGTCGCCAGGGTGGTGGTGCCCCGCTTGAGCGCGGTCTGACGGCCCAGGTCGTCGAAGTCGCTGTGCAGCGTGACGCCGCCGGCCTTGGTGACGTCGGTGGCCCGGTCGCCCCGGTCGAAGGTGGTGTCGGTGATGCCCTTGTCCGGGTCGTCGACGTGGACCTGCCGGCCGCGGACGTCGTAGCCGTAGCTCCACGCGGCCCCCGAGGGGTCGGTGACCCGGGCGAGGAAGCCGCGCTTGTCGTAGGCGTACCGGGTGGTCCGGAACGCCGTCCGGGCCGCGTCGGTGTACGTCCGGATCTCGCTGGTGCGGCCCTTGGCGTCGGTCACCGTCGTCGCGGCGGTGCCGCCGCGCGGCGGCACCACCGTGGTGGTGTCACCGGTGTAGACGGTGCTGGTCCGCTTGGTCTCGTCGCCGAACCTGCGGGAGACGACGTCGGTGACCCGGCCCGCCCCGTCGTACAGGGTGTCGGTGGAGGACGGGTAGTTCAGCTCCTCGCCGGTGACCAGGACGGGTCCGGCCGTTCCGGTGGCGAAGTAGGTGCCGGAGTCGCGCCAGACCAGGCCGCGGGTGTCGTAGAAGCTCTCCTGGATCAGCCGCCCGGCTCCGTCGGGGGACGGGGTCTGGGTCTGCCGCGCACGCAGCAGGCCGTCGAAGAAGGAGTAGGCCGTGCGGTAGACCGAGTTGTGGTCGAGGGTGCTCGTCGCGACGACGTTGGGGCCGTCGTTGCGGACGGTGTAGCCGAAGGTGTACGTCGGCGACGTCGGGTAGGTGGCTGCCGGCCGGGTCGGGGTCCAGATCTTCACGACCCGACCGAAGGGGTCGTACGCCGTCGTGGTGACCCGGTTGTTGGCGTCGGTGACGGTGAGCGGCTGGGAGCGCAGCGGGTCGGAGACCGTGGTGATCTGGTGGCCCAGCGCGTTGGTGGCCACCGTGGTGGTGGGCACCTCGCCGACGGCCGGGGTGAAGACTGTCGTGCTCTTCTTGCCGTACACGTCCGTCGTGCTCAGCGGGCGGCCGTAGACGTCGAAGTCGCCCACCGGGGTGGTGCTGGTGACCTCGTACCCGGTGCCGCTGCCGTTGATGGACTCGAGGCGGGTGACATCGCCCTTGGTGGGGGCGGTGGCGGGATCGGTCGCGCCGTCGAAGTAGCTGCGGTTGTCGGAGATGACGTCGGCGGGCCGGCTGATCGCGCCGTCGCACGCCCCGGCGACCACCTCCGTGCGGTACACCCGGTCGACCATCCACGCGGCCGTGTTCCGGGCGTAGGACGCCGTCGTGCAGGACTCGTCGCCCGCCTTGTCCACGTCACCGAGGTCGGACGTCTGGTCGACCATGCCGTAGGAGTCGAAGTGGCGGGTCAGCGCGGTCTCGCGGGTGCCGCCGGAGACGGTCGTGCGCGACTCCTCCTTCTCGACACCCGTCCGGTACGCCTGGAGGTCCGGCAGACCGGTCCGGGCGCGGGTGGCCGTCGGCGCCGAGCGCCACGGGGTCGTGGCGGTCGCGGAGACCAGCTTGCTCGTGTCGTCGCCGTCGAACGAGGCGGACGCCCGCGGCATCCCCGCGAACTGCTCGCGGTCGGTGGCTGTCCGGCCGGCGTAGTCGGCGACCTGGGCCCCGTCGATCCCGCGGAAGTACCGGGTCTCGGTGAGGGTCTTCGGGTCGAAGGCCGCGCCGGTGCGGGTCTGCACCCGGCCGTAGCCGCGCGGGACGGAGTAGGTGCGGTCCTCCGCCTTGGTGAACTCGTCGGTGCTCTTCGCCCAGGCGGCGCCGTCCAGATAGGCGTACGAGGTCACCTTGTCCGGCGTCTCGACGAGGTTGTCGCCCTCCACGACCTGGGTGACCACATAGCTGTTGAACCAGTCCTGCTTCGCCGTCTCACCCTCGTACGCCCACTTCACCGGGAAGCAGCGCGTGGTGTTGGAGGCGTCCGCCGGGGGCAGGGAGCTCGCGGTGCAGTCCGGCTGCGAGTAGTACGCGCCGATGGTGCCGCCGGTCTCGGTGGTGATCTGGTACATCCGCAGCCGGACGAACGGCGCGAGACCGTCGCCCGTCCTGTCGACCCGGTTGGCGCGCTGCTCGCCCGCGAACGTCACCGGGGGCAGCGTGAGATCGGCGCCGACCTTGCCGGTGTGCGTGATGGACTTCAGCCACATCGGGGTGGAGATGCCGTCACCCGAGGGGGGGAAGTCCTGGTCCAGGGTCCAGACGTCGACGTCCTTGTGGACGCCGCCGGTGAGGACCTTGGTGGTGATCGTCGTCAGGCGCTTGCGGGACCAGTACGTCGGGGCGAACCGGTCCTTGCAGTCGTCCCCGTCCTTGCAGTACTGGTCGAACGGGGTGTCGGGCCAGTTCTTGGCGTTGGTCTCGTCGAAGGTGCCGCACCCGGTGAGGCAGCGCTCGGAGACGCCGAAGTCGACCCGGCCCATCGGCTTGCCGGTGTAGACGGCGTCGCCGCGCAGACCGTAGTCGATGTGGTCGAGCCAGCCGCCGCGCACGTACGGGGTCGGCGACCCCTTGCCCGTGGTCGAGTCGTAGGCGCGGGCGTAGTTGTTCTTCTCGGTGTTCCAGTAGTACGCCATCGCGTTGCCGTGGGGGTCCACGACGTAGTCGAGCTGCCAGCGCCAGGCCTGCTGGCACCAGCCCGCGGGGAAGCTGGCGTTGTAGCAGGGCTCACCCGGCTGGTTGCCGAAGACGGGCGTCGTCCAGGCGGAGTCGGTGACGGGGTCGTCCGCCGCCGCGCCGTGGTCGCTCCAGCCCGGGAGGCGGTTCAGACCGAAGAAGTACTGGGTGCCGTCGGGCGTCGTGACCTTCCAGTGCTCACCGTCGTTGTCGCCGTTCGCCGCCCCGGTCAGGCGCTCGACCTTCTCGCCCGAGTCCGCCTCCGGGTGCCAGCCCTTGCCGGACTCGTACACGAGCTCGGTGGACTTGCCGCCCAGCGTCAGAGTGGCGTTGTCGCCGAACCAGCACTCGTCGAAGCGCTTGGTGGTGTTGGTGCCGCCGGTCTTGTCGTCCTCGCAGCCGATGTAGCGGCGCTCGATGAAGCCGGGTTCGTAGGACCACCCGTCACCGAGCCAGCCGGGCTGGTTGTTGGAGGCCGCCGTACGCCCGTCCACCGACTGCGAGTTGTAGCCGAGCGCGATGCCCGGGACGAGACCGCCCGGCACGGACGGGACCTTGACCGGGTAGTTCCAGCTGAGGGCTCCGGTGGAACCGCCGGCGCTCCAGGCGCCCGACGCCTGCAGGGGGCTGGCCTTGTAGTCGCCGGAGGAGCCGCCCGCGCCCGCGGTCAGGGCGAGCACGGTCGCGCCGCCCGAGGAGAACGCGGCCGTGCGGGCCGACGCCGCTCCGGTGGGGGCGCCCGCGCCGGACGCGGCGGGGAGCTCGGCCGAGACCCGCAGCTTCTCCGTGTCGTTGCGGCCGGCGAGCGGCCGACGGCGCTGGCACTCCGCGCGTTCGGGCGTGGTCAGCGCACAGCCGGGCAGCTCGACGAGGCGCAGCCGCGCCGCCCAGTCGCCGCCGTAGGCGCCCTTGAACGCCGCGTAGTCGACGGAGACTTCTGACCGGCCGGAGGCGGCGGAGCCGGTGGTGCCCGCCGCGGGGCGCACCGAGAGCAGGACGCCGTCCACTCCGGCCCTGCGCGTGGCCGCCCGGTCGGCGACGGTCACGTCGACCCGGGTCGTTGCGGGCTTCGTCGCCCCGGGCTTCGCCGCGAGGGCGCTCCGGGACCGGGCGCCGGGCGCGGCGGCGGTGCTCGTCACCGTGACGGGCAGCGAACCCGCCTTGCCGGCGGCCGAGCGGCGCGCTCCGGCCGGGACGGCGCCGAGGTCGAGCGTGGTGCGTCCCGGGAGGGGCCAGGTGACGGGGCGCGCGCCCTTCCAGGGGTGCGCGGCGGCGTCGTCCTTGCGCTTGGTGCCTCCCGCTGTCATGGGGGCGACCGGAACGGGCTTCGGTTGGTGGAGTTCGGGCAGGGAGGGCCCGCCGGGTCTGTTCGCGTCGGCTATGGAGGACGCCGGGAGCATCCCCACGAGCACGATCGCGGTGAGCGAGGCTGCCAGCCCTCGCCCGATGGTTCGTCTCACCATGTACCTTTCAAAGATCTTGGAATGATCGGGGTACCGTAACAGGCGCCGTGGAACGGAGATTGACCGTTCACAGGGGGCGGGGGAGAGGGACCGTCAGGAGCCGGGAACGGCGGGTGAACGGCCTGGACCATCGCGCTGACCTGGGTAGAGTCCCGCCTCGGTAACGAACCGAGGAGCACGCATGCACCATCACGGATCCCGCCGGTCCCACCGGCACAGACGGGCGCTCGAACGGGCGTTGGCGCTCGTCCTCGCCGTCGGCGTGAGCGCCGGCGCCCTGACGGCGGTCACGGCTGCACCCGCCGCGGCCGCCTGGGTCGAGCCCGACCCCGTCGCCGACGGCTCGATGAGCGAGGAGGACTTCGCCCTGAAGCGGGCGAAGGAGACGGGCCAGCCGTACGAACTCGTCTCGGCCCGCACGGAGTCCTCGGACACCTGGGCCCAGCCGGCCGGCTCGTGGACGGTGAAGCGCTACGGCACGCCGGTCCGGGTGCTGCGCGACGGCCGCTGGGTGCCGACGGACCCGACCCTGGAGTTCACCGCGGACGGGGCGGTGGCCGCCAAGGCCACGACGGTCTCGGTGAGGTTCTCCGGCGGCGGCACCATGCCGCTGCTCAGCGGCGTCAAGGACGGGCGCACCCTGTCCCTGTCGTGGCCGGCCGCCCTGCCGCGCCCGGCCCTGGACGCCAACGTCGCCACGTACGCGGACGTACTGCCGGGCGTGGACCTCCAGTTGAAGGCGGAGGTGGAGGGCTTCTCCCAGCTCCTCGTCGTGAAGACCGCGGAGGCCGCGCGGAATCCGGCCCTCGCCACCCTGAAGTTCAAGCTGGACACGGTCGGCCTGACGGTGTCGGCGGACGCCGCGACCGGCGCCCTGACCGCCGTCAACCCGGCCGGCCAGACGGTGTTCACCAGCCCGTCGCCGCTGATGTGGGACTCGACGACCGTCTCCTCGGAGAGCGGGACCGGGGCGCTCGCCGCGCGGTCGCTCGCGTCCGGTCCGGCCGCCGGCTCCGCGTCCGGTCCGGCCGCCGGCTCCGCCTCCGCGGCGAGCTCCGAGGCCGAACCGGCGGCACCGGGTGACCTGTTCACCCCGCCGGCGGGCGCGCGGGACGCGCACATGGACACCACGGTCGCGGGCGGCTCGCTCCAGATCACGCCCGACCAGGAACTCCTGACCGGCGGCTCGACGCGCTACCCGGTGTTCATCGACCCGTCATGGGCGTGGGGCAACCGCCAGAACTGGACCCGGGCGTACAAGAAGTACCCCACCACCTCGTACTGGAACAGCAAGGACGACGTCCGGGTCGGGTACGAGGCCCAGACCAACGGCCTGTCCCGCTCGTTCTTCCAGATGGACACGTCCGACATCAGGGGCGCGCAGGTACAGAAGTCGACGTTCCGTATCCGCAACACCTGGTCCTGGTCCTGCCAGGACCGCCCGGTGGAGCTGTGGAGCACCGGCTCGATATCCTCCGCCACCACCTGGAACAACCAGCCCGCCCGCGGTTCCCGGCTCGACACGGTCAACGACTCCAAGGGCTGGAGCTCGACATGCGCGGCCGGCAATCTGGAGTTCGACGCGACCGCCCTCGCGCGCCAGGCGGCGGCGGGCAACTGGGCGAGCGTGAACCTGGGCCTGTACGCCTCCAACGAGAGCGACACCTTCGGCTGGAAGCGCTTCGACCCCAAGACGGCGACGCTGGAGACCGCGTACAACAATCCGCCTCGCACCCCCTCCGGCCTGGGCACGAACCCCGCCACCAGTTGCGCGAACGGCGGTCTGGTCGGCAACACCCGGGTCTCGGTGTACGCCCTGGTGGACGACCCCGACGCCGGCAACCTGAACGCCGAGTTCCAGGTGTTCCCGGCCGGTTCCGGCACTCCGTCCGCCACGACCACCATCTCCGCGAACCGCGGCCGGGTGGCGACCTGGTCCGTGCCCGACACCGCGCTGCCCACGGGCGACTACCGCTGGCGGGTCCGGGCCGTGGACGGCGACGGGCTGCCCTCCGGCTGGTCGGAGACCTGCGCGTTCTCCGTGGACCGCACCCGGCCCGACCGGCAGCCCGTGATCGACTCCACCACCTTCCCGAACGGCGACAAGGGCTGGCCCGCCGGCACGGGCCGGGCGCGCACGGCGGGCACCTTCACCTTCGGCGCCAACGGCGTGCCGGACGTCAAGGAGATCCGCTGGTCCACGGACTTCGATCCGCGCACCCGCTCGGTGGCTCCCGGCGGCGGGGTGTCGATCACCCCGCCCGGATACGGCCCCCACTACGTGTACGCGTACAGCGTCGACGCGGCGGGCAACCGCTCCGACCTCGCCACGTACCTCTACTACGCGACCCGTTCGCAGGACCGGGACGGCCCCGGTGACCTGAACGGGGACGGCAACCGGGACATCTGGAGCGCGGACGGCGAGGGCCGCCTCGTCACCTACGCCGGTCAGGGCGGCGGCACCTTCTCCCCGGCCGGCAACGGCGGCATGACCTTCGACGGCGCGCAGGTGACGGCGTCCGGGGACTGGGGACAGGACGGCTACAACGACCTCGTCTCCCTCCAGTACGTCGCCAACGACAAGCGCAAGAAGCTGTTCGTCTACCCGAACAACGGGCAGGGCACCGTCAGCGACAACAGTGTCGAGCTGACCGTCGCCTGCCCGGCGAAGGACCCCGACCTCGGCTGCGACTACGGCGACGACTGGAGCGGCGACGACCACTGGTCCGACGCCGAGCAGATCGTGGCCCCGGGGGACATGAACGGGGACGGCGTCCCCGACCTGCTGGTCAAGCAGGGCCGGCAGCTGTGGGCCTACTACGGCAACCGTGCCGCCAAGACGCTCGACAACGACGGCGGCCCGGTGCTGGTCGGCAACGGGGACTGGGACCGGTTCACCGTCATCGCCCCCGGCGACGTGAACGGCGACGGCGTCCCCGACCTGTGGCTGCGCGAGGACACCACCGGCGACCTCTACCGGAGCTACGGCAGCAAGGGCGGCAACGGGCGCCTCGACCCCGCGACCTGGGGCACCGCCGGCCGCGTCAGGATCGGCTACGGCATCACCCGGGCCGAGTACCCCACCGTCGGGTCGGTCGGCGACCTCACCGGCGACGGGCTGCCCGACCTCTGGGCGCGCAAGGCCGACAACACCGTCATCGGCTGGCCGGGCATCGCGCCCGGCGCGGACGGGCGCGCCTTCGGCGCCGACTTCGCCATCGACGGGAAGCGCGCGCGGACTCCCGTCGCGGCCAACGAGGTGGGCAACAGCGGCGACCGGGTGCGATGGGCCGACTTCGACGGCGACGGCAAGCTGGACTACCTCACCGTCGCGGACAACGGGAACGTCGCCGCCTGGCTCAACCACGGCGGCGACACCGGTGGCGGGTGGCAGTACCTCGGCCGCGTCGCGACCGGTCTGACCACCGACCGGTCCCGGGTCCGGTTCGCCGACTTCGACGGCGACGGCAAGGCCGACTACCTGATGATCAACCCCAACGGGTCGGTCGTGGTCTACCTGAACCACGGCGGTGACCCGGGCGGCGGCTGGCAGAACCTGGGACAGGTGGCCACGGGCATCACCAATGACCCGTCCAAGGTCCGGTTCGCGGACTTCGACGGGGACGGCCGCACCGACTACCTCAACTTTGATGACGGCGGGCAGGTCTTCGCCCACCTCAACCGCGGTGGGGACATCGGCGGCGGCTGGCAGTGGCTGGGCCGGATCGCGACCGGGGTGAGCGCGGACCGGTCCCGGGTCCGGTTCGCCGACTTCGACGGCGACGGCAAGGCCGACTACCAGATCGTCTGGCCCGACGGCCATGTCGACGCCCACCTCAACCGGGGCGGCGACCCCGGGCACGGCTGGGAGCCCCTCGGCCAGGTCGCCACCGGCGCGACGAACGACCACACGCGCGTCCAGCTCGGCGACTTCACCGGGGACGGTCACGCGGACTACATCCTGGCGGGCGCCGGGAACAGCGCCGAGGTCTACGCCTGGAACGGCGGCGACACGGCCAGCACCCATGGCTGGATCTGGCTCGGACGCGTGGCGACGGGCACCTGACCGTACGGGCGACGAAGCCCGGCACCGATGCCTAGACAGCGGTGCCTAGACAGCGGTGTCTCGGCACCGATGCCCGGCGGTTCGCCCGCCGAGGCATCGGTGCCGGGGCTCCCGCCCTGGGGTCTGCTCCTTCCGGTGGCCGGAAGGAGCGGACCCCAGGGCACGGGCAGCTCGCTCAGGGCGTCAGGAGCCGAGGATCTTGCTCTTCTGGGCCGCGAACTCCGCCTCGGTCAGCACGCCTTGTTCCTTCAACTCGCCGAGTTCCTTGAGCTGAGCGATCTTGCTGCTCATGTCGTCGGCCGGGGCGGTGGCCGCGGCCGACGGCGGTGGCGGCGGTGGTGCGTACTGTTGCGCCGGCGCCGGTTCCTGCTGGGCCCAGCGGCCCGCCTGGCGACGCGAGACCCTGTTGGAGACGGCGGTCGCCGTCCCGGCCACTACCGCGGTGCGCGCCACGCCGCGAAGAAGTCCTGGCATGTCGATCCTCCTTCGATTGTCGTCCGCCGGCGTCAGGCGGCGCTGCCGCCCGATTCCTCCAGGGCGTCCAGCGAGGCCAGCAGGGCCTGCACGGGGACACGCCCGCCGGCCACGAGCTGCGCGCCGCCGCGCCGCAGTTCCCGCGCGAGGGGCGCGGCCCAGAGATTCTCGTAGACGAGGATGCCGGCCGAGTTGCCCGCCTCCAGGGCCGTCCCCGCCTCGTCGAGGTCGTCCTGACCGAGGAGTCCTGATGCGGAGCCCTCGAACACGGTCAGGTCCAGTTCGCCGTCGGCGTCGATATCCCGTAGCTCCACGCCGACGACACTGCCGTCGGCGTCCTTCCGGACGAACGAGAGGTCGAGAATGCGGATGATTCCTCTGTCGACCAGATCGAGGAGAAGGGGCAGTCCCTTGCCCGTCATACGGTTGCCGGGAAACTCGATGACCAGGTAGTCCACCGGCCCCATGTCCTCGAATTCATCGCTCATGACCACTCCACACACAGTTGGGAAGGACGCGACGGACCCCACCCCGTCGGTGCCGCGTCTCGACGGACGAGCCGGACGCAGTCCTGTCCCCATTGCAGCATCGGCCGGTGCCCCCCGCACGTCCACGCCGAGCCCGTGGAGACGACGAGCCCGCCCTGGACGTGGTCGGAAGGCAGCGGCTAAAGGGGCCCGTCAGCCGGCCGGGGTCCGCCGCTGAAAGGGGTGGCGTGGGTGGCCGGCTGGAGGGCGGTTTCGGGGAGCAGGCCGAGTTGCTGGAGGACGGCGGCACGGTCGTACGCGTCGACGCCCCGGGTGATCCGGCCGTCCTCGGCGAATTCGAGCAGGGCCATCAGGTAGAGCGAGAACTCCCGTCCCCGGGCCGATTCCGGCAGGCAGAGGAACGGCTTCCGGATCGTCGCGGTGTACCGCACGTGGGCCACCGCGTGGGTGCGACCGACGAGCACGCCCGTGCAGACGGACCGAATGTTGGCGAAGAGCTCCATGGCATTGCTGAAGTACTGCCGTAGTTCGTGGTGGCCCCGGTATGTGTGACCGAACGCCTTGTCCACGATCTCGGCGTCCTCGGTGTAGTAGGCCATGGCGTCGTCGGCCGCCGTGGGCGACTCCCACATGCCGACCCAGCGCTCCACGAACTCCCTCCGTTCGTTCTCGTCGAACTCTGACACGAGGATCAGTCCTTTCGGCGGGCGGCGGTGGTCGAGCCGGGCCGCCAGTGCCGGAGCACGGCGGCGACGACGTGGGGGCGGGCCAGGCCGGCGGGTGAGCCGGTCAGGCTGACGGCGTTCCAGACGGCGGCGGCGACCCGGGCGTCGGTGGCGGCGGCGCGCATGGTGGCCTGGAAGGAGCGGGCGAGCAGACCGGCCAGCGTGGGGTGGGTGCCGGGGACCTGTGGCATGGACCGGTCGGCCATGGTGGAGAACAGCCAGGGCAGCCGGACGGCCCGGGCGGCCTCCCGATGGAAGCGCCGGGGCAGGCCGGCCGTGCCCTTGGCGAGGCACCTGCGCAGGGCCTTCGCCTCCAGGGCGGCGACCGTCATGCCGGCGCCGTAGATCGGGTTGAGGCTGCAGACCGCGTCACCGACCGAGACCAGCCCCTCGGGCGCGCTGCGCAGCCGGTGGAAGTCTCGGCGGAGGGCGGCGGGGTAGGCGAAGGAGGAGATGCCGGTGATCGGCTCGGCGCTCTGGAGCCCGCGCCAGGTGTCGGGGGCGAGCAGGTCCCTGGCGAAGGCGAGGAAGTCCTGCTGCTGGTGTGGCGGGTGGTGGCCCTTGCCGAAGCCGTAGAGGGAGAGCACCCAGGCGTCGTTCTCCTGCTGGGTGAGGACGGCGCCGCGTGGGCGGGTCTGGGTGGCGCCGATCAGGACGCCCTTGGCCGGCCCGAGGGCACCCGGGGCCACCTGGTAGCGGCAGCTGGCATAGGCGACGTCCACGTGCAGGCGCCGCACCCGGGGCTCCGGATAGCCCAGCGCCCGGTACCAGGCCGCGCCACGGCCGGCACGGCCCATCGCGTCCACCACCAGGTCGGCAGCCACCTCCTCGGCGGACCCGGGCTCGCCCGGGCGGGCCAGCCGGACGCCGCTCACCCCGGCGGAGCCGTCGGTGATCGGCTCGATGGCCTCCAGTCCGGACCGCACGGTGACGTCGGGCAGGGCGCCGACCCGCTCGCGCAGACGGTCTTCCAGGAAGGGCCGACTCACCTGAAGCACCCGGCCGAGCGGCACCTGCCGCAGACGGGAGCCGAAGAACACGATCTCCAGCTCGTCGAGCGCCCCGGCGAGCGTGCCGCCGTCGGCCGCCAGCTCCTCGACGAACCCGGGGAAGAGCTCCTCCAGGACCACTGCTCCCCCGGGCGTCAGCGAGTGCACGTGCGCCCCCTGCGGGACGCCACGCCGGACCGCGGGGGCCGCCGCGAAGGTGTCCCGCTCGACCAGGGTGACGTGATCGAAGACCCCGGAGAGCGCCCGGGCGGCGCACAGCCCGCTGATGCCCGCACCGACCACGACCGCATGGCCCATGCCCGGCCGGCTACGGCTTCGCTCTGCTACCACGGTCGGCTCCGATCGCCTGCGCCCCGCCGGACCGTCGGGACGGCGACGCCACCTTCCCACCCGCCCACGGGTCCGCATCACCCCCTGGGCCGAACGGTCACTCGTTCGAGTGGCCTGCCAGGACGGTTCTCACCCGCACGGCCCCAGCCACCGGCGTTCACCACCACAGCCGGCGCCCGTCCGATCGACCTCGGAGTCGACACCCGTCATACGGTCCGACACGTCCGCAGACGCCAGTGCCTGCCTTACGAGCTCGTGCGTGGTAGGCGGTGAGACGTCGATCCTTGGATGGTCGATCATGGTCGAGTGATGGGGAACGCGTCTCGTGCCGTGATCATCAGCAACCGCAGGATCACGGGCCTGTCGGCGGAGGTGATTTCTGAACTCGTCGCCGAGGTAGGCCCGTTGTGGCATGAACGTCATCAGGTCAGGCTTTCCGCTCGACCACGGAAGCGGTCCGTGGAGGCCGGTGCGAAGCACCGGCTGGTGTTCGTCGACCGGCTCCTGGCCACCCTCGTCCATCTCCGTCACGGGGCCACTCACGATGTGCTGGCCTGCTGGTTCGGTGTGGACCGCTCCACCATCACCCGGGCCATCGGCGAGGTGCGGCCCCTGCTTGCCGGGCGGGGGTGCACCGTCAGTCCTGGCGTGCGGTTGCGGACCCTGGCCGAGGTCGTCGAGCACCTTGGTGCCAGCGGGAAGACCGGCATCATCGACGGCGCTGAGGTCCGGGTCCGGCGGCCCGCCGCCGGACGCAAGGACCGGGACAAATTCACCTCCGGCAAGAACAAGCAGAACGCCGTCAAATCCATGGTGGTCACGGACGGCAAGGGCCGCGTGCTGTGGTGCAGCCCGACCGAGCCCGGTAGCTGCGCGGACATCACTCATGCCCGCCAGTTGGGGCTGCTCAAGCTCCTGGCGGATGGCCCACCGGTGGAGGTCCTTGCTGATGCCGGCTACCAGGGCCTCGGTGCCCAGAGCGGCGGCCAGGTGGTGACACCACCGCACCGCAGGTTCAAGAAGGACGCTCCCGCCTGGTACGAGGAGATGTACGAGCGACAGCGCAAGGCGCACTCCTCACGCCGCATCCGGGTCGAGCACGGGATCGCCCACCTGAAGAACTGGCGGTCCCTGGCCCGGCATCTCGGCCGCCGCGAGCACATCAGCGACACCGTCCAGGCTGTCGCCGGCCTGCTCTCCCATCAGCAAACCGCGGACCTTATCCCCGCACGGCAGAGGTGAACAGCGAGCCCCGCCGGGATCCTCGACGTCTCACCGCCTACCACGCACGAGCTCGTAAAGGCTGTCCCGTAACTGCTGAACAGGTCTGACTTGGGGGGATGGTCGGTGGCTATCCGCCCATTGCGAGTGCCTAGGGGATGTTGCAGACGACGCACATGCCTGGGTAGCGGGCAGGTGAGCCCGTGGCCCGGGTGAAGGTCGGGCCGGGGCCGTGTCACAGGGCCCCGGCCCGCGCTCGAGGTCAGGCGTCCGCGCCGACCCGTTTGCGCATCAGCAGCGACGACACCAGCACACACCCGGTGAGCACAGCCGCGACGGTGAAAGCGGTGGTGACGCCATCGGTCAGCACCTGGTGTGCAGTCCCCTGTGCGTCACGCGTGGCGGTGCCGAAGGCGGTGATGAGGATCGCCAGGCCGAGCGCGCCGCCGAGTTGCTGCATGACGTTGAGCAGACCGGAGGCCGCCCCGGCGTCCTCGGTGCGGACTCCCGTCATGAGCACGGTGGTGATGCCGACCAGCAGGACCCCCATGGCCGCACCGATGATGACCATCGGCCCGAGGAGCGCGAACACGTACGTTGAACCCGGCGTCAGCTGTGCGAGCCAGAGCAGGCAGACCGTCATCACCGCGCCCCCGGCCGCGATCAAGGGCTTGGGGCCCGTGCGCGGCACGAACCGGGCGGCCACGTGGGATGAGGCCAGGATCAGTGCGGTGAGCGGCAGGAAGGCGAGTCCGGCGGTGAGCGGGCGGTAGCCACGTACCTCCTGGAGGAACTGGGTGAGGAAGAAGAACATGCCGTTGCCCGCCGCCATCTGGAACAGGAGTGCCAGGTAGCCGACGGCGCGGTCGCGGTCGGCGAACAGCCGCAGCGGCGTGATCGGCTGGGCGCTGCGCGCTTCGATCACCAGGAACAGGACGAGCAGGACCACGCCCGCGCCCAGGACGGCCAGTGCGCGGGCGTCACTGAAGCCTTCTTCGGCGGCGCGGATGAGTCCGAACACCAGGGCGGTCATTCCGGCGGTCGAGGTCAGCGAGCCGGCGACGTCCAGTCGGACTGTACGCCGTTCCGCCCCGTCGACGTACATCACTGCCAGGACCAGCAGGGCGGCGCCGATCGGCACGTTGACGTACAGCACCCAGCGCCAGGACAGCCAGTCGGTCAGCACGCCGCCGGCGATCAGTCCGAGTGCGGCACCGGATCCGGACACGGCGGCGTAGGCGCCCAGCGCCCGGGCCCGCGCGGCCGGCTCCGGGAAGTGGGTGGTGATGAGGGCCAGTACCGTCGGCGCGGCGAGCGCCGCACCCACACCCTGCCCCGCCCTGGCCGCCAGCAGCAGCCCTCCCGAGGTGGCCAGGCCGCCGGCGAGTGAGGCGGCGGTGAACACCGCGACCCCGGTGATGAGTGCCCGCCGCGGCCCGAGCAGGTCGCCGGCCCGCCCGCCGAGCAGCAGCAGGCCGCCGAACGCGAGCAGGTAGGCGTTCAGGACCCAGGACAGTCCCGCGGCGGAAAACCCGAGGTCGCGCTGAATCGCGGGCAGGGCGATGTTCACGACGCTGGTGTCGAGGATGAACATCGTCTGGCACAGCAGCACGGTCAGCAGCACCATGCCGGGTCTGCGGTCCTTCTTTGCAGTTCCCTCTTCCTTCCGCACCTCTGACCTCGGCGCGTTCCGCAGAGTTCCGGCCATGACGTCCTCCCCGATCGACAGCAACCCGACAGCAGCTCGACAGCAAAACGAGGAAGCTCCTCGCTTTGTTGTCGGGTAACATACGAGGAGGTTCCTCGTTTCGCAAGTGAAGGGGTTCTCCCATGGCCGCCGGACCCGGGACACAACAACCGACAGGCCGCAAGGACGCGCGGCGGAATCGTGAGCGGCTGCTCACCGCCGCGGAGGCGGCGTTCGCCCGCGAGGGGGTCAGCGCGTCACTGAACGACATCGCGCGTACGGCCGGGGTGGGAAACGTGACCCTCTACCGGCACTTCCCCACCCGCCAGGCGCTCCTTGAAGCCCTGCTGGGGGAGAGTCTGCGCAGCCTGCGGGCGCAGTCCGATGAACTGCTGGCGGCGGGAGATCCGTGGGAGGGGCTGGAGCTGTGGCTACACAAAGCCGTCGACCACGCCGCGACCTACCGCGGACTGGTGGAGACCTTGATGGACGCCGTCACCGACCCGGCGTCGGATCTGTACGCCACCTGCCGGGACGTCAGGGACGGCGGAGCGCAGTTGCTCGCCCGTGCCCAGCAGGCGGGCGCCGCCGGGACCGGCGTCGACCCGACCACCCTGTACTCCCTGATCGCCGCCACCGCCTGGGCGATCGAGCGGACACCCGAGCGCCGGGAGCAGCTGCTGGCGGTGACGGTCAACGGGCTGCGGGCCCGGGGTGTCGGCGGACCGGGCCCCGCGTGATCGGTTTCGTCGGTTCAGCGACGAGCGACTGTCGGTGACTCCGGCGAGACCCGGCTGTTTCAATCGGTTGAGGTTGCGCCGGTCTCGTCGAGGCTGGGTGTAGTTCCTTCTGAGTGAGCACACCCATGAGGTGAAGGTTTTCCCGCAACTGCTGAACAGGTCTGACCTGCAGGGATCTTGGGTGGCTATCCGCTCATTGCGAGGTTGTGCATGTGTGCGATTCGCGCTGGCTGCCAGAACACACCGTCACCCTTGCGGCGGCAGTCGCGCAGGACCTTCGAGTTCTTCATCCGGGAAGGGACGTGCTCGACCCGGGCCCGGACCTTGCGGTGACTGCGGTTGTGGTCGGCTCTCCAGCCAGTCACCTCCGCCTGTCCGGGCTGCCGCCGGTGTGGGATCAGGCATCCGGTGCCCCGATAGGCCCCGTCGGCCAGGACGAAAGCGTTGCCGCACGCCCGGTCGATCCCCGACGCGGCGAACGCCGTGCAGTCGTTGCGGTGCCGTCCACGATCACCACCTCGTCCGCCCGCGGCCGGGCCCGCGGCAGATCCAGGGCCGGCAGCGGAATGTGACGGTCGACGATCCAGCACGTGACCGCCGCGACGGCGGACCACACGCACCAGCTTCCGGAACGGTCCAACGGTCAACCCCGTGAAGAAGGGCACCAGTTCGTCGTCGATCGCAGACACAACACCCATGTCCCGACCAGCGCCTTCACGCCATTCGAGTTACGGGACAACCTTTAGTCTCCTTACGTTGGTAAAGCCCGTTGCCTCCTGACGCCTGAAGCGGCCAGGGGGCAACGGGTTCGTCACGTCGGCCCACGGCGACGAGGACATGGCTCGCCCACAACGCCGCCGTCGCCGCCATGCACCGCTTCACCGACAAGCAAGTTCGGCTCCTTCTAGGGCTAGGCCGTGTTTTAAGTCGGGTTCCAGTTCGCTCCTCGCGCCGTAATGATCACGGTGTGGGGCGCGGGGATCTTTGTGATGAGCAGTGGTCGGTGCTGGAGTCGTTGCTGCCTGAGGCGGGTGTGAGTCGTAGGTCGCCGGGTCGGCGGCGGCTGGTGGACGGTGTGCGGTGGCGGGTGTGGACGGGGGTCCCGTGGCGTGATCTGCCGGATGAGTACGGGCCCTGGCAGACCGTGTACGGGCTGTTCCAGCGCTGGCAGCGGCAGGGTGTGTGGGCCCGGCTGCTGACGTTGTTGCAGGCGAGGGCGGACGCGGCCGGGTTGATCACCTGGGAGGTCAACGTCGACTCCACGGTCTGCCGGGGCTCACCAGCACGCAGCCGGTGCCCGCCGGGACGGCGCCGGGCAGAAGGAACCGCCTGGCGGGGTTGTCACCGAGCCGGACGACCATGGGCTGGGCAGGTCGCGGGGCGGGTTCACCACGAAGATCCATGTGGTGTGTGAGCAGGGCCAGAAGCCGTTGTCTTTGCTGGTCACCGCCGGGCAGCGGGGTGACAGCCCGCAGTTCGAGCCGGTCCTGAACGCGATCCGAGTGCCCAGGACTGGTCCGGGCCGGCCACGAAACCGACCGCTGAGGGTGCGGGGCGACAAGGCGTACTCCTCCCGCGCGAACCGTGCCTACCTGCGCAGACGCGGGATCAGGTGCACGATCCCCGAGCCGGCCGACCAGGTCCGCAACCGCGAGCGCCGTGGTGGGGCCGGTGGCCGCCCGCCCGCCTTCGACTCTCAGGACTACAAGGCCCGCCACGCGGTCGAGTGCGGGATCAGCCGCCTCAAGCAGCACCGGGCGGTCGCCACGAGGTACGACAAGCTCTCCGTGCGCTACGAGGCAACCGTGCTGATCGCGGCCATCAACGAGTGGCTGTGATCGTTACTGCTTGCGGGCCAGCAACTGCACCGCCTGCGACCGGTGGCCGTTCATCGTGGCGACCTCGATCCGGTGCTCGTCCACCAGGTCAAAGCCCGACAGCAGGGCGCGCAGCTCGGCGATGTCGTGATGACGACACACCGCACCGTCGTCAGTGGCGAAGACCCCGTACGGCGTGCCGAATTGCCGGGCGTAGGCGGCATAGCGGCTGTGGTTTCGTTCGTCGTCCTGGAGGGCCACGTCGCTGACGTAGAGCAGCCCGCCGGGCGCCAGAACGCGGTTCAACTCGTCGACCAGCGCCCGTTGAGCATTGCCGTCGGGGACGCACGTCAACACTGCGAACAGCAGGACCACGTCGAGGCTCCCCGACGCGTATGTCAGGTCCGGCGGAGAGTCCAGGACGGCGAAGCGCAGGTCGGGCCGCAACTGACGGCCCCGCTCGATCAGCGCGGGAGACAGGTCCACGCCGGAAACGTCACGGAAGCCGTGCTCGCTCAGCTCGGCCATGACACGGCCGTATCCACAGCCGTAGTCCAGGACCCGAGCATCCGGACCCACCCCCGCCAGCCAGCTGAGATTCACCGGATGGGTGAACGTCTTCGTTGCGCCGACGCTGTCCCAGTACGCGATCTGACTACCAAGATCCTTCATGCGAGTGCAGCATACGGCTCTCATCGGCTCCGGACGTCACCACTTGATCCACTTCTAAAACACGCCCTAGACGCCGTCGGCGGGCGTGATGAACGCGGAGCCCCTCGACTCGTTGAACCACTTCACCGGGTCTTTGAGCTTCGACATGCGTACTTCTTCGGTCGTGCTGACGAGTAGGTGGCCGGGGTCAGGGGAGGGTGGGGCCGGTGGTGCCGTCGAGGGCGGTGACGTCGCCGGTGAGGGTTCCGTTGTTGGCCAGGCCGGCGGCGCCGCCGGGGCGGCCGGGGCCGCCGTTGCCTCCCAGGAGGGTGCCGGCGGGGTGGGTGGGGCCGGTGACGACGAGCTGGTCGTTGTTGCCGTGGCCGCCGTTGCCGCCTTCCTCGCCCTGGTGACCGGCCCTGCCTCCCCTGCCGCCGCGGATGTCCACGGTTCCGGTGACCTGGGTGACCCCGTCGGTGCCGTGGCCGCCGTTGCCGCCTTCGCCGGCGGCGCTGCCGTTCCCGCCGGGCCCGCCGCTGATCACTGCCCGGTTGTCCGGGTTGCCGAGCAGGTAGATCTCGCTGTTGCTGCCGTCACCGCCCGCTCCGCCGTCGGCGTCCCAGTTGGCGGGCGACATCGCGCTGCCGCCGGGGCCGCCTCCGGCGATGACGGTGCCCTGGGCGGTGATGCTGCCGTCGTTGCCGATGCCGCCGGTGCCGCCGTCTCCCCTCTTGGTTCCTCCCTCGCCTCCGCTGCCGCCGATGACGGTGATGTGGTCGGTGCCGCCTCCGCCGAGGATGGTCCGGTTGTTGCCGTCCCCGCCGTTCCCGCCGCGATCGGTCACATATCCGCTGTCGGCGTCGCCGCCCCTGACGAAGATGGTGTCGTTGCCGGGGCCGCCGTCGATGGTCCCGTCGTTGCCGATCTGGCCGTTGCCGCTCGGGGTGCCCGACGAGGTCTCGCCCAGGACGATGATCGTGTCGTTCCCGGCCCCGGCTTCGACGGACGTACCGCGTACGACGCCTTCCCCGCAGCGGATCGTGTCGTCACCGCTGGTGCCGTGGATCGTCGTCCCCGACACCTCGACGAAGTTGACGGTGCAGGTGATTGACGGTGCGGCCGACGCCTGGCCGGGTATCGCTATGACCAGGCCGCATGCGCAAGCCAGGGCGGCGGTGGCGGAGAGCGCGGCTCTCCGCGACGCGGAGTAGACGAACGGACCGTGTACAGACATCGGATCTCCCCAAGACGGTGGCTCTGCGGGCAGGATCAACAGAGAACCGCCCGCGCGACCGGGTGCCCCCCATCGCGTGATCATCTCTCCCCTGCAAGCGTCCGCCCACTCCGGCGGCTGGGACTTTGGCTGAAGAAGATCGACTCACCGATCTCATGGCCCGGTGACGGACCAGGGCGAGTGCGGCGCTGACCGTCGAGATGGGTCGCGGTATCGGCCTTGGTGATCACAGCCAGAACCGACGCCATGGGCTCGAACGCCCGGTCAGAGTTGACGGTGAGGTTCCAGCTGGCGTCTAAGCCGTTTCCTTCGGATCGCCTCGCTGACCAGATGAAGATGGCGGCGAGGTGGAGTCCGGCGAGGTAGATGGTGGCGGTCTTGTCGTAGCGGGTGGCCAGGCCGCGGCATTGGCTTGTTGATGCAGCGCTCGACGGTGTTCCGCTGCTTGTAGGCCTCGCGGTCGAAGGCCGGTGGGCGGCCACCACGGCGGCCGAGCCGTTTGCGGTTGGCGGCCTGGTCGGCGGGTTGCGGGATCACCGCCCGGATCCCGCGCCGCCGCAGATACCGTCGGATCGCCCGCGACGATTAGGCCTTGTCGGCAAGAACCGCATCCGGGGTGATCCTGGGACGGCCGATCCGCCTGGGTACCCGTAGCCGGTCCATGACCTGCGTGAACGCTGGTGCGTCGCCGGCCTGGCCGGGCGTGATGACGAACGCCAGCGGTCGGCAACGGCTGTCTGCGGCGAGGTGGATCTTCGTGGTCAGTCCGCCGCGGGAGCGTCCAAAGGCAAGGTCCGGCAGGTCGATCTTCGGGAGCATCTTCTCGACCCGCTTGCGCAGCCAGGTCAGGGACTTCGACTCGCCGAGGGCGCCGAGCTTGTCGACGTGCAGCTTCACCCGCCCGTCGTCCTGCACCTCGCTGGAGAGCTTCGCCGCCGGTCCCGCCTCCTCCAGCCGCTTGACGAGCTGCTTCCACCCGGCGTCCAGTCCCCGCACCAGCTCCGCCAAGTGCTCCTTGAGGGGCATGTCCAGACTCGGGGCCGCCAGGACGTCCTCGCACACCGCGTCCCACTCGGGGCCCTCCAGCAGGCGGGCCCGGGGGTTGGACCAGCGGTGCGAGGGCGAGGCGAACACGTCACGGTTGTTCAGCGCGCGGTGCAGCGGCTCCAGCGGCGTGGCGCCGGGCCACCGGCTCGGGCCTGGTCCCGCCTGCCGACGCCGGACCCCGCCTGTGGTCCCGGGCGGTCGTCCTCGACCGTCGGCAGCAAGACCCGCGGCTACGACGCAGGGAAGAAAATCAACGGCCGCAAGAGACACATCGCCGTCGACACCCTCGGTCTGCCCGTGATCATCACGGTGACGCCCGCCAGCATGACCGACCGCGACGCAGCCCGCGAACTCCTCTGGGACCTGCGTCTCACCCAGCCGCAGATCACACAGGTCTGGGCCGACTCCGCCTACGCTGGCCAGCTCGTGAACTGGCCCGACGACCGTCCCCGCCGCCTCATCCGTAGAGGCCGTACCGGTCACTGGGCAAGGAAGCCACCAGCAGCCCGTTGACGGAGGGGTCTACCCAGCCGGTTCGGGTCGTAGCCGCAGCAGCCGTCCGCCGAGTAACACCGCGCAGGCCGCGACAGAAAGCAGGCCGCCGGCGAGGAAGGCGCCCCGCACCTCGGCAAGCGGCAGGATCAGTCCTCCGAGCGCGGCGCCGGCCGCGATGCCGGCGTTGTAGGCGCCGGAGTTCGCCGCGAGCGCGATATCCGTGCGACCTGGAGCACAATGCAGCATCGCGTTCTGGGTCGTCATGAACACCGGCCCGACGGCACCGCCCATCAGCACCAAGAACACCACCGCTGCCACCGGATCGGTGCCCGCCACGTACAGGCCGAGCAAGCCCACCGCCTGAGTGGCCACGGCAGCGGCCAGCGCGGCATGCGGAAACCGATCCAGCACGGCCCCGGTGACACTCACCCCGAACAGACACGCAACACCGAAAGCCATGAACAGGACGCTCACAGTGCTGGGAGGGAAGCCGCTCACGTCGCCCAGGAACCTCACGATGTAGGTGAATCCCGCGAACGCCCCGGCAGCGGACAAGGTTCCGGCCGCCAGCACGATCCCGAACCGCCGGACGTCGGGACTGACTCCGTAGGCGGCGTCCTCTTCTTCCGGCCGTGACGTCGGCAGCAGAACGGCGATCGTCAACAGAGAGACGATCCCCAGACCTGCAAGCACGGCGACTGGCACCCGCCAGTCACTGAGACGGCCCAACCAGGTCCCGGCGGGCACACCGATCACAAGTGCGAGCGAACCAGCGACGGACAGCGCCCCGACCACACGCCCACGCACCGCGGGCGCGAACAGCCCCACCGCGACCGGCCCCATCACGGCCCAGAACAGCGCTTGAGCGAGCGCGGTCAGTAGCCGTGCCATGAGAAGCAGCCAATAGGAAGTGGTCAGCGCGGCAGCCAGACTGGACACGACCAGCGCGGCCAGGAGTCCCGTGAGCACGTAGCGCCGGGGCACTGCCCGCATGACGTGGGCGAGCGGCAGAGAGGCAACGGCCACCGTCACGCCATAGCCGGTAACCAGAAGACCGACCGCTGACACCGATACCCGCAGGTTTTCGGAGATGACCTCCAGGAGGCCGATAGGCAGGTTCTCCGCAGTGTTGAAGGTGAAGGCGGCCAGCATCAGGGCGGCAAGCACCGCCGGCCCGTGCCATGAAGCCGGTCGTGGCGCGACCATGCCGCCTTTTCCCGACCCCGCCCGTTGCGCCTGCTCCGTGGCACCGTCCATGGAGGTACCTCACCGGGTTCACCGGACCACCGCAACCCCAATTCATATGCCCCACGAACGGAGGCGACCTTCGGGATCCTCCATTCGCCCTGGGTTCAGAACACCTACTCAGCAGCGCCCGGACGACTGGCTTCGTTGCGACAGGACAACAGCCGTGAACATCTGCTCTCAGTTCTGACCTGTGCAGCCAGGCACCCCGCCGACGGCACCCGCTGCACCGCTCCCACGTCCTGAACGCCCTCGCGTACAAGTTCCAGGTCATTCCTCGGTGCTCCCCTGCCCATCGCCGATGGCGACGCGCAGAGCGTGCACGCCCCGAACGGCGTCGACCATGGCTTCCGCCACGCCGCCCAGAGCCTTCCGGGTGCCCTGCACGCCGCCGTGATCGGCGTGCAGCTGAGCGGCGAGCGCAAAGGACGCCGCGATCACGGCGATCAAAGACGCGTCTCGCCCTGGACCCGGTTCGCCCTCGTCCGCCGCCGAGACCTGCGTCGCCGTGCGTTCCAGCCGGTTCGCCAGGACGTTCGCCGCAAGGCCGGAGTCTGGCCCCACCTGCTCGCCCCGGCCCGTCACGGCGTCGAAGACGTCCTCGATCTCCCCCGCCCCGGCCAACCGCGTCGACACGCCTTTGTCGACGGCGGTCGGCAGCCGTCAGGCCGTCGGCGTGGAGGCCACCGGGCCGAACACCTCGCCCTGGTCCCGCAGCGCGGCCAGATCCGCGATCGCCTCGCCGCCGTCAGCCACCATCACCGCGCGGTCGGCGGCGGTCCGGCCTGGGGCTTGACCGGTGCCGCGTCGCCGAAGCGGCCTCAGCGCGGTGGAGTACGCGCTGGTCAGCCCGGTGGCATCGGCGAGATCAGACAGCAGCCGTGCCCCACCAGCCCCGCACCGTCGGCAGAGACGCGGAGCTTGGGACGCGAACCGGTACCCTGCACGCAGAAAGCGCCTTCCGCCTGGACCGGCAGACCCCCTCGACAAGGGGCATCGTCCCAGCCCAGAAGGCACTTTCGCGTTCCCGCCCGTGATCCGGATGGACCCCAAGCGAAAGCCCGAGGGTAGGCGCCGTCCCACCCGGCGGGTGCGCCGCGGTCAGTGCCAGATCTGGTGCTGGCCGCCGTTGTAGTACCACACGGAGGCATGGGCGCCCGCACTCGTCGTGGCGCCGGGTATCTCCAGCACCAGACCGCCGGTGGCGTCGTTCACGTAGGTCTCGCCGTAGTTGTCGCCCATCGCGCGCCAGTGCTGGTTGCCGCCGCCGTTGCACGCCCACTGGACGAGCCGCGCGCCGGCGCCCTGGCCGCCGGGGATGTCCAAGCACTTGCCGCTTGCAGCGTTGACGAGCTGGCCGTCCCGGAGCAACCACTTCTGGTTGTTGCCGCCGTTGCACGCCCACTGGATGACGGACGCTCCATTGGCCCCACTGCCGCCACCGACGTCCAGGCACATGCCGCTCGTGTTGTTGATGACGTAGGTCGGGTAGGTGCCGTTCGCGGCGGAAGCAGAGCCGGCGCTCATCAGCAGGCTGGTGCCCGCCAGGGCCAGCGCGGCGGCGCCTGCCGCCACCGTACGGCCGATATTCCGGGTGCGGGTGGTGCTGTTCATCGTTCTCATCCCCCAAAGAATCGTACGGTTGTCCACTCTTGGGAGGGTGATCTTAGTGCTGTGACGGCATACGTTTGCCGGGTGGGTCAGGCATGGTCTACTGGTGCGGCCCGCCGGGCTTGCCGCCGTTCGTGCCGGCGACGTTCCCCCCCCCCGGTGATGGACCCACCGGTCGTGTTTCCGGCGGTGTTGCCGACGTGTTTCCTCCCGTGGTGTTCCTGGCGGTGTTGCCGGCGATGTTCCCCGAGGTGCCGCCGCCCACCAGGGGAGGCAGCTCCTCCGAGGGCAGCCAGCCCACGGACACGGCATCGACGAGGGCGTGGTGGTCGCGTTCGTTCCGCTCGGCGTAGGCGTTTCCGTGAACGTCGCGAGTGCTCGGTCGAACGAGTCGCCGCCGGCCAGGTACGCGGCGATCGCGATGCCGTCGCCGGACCGCGCGTGCCACGGGCCGGCGCGACCCCGCGCAGTTCGCCGAACGGCTGCATGCGTCTCGGATTCATCCTCCCTGACAGGGCGATGCCCTCCAGTCCCGCAGATGGCGAACGTGGAAGTCGCGCTTCCTGCCGTCGATCCCGTCCACCCGCTCCCAGCCGAGGAAGATGCCGCTGGTCGACTGCATCAACCGTTGGCCGGAGACGACGCGTTCCCCCTGAGGGTCCTGCCCGTGCTGCTGCACGGGTGGATCGCGTCTCCCCGTGGACGGCGGCCAGGCTGGAGTTCCCCTCCAGCCCTGGGGCATGGTCGCCGCAGGTGCTGCGACCGTGGAGCATGCCAAACGTGCCACTCGCGCGCGGCTTGTGGCTGGTGGGAATCAGCATCTGCCAGCTCGTGGGATGAGGTCACATTCCGCGTCGGCGATTTCCCGGAGCAGCCTTCCACGCGGGACGTCGAATGCTGAGCCTCGTACCACGACGGGGCTCAGCACGCCGGCGCCTTACGGTCAGTCGATGGAGAACCAGCCGCGGACCTGGGCCTCGTGGTCGACGAAGCGCTCGCCGGAGACGTCGACGACGACCTTGTCGATGGTGCCGCCGGTGAAGCGGAACGGCGCCTGGTAGTCGGCGGTGACGGGCGAGGCGTCGTCGCGTCCTACGCAGATCCCGTCATCCGACCAGGCAGAAGTAGCCAGGCTAGGTGACGATGTCACCGCTGCCCACCAGCTGGTCGTCGACGTAGAGGGTGAGAGTTCCCGCTGCACCCGGCATCGCCGGATCGGCGCTGCGTCCGTTCGCGGCGAACTCGGCCGTCAGTACGTGTCTGCCCTGTGCGATCTCCCGGTCGGCGACCACGATTTGCAGGTGCGTGCCCACCCAGTTGAAGGCTAGTGCAGGCGGTGGTTCTTGACGTAGAGGCTGTGGCCGCCGGCGATGTCACCATGGGCGTACAAGACGCCCTCGGCGTCGGCCGACTCGATGTCGACCTCGGCGGCGATGGTGTACGACCGGCCGCTGATCACGACTCCGGACTGCTCGGGCACCGAGGCGGTGTCGGGGTGGTAGATGATCGTTCGTCTCCTGGTGGTACATCAGCTGCACCCTTGTTGACCTGGGAAGACGGCGATCCGTAAGGCTCTTGGGCGGGGGCTGGTCCGGAAATAGTCCGGTGGGCGCTCGCTCAGGCGGTGTCTCGGCTCTAGGGGCAGTGATCGGGAGCGATTGGCATCGGACGGGTCAGATGGCGGCTGTCCAGCCGTCCACGGCGATTCGACGTCCGGCCGTGGATCCGTGGGTTGCTCCAAAGCCCGGGAGCCGGAACGGCCGGGGGTGGACGTCCAACGGGATGAAGCGGGTTCCGGCCGATGGTGTCCCGGCAGAGCCGGCCCCGGCCGCACCCGCCGGTCCGGTCAGGACCAGGAGACCGCGTCCGGCAGCTACTGCCGCGCGCTCGCCGCTCACCGGGCGATCGCCCGCCCCGCCTCAAGGACCCGGCTCCGGCCAGCTACAAGCAGCTCTGGGGCTGAAGATGAAGCGCATCTGGATCACCGCCGCCGCTGCCGCTGCCGCGCTCGGGGTGTCGGGCGCCGCGTACTACGGCTACAACGCCAGCGGCGAGGTCACCGTCTTCTCGCTGTGCGCGCCGCAGGCGAGCACGCCCGAGTACGTCGCCGCCTACGCGCCGACCGTCGTCATCGCCACGGTCACCGACCGCACCCGCTACATCCCCGACGCCTCCGACCCGCCCACCGGCGTCGCCGTCGCCACCCTGCGCGTCGAGAAGACCCTCAAGGGCACCGCCCCCACCGACCTGACGGTTGCCCAGTCCTTCGCCAAGGCGCCCGACGGCACGTACACCACCCACGAGCCGCTCTACCAGTCCCTCGACCCCGCCCGCCGGTACGCCGTCGCCGTCCTCGACCGCACTGAGCACGACGGCCGCTGGGTATGGGGCGCGGACGCAGCGGACAGCGCGGCCGCCGACGACCGGTGGGCCGCGGCGGTCGCTGCGCGCGCGATCATCCCGGAATCCACCTTCGACGACACCCAGACCACCACGCCCTGACACCGCATGGGCCGAACGTGGAGCGGACGGGACCTTGGAGGTGTCGTCGTGAGGGCCCTGACGATCCGCCAGCCGTACGCCGACGCGGTCATCCGGGGCGGATGAAGGACGGAGAACAGGACGCGCCGGTGAAGTTCTTCTGTCCCTTGAACGAGGCGAACGGCCGCATTGGCAATGCCAGCTCGAAGGGCTCTGCCCACCAGCACGCCAACGGACCGGAACACTCGACGCCATCGGTGCCGACGAACCCGACCTCGACGCCCGAGGAGTGCTCCCGGGCGGAAGCCACCACTGCGGACCCGTCCACGAACACCTCCGCCCTGCCGGGACCGTCCCCGTTACTGCGAGGGAGGAGCACCCTGCGGACCACCGTGGCCGAGAGTCGGATTTCGTCACGCGCTCTCGGGCCGCCGTCAGGGCCGCAGTTGCCGCGTCTGTGGGTCGAAGCAGTTGAGGCCCATCGACGAAGCAACCCCCGCCGCGTAGGCAGATGCCTCAACCGCCATGCTCCAGCGCATGGGGAAGTAGATCAGCGGGCCGCCGGCCTCCCTGATCAGCGGACCCGTCGACCAAGGCGTGATGTCGTCCTCGTCCTCGGTGAGATCCGGCCACCGGTCCAAGAGCGCCGCGACGAAGGCCGCTATTCGCTCCACCGGAGGAACCGCAGGCTACTCCGTGTCGATGTAGCGGTCGTACAGATCGGTGAAGCACAGGGCCGCAGCGGCGTCATCCGCCGGCCGCTCACCCACCCACACCGCAAGGTCATAACTCATGGGCACAGCCTGCCACCCCTCACCGACACTGTTCTTGATCAGAGGCCGCAGCAGTGGACGTGCTCAGGAAGGATTTCGCCGCTGACGATCCTGAAGCTGCCGACGGGCGGTCGACCAAACGATCTCGAACTCATCGGCCGACAACCACTGCGGGTCGTGCCCTTCCCACTCGGAGATGGGTAGTTCCGCAGTCAGACCGTAGACACTCTCGTAGCCAGCCAGCCGACCGGCGCTCTGGGCTTCTTGCCACTCCGCCAGCGACGCAGCGGCCAGAGCCTTGCTGCCGGGCTCCTGCAACTCGACTTGCCGGATCACGTGCCCATCGGTGTCCAGCTCGAAGTAGAAGCAGACGGCCTCCTCGTCCCAGAAGCAGCGAAGCCAGCGCGTCACTGGTTCACCGTGTCGAAGGGCTCGTCGTGCCAGCGCCAGCCGGCGGTGCCGTCGTCGTGGATGTTCAGCATGAACTCGGCGACGGGATTCCCGTCGGGAAACGTCAGGGTGAGCGCACTGCGGATCTGGAAGTAGCACTCGTCGATCTGTTCCCATGCCTCTTCGTCGACAGCCCGCTCCTGCTCCGCGAACAGCGGACGGAACTCTTCAAAGCCGGGAAGTGTCTCAACGTCGGCGTGCATCCAGGGCCAATCGGCGCCGGTCACCGCCAGCCGGGCAACCTCGTGGTCGCCGCGGTAGAGCCGCCAGACACTGCCGGTGGCCAGATTCGGGTTGCTCATCTAGCCATGATGACGATCACCACTGACATTGCGATCCCCATCGCGCCCCTCGATGACCGCCGGACCTCGACCCCGTCGTCGACCCGGGTCGCATCGAAGCCCGCCACCTGCAGCAGGGCCTCATCGGAAAGCGCACGCGTCCGGTGAGACCGGACAGACACCAGCACCAACGGACCAGACCATCTGAGACAACGAGCGAATCGGACCAGAGCATCTGAGACAGGGACCAGATTGCCTGAGACGGGACACACCGACCGGGGTGGTCGGCCTGGGGAGGTCTACGGCCTGGCGCACGGTGGTTGTCACCATCTGCTCGCGCTACCTGTCACCTTCGATAGCTGAGCGGCTTTCTTGTCACCTGCTGTTCGTTAAAGATCGGCTTCGGTAGTAGGTGACGGCTGGCTCGATGTCCTGCGTGTTCGAGCGAGCGGGTACTGAAGAGGCGCCGGGCGAGTTGTGGTCGGACCGGTGCCAGTGGGCAGAAATGTCCGCCGAGGTCGAGACGGCGGCCGGGCGTTCGGCCCTTGATCTCGGTGACGGCTGGGCACGTCGCTGGACGGTTACGTGGCGAACCGGAGCCGGCGAGGTGACGTGTGCGGTCCGGGATCCGGACGGTCTGATCGTCTCGGGGTTGCCGATGCGCCGGTTCTCGTGGCGGCGGGAAAGTCGCCGCCTACTGTCGACGAATCTCTGACTCAGATCACTAATTCAACCACCGATGGCGGCATCGGTCACCGGGGCGTCCTCGGCGGGCTAGGCGCCGAGGCCTTCCCAGTTCGACTCCTGCTCGGTGGGGCGCGGGGCGCAGGGGGTCCGGCCGCCCGGTTCTGCCGGGCCGACCTCGGTGAGGACTTCTCCGGCCCGGCCCGCACACGCACTCTGAGTTTGCGGCCCCCGGGGCGGTCTGTGTCCGGAGGTTCCGGTGCCGTTCCCGGGGCGGGGTGCTGTCGCAGGGGCTCAGAGTGCGTGGGTCACCGGGTGGCGGCGAGTCGCTCTCGGTGCGGGCTCTGGAGCCGGGTGGAGCCTCTGGTCAGCAGGACACCACGGCCGAGACGGTCGCGGTCGACGGGGGCCAGCCCCACTGGTTCACGGAGAAGTTGCCGGTGACCGTCGAACCGCACGGCGCGGTGGCGACGATGCTGCCGACCGAGGTCGTGCCCGCCTGCACGAGTACGGTCGGGTTGATGGGCGCGATCGGGGCGCTGCCGACGACCGTGCCGGAGACCGTGAAACCGACCTGCTGGGGCTGCCACTCGGAGTTGGTCGTGGCTGCGACCCCGTAGAAGCGGACCTGGTTGCCGGTCACCTCGACACAGGCCCTGGTCAGTAGGATCCCGGGCGCACCGGGGGTGCCGCAGGTGACGACGGCGCCGACCGGCCCGGTCGGCGCGGCGACGGCTTCCTGGCCGGTGGCCAGGGTAGCCAGGGTCGCAGCGGCGACCGCAACAGTGGCAAGACTCTTCATGGGGTCTCTCCCTCTTCCGTTGCCCTCATCTGAGAGCAATGTGAAATGTCACATACCTTGCGAGTGGATCATGGCAGTGCACCGAGGTGGGCAGCGCCGGATTCCGAAGGGAAAGGTGTTCTTCTACTGGTTCCGGCCACCGAATGGCCCGAATGCCGTGTCAGTGGCCACGCAAGAAGCTGCCGCGCCCTCGTCGGCGGGGCGGAGGTCTTCGGTGATGAGGGTGAGGCGGCGGATTGTGCCGGGGCGCGCTAGTTGTCACCCGAGGCATCAGCCGGGCTGGACGAACCCATGGAAGGGAGCAGGATGGTTGTCACCATCTGCGCGCGCCGCTTGTCACTATCGGGAGTTGATCGGCCTTCTCGTCACCTGGCGTTCGGCGGTGGTCACCATCGGGCGCGCAGTACACCGTCGCTGTCAGGCAGGGCGGCGCAATGCAGCGGTGGTGTTCGTCGAGGTACATGGGTAGGGCACAGGCCGCCCGCGCTTCGGCTACCAAGGCGGCGAGCTCTTGGTACTCGGTGTCATCGACGATCGTGTGGCTGATCGTCCCGTCCTGCGCCTCCCAGACGAATTCCACGGATCCCTCTTCCGGCAGCGAGGCGAGGACCGCGCCGACATCGGGAGTCAGGTCGGGCCAGACGGTCAGAAGGGCGCGCGGGCCTAGACCGGCGCGCACCACGTCGAGGTTCTCCGTCGTGAGGCGGTGCCAGCGTGTGGCGTTGCGAACGTAGGCCTCCTCCAGGAGCGCCGTCTGTCGCGAGTCCAGCGTTGTGCGCACGCGCTCCCAGAAAGCCTCGTCGGCGACCTTCGTCACTCCCGGTTCGTCGAACTGCGCTGCGTAGGGGGAGGCCGGCATAGGTTCTGGGAAGAGGCCGAGTTCGCGTGTACGGGTCACAGCGTCTGCGCAAGGCCAGTCGCTGCCTACGTACACGTACTGGTCCCACCCGACGTGCACGGTGAACACGTCGCCCGTCTCCAGGCGGCACCAGGCGCCGTGGTCGCGGAGCATGACCCGGACAAGCTCAAGAGCGACGGGAAGGGAGACCTCGGCCCCGTCGTGGAATCCGGTGAGGTCGGGCGGGAAGAGTTCGCCGAGGCCGTGCCCCTCGGCCGGTGGTTCCAGGTCGAAGTGGACGAAGCCGGTGACCTGGGGCTCGCGGATCTCCAACTGGTCGATGCCCGAGGCCTCCGCGAAGGCGGCGATCGCCGCCAGGTACGCCGCTTCGACCGGCCCGTGATCACTGACTGTGTCCTCAGTTCCGGTGTAGTGACCGTGCTCATCACGGTCGGCGGGGTCGTACTTGGTGATCCGGTGGACGAAGGACGGCGGCACGCTGCTCCCTGTGCAATTAGAAGAGCTGTCAGCGTAGATCCCGGCCCCCCAGTCGACTGGCGGTGTCAGATGCCGTGCTCAGGTGACAGCTGTCGCGCTCCGGCACAACCGTTCCCATGGTGACCGAGCGCGCTACCTGGCGGGACTCGCCAACTTCAGTGCTCACTTCGCAAATGCCCTGACCTATGCGTTTGGTGGCCTCGGGGAACATCGGTTCACGGCTGGCGCTGAGAACGATCATGGTCAGGGTGTGGGCGCGCTGACTCGGTTCTCGTACGGCTTCGGGGATCAATCAGGACGTGGTTAGCGGTAAGCCCCTGATGGTCAGGTCGCGGCCGTGATGCGGGTGGCGTAGACGTGGTGGGCCTTGCGCTCGGCGGAGCTGGCGGTGTCGGTTGTGAGGGCGGCGGCCTGCTGTAGCGCGGTGCGGTGGAGTTCGAGCGGTGCGGTGATCCGGAGGGAGTGGCCCTGGCTGCGGTGGATGGTCCGGCCGGAGGCGAGCGCGGTGCGGATGGTCTCGTCGCCACCGGCGAGGAGGTGGTCGGTGAGCAGGCCGGGCAGGTCGAGGGTGATCACCGGGTCCGGCTCCGGCTGCTGTTCGGGGTCGGTGGAGATGTCGAGCTGCTCGGGCAGTTCGCGGGCGCCGGCGGCGTCCAGGATGCGGCGGATCGTCTTCGGGTCGACCCGGTGCTGCCGGGCGAGGGCCTTGACAGCGGTGCCTTCGCCGAACGCCTCGACCACCTTCGCCGCCTGGTCCGGGTCGAGTGCGCCGGGGCGGCCGAGCGTCTTGCCGGAGGCTTCGGCGGCGACGCCTTCGCGGGTGTTCTCCGAGATCATGTCGCGCTGGAACTCCAGCACGGCTGCGAGCACGTTGACCATCAAGTGGGTGCCGGGGTCGTCGGAGGCGAGGCCGATGCTGGACAGCAGCCCGGACTCGACCCGCAGGTGCAGGCCGCGGCGGATCAGCACCGGCCGCAGGGCGAGGATGTCCGCCGTCGAGAGGAAGAGCTGGTCAGCCATGTGCTCTTCGCCTTCCCCGGGTGGGCCGGGCGGGGGCCGGGCGGTGTCCGCTGGCCACCCTGGCGGGGGCGGAGTGGGGAGGCGGAACGGTGGGCCGGATCCGATTGGATCGGCGGCCGGTTCCGGCACGAGGGCGTGGTCCTCATCTGGAGGCGTTCTTCGGTTGCATGTACTTCGCGGCCATGCGGTCGGCCGAGGTGATCCATCTCCGACTTGAACAGGGCCACTTGCCCGAGGCCGGCTGGGGCATGCTCAACCTGACGGGTGGCGTAGTTGCCGCAGGCAAGGACTGGACAGATGGCGGCGAGGCGTACGAAGTTCATCCGCTCAAGCGCCGTGCTGCGACGGCAAGCCGACCTGTACCCATTCCGCCGCACTTCGTTCGTGTCCTGCGTGCTCACATCGAGCGCTTCGGCGTGGCTCGGGACGGGCGGGTGTTTCAGAACCAGGCAGGAAACCACGTGGACACGTCGGCGTACGGGATCACATGGTCGAACGCGCGAGAGTGCGTCCTGACGCGCACGGAGCTCGCGGCGGGTCTGGCCAAGCGACCCTAGGACCTCAGGCATGCCGGCATCTCGTTCTGGCTGTACTCGGGGGTGGACCCTGCCGAGTGCGCGCGGCGAGCCGGGCACAGCATCCAAGTTCTGTTCAGGTAATACGCCAAGTTCCTCGATGGGGTTCAGGAGCAGGCCAACCGGCTCATCGAGCAGTCCATGGAGGAGTGGGACCGCGCCAGCAAGGGCGCGCCACCCGCCCGGTGAGCGGATTTTGGTCCGTGACTGGTCCGGAACAGCTGGTCAGGACTGGGAGCGGTGTGGGATGAACCGGGAGGAACGGAAAGAATCGGCGTCTGCGTCGAGCTGGTCTCACCAGCGGCGCCTGACGGGCAAAAGCCCAGGTCAGACGCCGCTGTTCGGGCTTCTAGAAGAAGCCGAGCAGCTTCGGCGAGTACGAAACGAGAAGATTTTTCGTCTGCTGGTGGTACAGCAGATGCATCCCTGCTGACCTGCGAGAATGGAGTTTCGTAAGGCTCTCGGGTGGGGGCTGGTCCGGAAATGGTCCGGATCTTGGTCTGGCTGGTGCCTGCCTGGCCCGTAGTTGCGCCCTAGGGGCTGTCCGCAATGTCAGTTGGGGAGCTATAGCCGCAGGCAGGCGATGGTGACCAGGGCTTTGTAGTGGCGGGCTCGTTTGTCGTAGCGGGTGGCGAGGGCCTTGTTCTGCTTGAGCCGGTTGAAGCAGCGTTCGACGACGTTGCGGCGCCGGTAGACCTCGCGGTCGAGACGGCACAGGCTCTCGCCCCGCCGGAGGCGTCCGTTGATCTGGTCGACGCGTTCGGGGATGGTGCAGGCGATGCCGCGTTTGCGCAGGTAGGAGCGGATCTTGCGGGACGAGTAGCCCTTGTCGCCGACCACCCGCAGTGGTCGGGTGCGGGGCCGGCCGGGCCCGTTTCGCTTGATGTGGATGCGGGCCATGACCGGCTCGAACTGCGTGCAGTCGTTGACGTTCCCGCCGGTGATCGTGAAGGCGAGCGGCCGGCCCTGACCGTCGCGGGCGAGGTGGATCTTCGTGCTCAGTCCGCCGCGCGACCGGCCGAGTGCTTCGCCGGTCCAGGGCCCCCTTTTCGGGCTCCGGCGGCGTGCTGATGGGCCCGCACACCTGTCGAATCGACGCAGACGATCGACCAGTCGACCTCGCCGATCGCGTCCGAGTGCTGCTGGACATGGGCCAGGAGACGGTCCCAGGTTCCGTCCGCTGACCAGCGGCGGAACCGTTCGTATACGGTCTTCCACGGCCCGTACCGCTCGGGCAGGTCCCGCCAGGCCGCACCCGTGGACAACTTCCACAGGATGCCATTGAGGACCTGCCGCCGGTCCCGCACCGGACGCCCCATCCGGGGCGGAGCCAGCAACGGCCCGATCACTTCCCAGGCATGATCAGTCAGTTCATGACGTCGCACCACGAACGGAGTAACGACCAATCGACATTGCGGACACGCCCTAGAGAGGTCCGCGCAAGTCTCACCGCTCTGGGCCTGGACAGTGAGTTGCCCGAGCACTTCGAGCATGGCCTGCGCTTCGAGGTACGCAAGTCACTGGCGATGGGTGTGCGTTCCTTCCTCGCCGTGATCGTGTCCGGTTTTTGGACGATCTACCTGACCTTCTGGGCAGCCATCTGGGTGTCCGCGCTGCTCCTGGAACCTCGGAAGAACCTTCCTCCGTGGTGGAGCGACTCGGCCAAGGCGATCACCAGGGCGCCCGCCAAGGAAGTCGGCATCGAGATCCTGAGTCGTGTGGGGGTGACGCTGATTTCGATGATTGTGCTGGTGGCGCTCATGCTTGGTGGGTATCTGACGTCACGGATGCTGCGAGGCACGAGCCTGCTTCTCGCAATGGGGGGGGACTGGTCGGGCCTACTCGCCCGTCCCGATGGCGTCTTGGGTTGTGAACGCCTGCGGCACAGCTGCGGCGGCGCCGGTTCGCGAGCGGGCAGAGCTGTTGATCTCAGTGTCGGCGAAGCTCGGGGGCTTCACAGGGCTGCTGCTACGGGCGCATGATCTTCGGGGCGGGGTGTCCGGGCGCTCGAATCGAGGACGGGCCGCGAAGGCGCACGCACGGCTCGTGGTGGCCAAGTTGCACGAGATGGAGCTTGAGCTCGATCGAGACGCTGACGCGGCGGTGCGGACGCTGGCTGTTACGACTCTGACCGTTGCTGACCGGTACGCGGAGGGTCGGGTCTCCGCGCTCATGGATGCCGCCGAGCTCACCAAGACGGAACCGGTTCCTGCTCGGTCGCGCTGGGTCCGTCCCGGCCTGGCGCTCGCCGTACTCCTGTTGTGTGTCGGCGGGATCGCGACCTTCGAGATCCCGCAGGCCGTCGAACAGTTCGCCATCGTGGGAGCGGGCACCCTCGTCTCGCTGCTGCTTTACGGTCCCGGGGAGTTCCTGCCGCCGCGGCGTCGGCGTCCTCGCTGACGGGTACGAGAGCCTGCAATCCGTGAGGTGCGATCCCAGATAAGAGGTTGCCGGCCGCCGTCGTCGTGAAGGCTTGCCCTCATGGACTTCCGAGACACACCGCGTACTGAGTGATTGCCCGTCTTCGAGTGCCGTCGGGCGAGCTGCTACGCGAGGTCGACGCGCATGCACGCGGCTGGATCACAGAGGCCGCCGAGGAGCCTGTGCCGATGATGGAGAAGCCGGTGATGGACGAGGCCGTGGCGAGCCTGAGGCAGGCCAGCGAGTACGTATGCGGCGGCACGATGCACGCCGACTGCTTCACGGACGCCTCCCGCGCGGTGGACCTCGCCAAGGTTGTGGTGGCCAGCAACGTGGTCCTGGTACCGCGGTCCACGGCCGCGCACCCTACTTTGCCGCGGCCGTCCTGGCGCTCCGTGACGGCCGCGGGTCGTGGCAGGTCGAGCCAGTCGGTAGCGGATTGGCCGGCCACGCCATGTAAGTGTGACGCCCCCCTCGGTCGGGGACCGAGGGGGGCGTGCTCGTAGGGAGTCGGCTACCTAAGGGCCTGCCGATCATCAAGGTGTTGCCTTCAGAGCTGGGGCTCGTTGGTGTCGTATGCGCATCCCGGACGAGACTTGTGATCAACTTGCCGTGAAGTTCGCGGTGTTGTTCCCACACCTGGACGAACGACAGCGGCGGCTGCTGATGCCCGCGGAGGCCCCAGGACTGGGCCATGGCGGCATTCAGGCCGTGGCCCGGGCGGCCGGGGTGAGCGGGACAACGGTTCGCAAGGGCATGTCCGACCTGGAGACAGGCCAGTTCCTGATCGGGCGGGTGCGGCGGCTGGGCGGCGGACGCAAACGCGTCGCGGACCTCGACCCTGGACCGACCCGGTGACCCTGACGGGTCAGCTCGGCCGCCAGCGTGCGGGTCGACTTCGTTGTCCACCGCAACGGCGACGGAACTCTTCCGCACGTGCGCACGGTTCGCCGATGGCGAGAGCGCGGAGAACGAGGATGAGCCGGTGATGCGGGCCACCCGCATCACCCTGCGTCTGCTCGCCCAGCGGATCGGGCAGCTCACCGAGTAGATCAACGCTCAGGAAGGGGAGGGTAAGAGCCGGCGTGAGGTTGTCCGATGCCTCGAACGTCACGCTGCCCGGGAGGTCTTCCACCGGGTCAGGAGCGCGTAGTCGTGGCCCCGGTCACAGGGGTGCGAGGGGTGCTCGGGTCTGGCTGGTGATCGGCGGTGACGCGCAGGAGGAGGGTGTCGTCGGCCGTGCTCCCTCCAGGCGTGAGCGGGGCGGGGGAGTGATCCGAGGAGTGCGCGTCGGTCGGGGGCCGGTGCGGAGAGACGTGGCGTCCGGTGTCAGGGTGGGTGTCGCCTTGGTGCCCGTCGAGGGGAAGCTCCGTAGGCGATGTGTCTGGAGCGGTGATTCCTTGGTGAGGAGACGGGATCGCGTCGTTGTCCTTCGCGTAGCGGGAAGAGTCGTCCTGGTGGCGGTGCATGGGAGCCTCGCTTTCGTGTTGTTCTCGTGAGGTGCCTGGTGGCCGGTGCCGCGCCGTGGTCGTTATCGCTGGGGGCGGTGGCGCTTCAGGCGTCGTACGGTCAGCAGTCCCGTCACCAGCAGGTGACCTGCGATGGCGGCGACCAGGACCATGCGACCGGGGCCTGTGGCCTCCGGCGGGATGCCGTCTGCGAGGGCATGGGCGCCGGAGGCGGCAAGGAGTGTGCGCATCGGTCCTCCGGGTGAATGAAGTCGGGCTCACCTCTGGGAGGCTCCGAAGTAGCCCTGGTTGAGTTGCGGTGCTCGGCCGCTTCCTGATGGGACCTTCGGCCCCGGTCCGCGACGTCCGAGGCCGAACTGCGGCTGCCCAGGGTGGCTCAGACGGCGCGCTGGGGTTCCCTCGGTGTGTCCTGGGCGGGCTGGGTGTCTGCGGGGTCAGCCGGTGTTGACCTCGGTGCCGATCGACGAGACGGTGGCCCCGACGAGGGGCGAGCAGGTGCCGATCGACGTCTGACCGTTGCCGACCCAGGGCCCGTACCGGACGTGGCGGACCATGTTCTGGCGGCACGTCACCTTCGCGCGGAAGTTCCCGACCCTGCCGATCCCGGCACACCTGGCCGCGCCGCCACCCCGGACCTGCCAGGTGTTGCACGTGTACCGAGGCTGGGGACGGTCGTCCGAGGCCGGATTGGGTGCCGCCGATGCCCCTGGGGTGCCCAGAGCGACGGCTACGGCGACGGCGCTCAGGAACACTGATGCGCGGCGGCGGAACAGGCCGGCAAGCCATCTCATGAGGCTCCATGTGCTTGGACCCGGTTGACGGGCTCTTCGACGTGGGTCTGGCTCACGTGTGGTTCACCTCGTACCCGACCGAAGTGACGGTCGCTCCGACGAGGGGCGAGCATGTGCCCGTGGACGTCCGTCCGTTGCCGACCCAGGGCCCGTACCGGACGTGGATGACCATGTTCTGGCGGCGCGTCACTTTCACCCTGAAGTTCCCGATGGCGCCGAGACTCGTGCACTTGGCGGATCCGCCGCCGTTGACCTTCCAGGCATTGCACGAGGCCCTGGGGTGGGCAGGCGGTCGGCTCGGTTCAACGGCCGACGCGGTGGCCGCGTGGGAGCCGGCAAGCACGCAAACTGTAGCGGCGCTCACCGCTAATTTCATGGAACGCAAGGGAAATCCTCACTGGTCACGATCATCGAAGGGGCGGTCCTCATTCCCTCTCCCGCGCTTCGGCCAGTGTTGTCGGGCAGCGGCCGCGGGCAGAGGGAGGGATGCGGCGTTCCGGTCCCGTCCAGTCAGAAAGGCCCGGTTCGACGCGTTCTGTGTCCCCATCAGCCTCAACCGGGGCGTTCCACCATGAGTAGGCCATCCAGACCTTTCGCCTCAGAAGCCCAACTTATGACTCGGTCCGCGTGCAGTTCGTCGGCAGTCGCTGGCTGGGACCCGCTCGGGGCGTTGTGGCGCGGCGGACCAGTTCACCCGCGCGCGTGAGCATCTCCTGCCGGCACCCTCGGGTGACGGAGGCTCGGGGGCGGCCACCCCGTCCACACGGAGATCGCTCGCCCGCATCGGCCGCTACGCCGGCCTGCTTTGACATCCATCCGCATCGGGTGGCCGCTTCGCCCGCTGCCTCGGCTTCCCCTCTCCCTTGACCTGGGGCGACGCCCGGGCATCACTGCTGGGCAGGCGGACCCGGGTAGCTCTCCGGGATTCATGCGGGGGTGTCGCCGACGTCTGGCACGGTCGGCCATAAGCCCGTTCTATGACCCCATAGGTGTTTAGGCGCTACCCGTCCGTTTGTTGTATGGGGGAGGTTTGTGGCAGTAAATCCGAGAGAGATTGAGGAATTGTGCGTTTGAGGAGAGTCGTGCTCGCTGCTACGGCCGGGGTGCTGGCGCCGGCGTCATCCCTGGCCGCGCCAGTCGCCGCGGCGGAGTCTGCCGTCCTTGCCCCGGACCCGGTGCCGGAACTGGACGGGGCGGCCGATGAGGAACGCCCAACCCCCGGCGCGGTCCCGGCGGGTACGGACAGGTCAGTGGCGACGGGGCGGTCTGCCCGGCTGCGGCTGCCGCAGACAGCGTCTGCTGCGGAAGCCGCTGAGCAGCGGGAGGCCACCGCCCCGCAGGAGACGCCTGCCGGGTCCGTGGAGCCTGCACCGCAGTCCGCAGAGGAGACGGACGGTCAGCCTGCGGCGAAGGCCCGTTGGCCGAGGCCGGCGGAGTTCGCTTGGCGGGACGGCCCGAAGAACCTGGAGGCCGGAGGCGACTGGGCGCAGGCCCACCTGATCCTGGACAACTCCAACGGCGCGCTGAACGAGGGCGACCCCTACAAGCTGAGCTTGAGGATCTTCCCCGTCGCGCCGAAGCCAGAGGACGCCCGGGTGCAGGTATTCCTCGACGGGGCATGGTGTGACACCGAGCCCCCCACCCCGGATGCGGGGTCCTCGGTGACCACGTTGATGGAGGGGATCGGATTCCCGGCGGAGCGAGTCGTGATACCCATCCGTGTTCAGGTCAGCGCCAACGTTCCCCCGGCTGATAGCGCCAGTATCGTAGCCCGGCTGAACGGCCCGCACTGGCAGGGATCCACTCCGCACTCCATCAAGATCACGGCCCCCGATCCGGGGAGCGAGGAGCCGGGCAGCGGTGAGGCCCCGGGCAACGGCGAACACTCCTCCGATTCGACATCAGATCCTCTTCCGCGGCCTGAACCTGAGCAGGGTGCGGTGATCCCCGCCGACGACACCGCTGCTCCTGTCGAAGGCCGTCCCGAGCAGATCGGCACCGCTGGCGCTCTAGCTGACACCGGCGCGGGCGAAGGCGCTGCGTGGGTGCTCGGGATAGGAGGGACGGTAGCCATGATTGGGGGAGCTGTTGTTGCCGGTTCAGGGAGGCACCGCCGCCCGCAGCGATCCCGCTAGCGTCTAGTTCACCGCCACCGCTACTTTGCCCCGGTCGGCTGAACCGTGGTCCACGCGGCCTGGATGATGATCTGCACGAGGGTGTCGGCGAGCACATCCTCAGTAGACAGGCGTGCCCGTGGCCTGGGCGAACGCAGCATGGTCGGCCATCTCGTTGCCCTGGTCCCAGGTCAGGGATCGCATGGTGTCGGTCAGCGCGCGCTGGAACTGTTCGGCCCCGTGCCCGTCGACTGCTTCGCGTGTGCGTCGTCTGGCTGTGAGGGGCGGGCATCGGGTCCTCCGACGCCCACCTGTGCTGGCAGACGTGGGTCCGGGCCCTCCGGAATCGCGTGGAGCCGGCCCGCCCGCGAGTGCCCGGCCTCACCCACATGCCGGTGAGCCGTCCGTAGTGTTCCGGTGGGGCCGGCGCACAGGTAGGCGACGACCATGCGCTGTGTCGCCCGTGCGGCTCCGCCCCCGCGGGGCGCGCGTCAGCCCATGGGCGGGGTGCCGAGGCCAAGGACTCTCGGTCCGCGAACCATCGACATCATCACCGACACCATCGGCCAACCCACCGCTCCGTTCGTCACCGAACGTCGCGCCGGCGACCCCGCGAAGGTCGTCGACCGACGCCCGGCCGATCGAGCACACCCTGAATGGGAAAGCCCAGTACGACGTCCACGACATGGTCACCTCCGCCTGGGACGGCTGGTGCCTGCGCCACCCCGAAGCCCGCCTCCCACGCTGACCGTCACATTCCGAAGATTCCCCGCCCCAGCAGCAACTCTGGAGAGAATCATGCCCGTTGTCATTGCCACGATCCTGACCAAGCCCGGCCACCGCGACGACGTCCTGAACGTCTTCACCAAGCACATCCCCGACGTGCACGCCGAGCCCGGCTGCCAGATGTACGCCGCCCACGCCGGAGTGGACCGGGTCGTAGTCGTGGAGAAGTGGGCCGACCAGACCAGCCTGGACGCCCACAGCCAGGGCCCGGTCCTCGCCGCCATCGCCGACGAGATCACCGACCACCTCGACGCACCCCTCGACATCGCCATCACCGAACCCGTCCCCGCCGGCACTCCCACCAAGGGACAGCTGTAGCCGCGGCACGTATCAACCCGGCCCAGAACGCTGTTTGCCGTAAAGGAAATTCACGGACAGCCAAGGGACGGGATGCTCCCTTCCGTACGGCACCTTGTCATCTTTCCCACGGGGCCGTGGGCCATGACCGCATGCTCTCGGCACACCCTCGAGGTACGGCCGAGCGGACCTGCTCACCCGGGTGCCCGTCCGGGGACCGAGAGAAACCGCATGCTCAGGTCACCCGCTGTCGTACTTCTGGCTTCCGCTTTCACACCTCATAGATAGAGATCATGATGACCAGCACTCCCGTGAATGTCACCGTCACCGGCGCGGCCGGCCAGATCGGCTACGCGCTGCTCTTCCGCATCGCCTCCGGCCACCTCCTCGGCCCGGACGTGCCGGTCAGCCTGCGTCTCCTGGAGACCACACCGGCCCTGAAGGCCGCCGAAGGCACTGCCATGGAGCTCAACGACTGCGCCTTCCCGCTACTGCGAGGCATCGCCATCACCGATGACCCGAACGCCGCCTTCGACCGCGCCAACGTCGGCCTGCTCGTCGGTTCGCGCCCGCGTACCAAGGGCATGGAGCGCGGCGATCTTCTGGAAGCCAATGGCGGCATCTTCAAGCCGCAGGGCAAAGCGATCAACGACCACGCCGCGGACGACATCAAGGTCCTCGTCGTCGGCAACCCGGCCAACACCAACGCGCTCATCGCACAGGCCGCCGCCCCGGACGTACCGCGTGACCGCTTCACGTCCATGATGCGCCTCGATCACAACCGTGCGGTCTCGCAGCTGGCGAAGCACACGGGGAAGCGGGTCGAGGACATCACAAGGGTGACGGTCTGGGGAAACCACTCCGCGACCCAGTACCCGGACATCTTCCACGCACACATCGCCGGCAGGCCTGCGGTCGAGGTCGTCGAACACGGGAAGTGGCTCGTGGACGAGTTCATCCCGACCGTCGCCAAGCGCGGCGCCGCGATCATCGACGCCCGTGGCGCCTCCTCGGCCGCCTCGGCCGCCAACGCCGCCATCGACCACGTCCACACCTGGGTCAACGGCACCGCCGAGGGCAACTGGACCTCCATGGGAGTCCCGTCGGACGGCTCCTACGGCGTCCCGGAGGGCCTCATCTCCTCCTTCCCCGTCACCTGCAAGGACGGCGCGTACGAGATCGTCCAGGGCCTGGACATCAACGACTTCTCCCGCACCCGCATCGACGCCTCCGTCAAGGAACTCTCCGAGGAGCGCGACGCCGTCCGCGCCCTCGGACTCATCTGAGCCACATCACCCTGGCATAGGGCTTGGGCCTACGCGTTCGCCATCCTCGCCATCCTTTCTCTCGTGTCCGGCCGAGTCCGCACGGCAGAGGAGGAGTCGGACGCCTGTGCGTGGGTGGGTTGGTCGAGCGCGGTTTCCTGCAGTTTGCCTGCGGGGTGCATTCGTCTGTCGCGGCTTCCGGAAGTCGCTGGATTTTCTCATCGTGGTGCGTTGGGGCACCGCCATCGCATGGTGCTAACGGATCTGAGGCTCTGCCATGAACACACTCCGCTCGCTTGCCCGCTACTGCGGACTAGCTGTAGCCACTGCTGCAGCAGCGCTCGCCACGGCGCTGGCCCTGACTGGGTCGCCCTGGTGGTGGGTGCTCGCGGTGCCGGTACTGGGGCTGACCGCACTGGGCGTGTGGGACGTCCTTCAGCGCCAGCACGCGATCCTGCGCAACTACCCCCTGCTCGGCCACGCCCGCTTCATGATGGAGAGCATCCGGCCGGAGCTGCAGCAGTACTTCGTGGAGCGCAACTTCGACGGCCGGCCCTTCGACCGGGACGTACGGGATGTGGTCTATCAGCGAGCCAAGGGGGCAGAAGCGAAGCAGGCGTTCGGAACCGAGCGGGATGTCTACGCGGTAGGGCACGAGTTCCTGACCTCGTCGATGGCACCTCGCCCTATGCCCGAGCATCCGCCGGCCGTCCGGGTCGGCGGACCGGCTTGCACACAGCCGTATGCGATGGCATTGCTCAACGTCTCCGCAATGAGCTTCGGCGCTCTGTCGGCGCATGCCGTCCTCGCTCTCAACAAGGGAGCCGCCATGGGCAGGTTCGCCCACGACACCGGAGAGGGCGGCATCTCCGAATACCATCTGCGCCACAGCGGTGACCTCATCTGGCAGATCGGGACCGGATACTTCGGCTGCCGCACACCGGGCGGAACCTTCGACCCCGACGCCTTCGCAGCCATGGCTGCTCACCCCAACGTCAAATGCGTGCTGTTGAAACTCTCCCAAGGGGCGAAGCCCGGCATCGGGGGCGTGCTCCCAGGGGCGAAGGTGGATGCGGAGATTGCCGGCATCCGTGGTGTCCCTCAGGGTCGCACGGTCGTGTCGCCGCCGCACCATCGTGTCTTCTCGACCCCGCGAGAACTGATCCGCTTCGTTGCCCGCATGCGGGACCTGGCCGGCGGAAAGCCCGTCGGGTTCAAACTCTGTGTGGGGGACCGCGTTCAGGTGCTGGCCGTGTGCAAGGCGATGCTCGCAGAGGGAGTGACACCTGATTTCATCGTCATCGACGGAGCAGAGGGCGGCACCGGAGCAGCCCCGCTGGAGTTCGCCGACCAGGTCGGGATGCCGCTCACCGAGGGACTGATGACCGTCCACAATGCCCTGGTCGGCACAGGACTGCGCGACCGGATACGCATCGGCGCGAGCGGCAAGATCGCCACTGGGGCGGATATCGTCAAACGGCTCGCCCAGGGAGCAGACTTCACCAACGCAGCCCGCTCGATGATGTTCGCCATCGGGTGCATCCAGGCACAGGCATGCCACACCAACGCCTGCCCGGTCGGCGTCGCCACGCAGGACCCGCGCAGGGCCCGCGCGCTGGACGTGGCCGACAAATCCGAGCGCGTACGCCGCTACCAACAGGCCACGGTCCGCAGCGCACAGCAGATCATCGCATCCATGGGCCTGGACGACCCCTCGCAGTTGCACCCACGGATGGTGCGGCGCCGTGTCAGCGTCGACGGAGCGATCCGCTCGTACGCCGAGCTGCATGAATGGCTCGAAGACAAGCAACTGCTGAACGGGCCGCCGTCATCGTGGCAAGCGGACTGGGCCGCGGCCGACCCAGACCGCTTCAACCCCTGAGCCGGCTTCGACGCGGATGAAACGGGACCTGCCCATCTCATCGAACTCATCCTTGGGCGAAGTGAAGAATCCCGTGATCTCGGCCGCTTGATCACTACTCCGCGAGGGCGTGCTGGTACCGCTGTCTGGTCTCAGCTGGTGTGAGGCAGCCGAAGACCTTGTGTCTGCGCAGGCGACCGTATGCCGGTGACCTTGCCGCGGGCGACGCTACGGATGATGCCGCCGCGCTCGTAGCCGGGCGGCGCAGTCACATCCCCAGCGGAGTCGCTCCGATCGCCCGTCCCAGATCACCACTCGCAACGAAGTTGGGAGGCGGAGACAAGGCATACCCGCATTTCGATACCGGTCGTACAACGGAGGGAACGGGGAGGGTTCGTGTTGGATCGTCAAGAGTTGGAAACCAAGCACGGGAGAACGTGGTCGGGACGGAGCCTGAAAGGCGTCTCCGGCGGCCTTGCGCTGCTTCTGGCTGTCACTATGGTGGCGGGCGCCCCGGCGTCCGCCGCGGAGCCCACTGCGAAGGCCGACACGAAAGCCCCGGTCACCGAGGCTGCCGACCTTGCGTCGGCGAGAGTGGCCGCAAAACTTTCGGGGAAGAGGGTCGAAGCTCTTTCAGAGCGCACGGAGACGTCGACCACGTGGGCGAACCCGGATGGCAGCCTTACCTCAGACCTGTCGGCTGGTCCCATCCGTTTCGAACGTGACGGGACTTGGACCGACGTCGATGTCAGCCTTCACAAGGCGGCAGACGGCACGATCGAGCCCCTCTCGCATCCCAACGGCCTGGAACTGTCGGGAGGGGGCGGTGCAAAGGCCCGTTCCTTGAAGGTCGCTGGCAATGCTCCAGCCCGCGACCTGGTGACGCTCGGGGAGGGCGATGAGCAGATCGCCCTGCAATGGAAGGGCGGTCTGCCGGCCCCGAAGCTGAACGGCACCCGCGCCACCTACCCGGAAGCGGTGCCGGGCGCGGATGTGATCGTGGAGGCGACCCGGACCGGGTTCGAGCAGTTCGTCGAGATCAAGCAGAGGCCGACGACGGACGGCTACTCCTACACTCTGCCGCTGAAGACCAAGGGCTTGGACGTCAAGGAGCAGGCGGACGGGAGCCTGCTGTTCCTGGACGAGGAGAAGAACAAGCAGGCGGTGATGCCGGCGCCGGTGATGTGGGATGCCACCACCGATGAGATCTCCGGTGAGCACACGAACCGGGCGCCGGTGGCGATGAAGGTCGTCAAGACCAGCGACGGCGTGGACCTGATCCTCACCCCCGACGCCAAGTTCCTGGCTGATCCGGCGACGAAATTCCCGGTCACCGTGGACCCCTCGACCGGCAACCTCGGCAACGTCTTCGACACCTATGTCCAGCAGGGCGAGACCCGCGACTGGTCCACGGACACCGAACTCGACCTCGGCAACCCCGGCACCAAGAACCGCAACGGCACGCCGCGTACGGCGCGTTCCTTCATCACGTGGAACACCGCGCCGATCGCCGACTCGCTGGTCTCTTCGGCGACGCTGTCGCTGTGGAACTTCCACTCCGCCAATACGGACTGCAAGCCGTACCCATGGGAGGTGTGGGCGACCGGGAAGGCGTCGACGTCGTCGCGGTGGACGGCGCAGCCGGCATGGACGGCGAAGAAGGCCACCTCCACCCAGACCAGGGGCAACCCTGGCTGCTCCTCGCAACCGGATGGCTGGATCACCGCGGACGTCAAGACGCTGGTGCAGGAGTGGGCCTCGGCGAAGAACACCACCTCCGGCATGGGCCTGCGCGCCGCCTCGGAGAGCGTGGTGGCGCAATGGAAGCGGCTCAACTCCGCGAACGCCGCGAAGAATCCGCCGAAGCTGACCGTCACCTACAACTACCGCCCCGGGGTGGGCAGCAAGCAGGAGGCCGGGCCGCCGTACTTCTCCTACTCCGGCGCCTACGTGGTCAATACACTGCGGCCGGTGCTGAGGGACACCATCACCGACAGGAACGGTGACAAGGTCAACGCCACCTTCCAGATCTTCGACACCGCGACCAACCGGCAGGTCGGCAACCTCCTGGTCTCCCCCTACGTGGCCTCCGGCCAACCGGCATCGGTGACCGTCCCGGCCGGGGTGCTGGCCGAGGGCAGGAACTACAAGTTCCGCACCAACTCCTACGACGGTACGCACTACAACAACGCGTGGTCGGCGTGGAAGAGCTTCACCATCGACACCCGCGCCCCGTCCGCCCCCACCAGGATCACCTCCACGGACTATCCCGGCGACACGTGGGTGGGCGGTGCGGGCAAGTCAGGCACGTTCACTGTCACTCCGGCTTCGGCGGACATCAACTGGCTGGAGTGGTCGCTGGACGGCGCCACTTGGACCAAGGTCGGTCACACCAGCGCTGCTGCGAAGAACATCTCCGTCACCCCGGCCACCGACGGAACGCATACCCTGCAGGTGCGGGCCGTGGACAAGGCCGACAACCGTTCCGAGGCAGCCTCGTACACCTTCCGTGCCGGGCCCGGCGGGTTCATCCAGCCAACCGAAGGCGAGCGCACCGCCCGGCGTCTGCCACTCGTCGCCGAGGGCGACGCCGGAAGGTTCGACAAGGTGTCCTTCTCCTGGCGTCGCTCCGAGGCCGATGCATGGCACCAGATACCCGCGCGCGACGTCACCAGCATTGAGCGCACCGGCGTGACCTGGCCGGTGGCGATGTCCGGCGGGAAGAACAAGAAGCTGTCGTGGGACGCGGCCAAGACCGTCAACCCCGATGGCACCGTCCAGATCAAGGCCGACTTCACCGGCCCGAACAACGCCACTGGATCCACCACCGCGCGCACGGTGGTCGTCGATCGCAACGCTACGGGCGCCAACACCGAGGACGTCGGCCCCGGCAGCGTGAATCTCCTGACCGGTGACTACAGCCTGTCCGTGACCGATGCGTCCGCATTCGACCTGTCTGTCAACCGCTCCGCGTCGTCCCGCCATCCTGACGCGGGGGCGAAGCAGGAGGGGCAGGCGCCGATCTTCGGAAAGGAGTGGGTGGCCGGCACCACGGCCGAGATCACCGACTCCGATTACGCATACCTGCGCCGCATCTCGGACACCGCGGTGGACGTCGTCGATTCCGAGGGCGACCCGATCCACTTCACCGCCAACAAGGCGAAGAACGGCTGGGTCTCCGAGCCGGGCGCCGAGGATCTCGCCCTCAAGGGCAGCGTGACCGGCACGTTCACGCTGTCGGATCCCGAGGGAACGGTCACCACCTTCACCAAGCCCGACACCGCCTCACCTACCTGGCAGGTGTCTTCAACGCTCCTGGACGGTCTGGCGAACTCGGCCACCACCGTGGTCTCCGAGACCGTCACGGTGGACGGCAAGAAGCTGGCGCGTCCCAAGCGGGTCATCGCGCCCACCTCTGCTGCGACGGCCGCGGCCTGCACCTCGGCGCCGTCGACCAAGGGCTGCCGGGCCCTGGAATATGTGTACGCCTCCTCTACTACGGCCACGGGCAGCACGCTGGGTGACTTCAAGGATCAGGTGAAGGAACTCAAGCTCTGGTCCACCGAACCGGGCGCCACGGCAGCGAGCGCCAAGCCGATTCAGACCTACCGCTACGACGACAAGGGCCGCCTGCGCGAAGCCTGGAACCCGCTCGTCACCCCGGCGCTCAAGACCGCCTACACCTACGACGCCGCGGGCCGGGTCACCGGCCAGACCCCGGCCGGTGAGCTGCCCTGGACGTTCACCTACGGCAAGGCCGGACACGCCGACACCGCCGGCGAGGGCATGCTGCTGAAGGCATCGCGCCCCAAGCTCAAGCCGGGCAGTGCCGACCAGACGGATGACACTGCCAGCACCAGCATCGTGTACGACGTGCCGCTGGCCGGAGTGAAGGCCCCGCACCAGATGGGTCTGCACGACATCGCCCTCTGGGGGCAGCAGTACGCGCCCACCGACGCAACAGCCGTACTCCCGGCTGATGCCGTACCGTCCTCCCACTCCGGAGGGGACCTCGACAACGCCGCCTTCACGCGCGCCACCCTCCACTACCTGGATGTGTCGGGCCGCGAGGTCAACACCGCAAAGCCGGGCGGACACATATCCGCCACCGACTACGACGAGAACGGCAACGCGGTACGCGAACTGACCGCAGCCAACCGCGCACTCGCCCTCGGCGTCAGCGACGGAGACAAGGCGCAGCTGGCCGAGCTCGGCATCACCGCCCTCGACAGCTCGGAACGCGCGGAGCTGCTGGCAACACGCTCGATCTACAACGAGGCCGGTACCCGGGAGCTGCAGGAGCTCGGGCCGTTGCACCGCGTCGACCTCACCGCGGACGTGAAGTCCGGCTCCAGCACCGACATCCCGGCCGGCACCCCGGTCGCCGCACGCGGCTGGACGGTCAACGAATACGACGCGGGCCGTCCCACCGACGGCACCGCCAAGGTCCGGGACCAGGTCACCAAGAGCACCACCGGTGCGCAGGTCCGCACCCATCCCGACACGTTGGCCGACGCCCGGGTCACCCAGACCGTGTACGACTGGGTCAAGGGCTTGCCCACCAAGTCGATCCAGGACCCCGGCGGCCTCGCCCTGACCACCACCACCGAGTACGACGCGCAGGGCCGCAAGACAAAGGAGATCCCGCCCGGCTCGACCGGCAGCGACGCCGCGGCCCGCGTCACCACCTACTGGTCCGCCACCGGCAGCGGCGCCTGCGCGAGCCGGCCCGAATGGGCCGACCAGCTCTGCTCGGTAGGACCGGCCGGCGCCGTCACCGGCGGCGGATCCAACCCGACCCAGATGCCGACAACCACCACCGAGTACAACTGGTGGGGCCAGCCAGCCAAGGTCACCGAAAGCGCCAACGGCACCACCCGCACCACCACAACCACATTCGACGGCGCGGGACGCCCGGTGACCAGCAAGGTCGCCGGCGGCGTCGGCCAGGCCGTGCCCGAGTCCACCACGGTCTACGACCCTGCCACCGGCCATGAGATCAAAACGACCTCGCCCACCGGCGGCACCATCACCAAGGCGTACGACAAGCTCGGCCGGCAGATCTCCTACACCGACGCCGACGGCGCCACCACCACGACCGAATACGACCAGCTCGACCGCCCGACCAAGGTCACCGACTCGGTTCCCTCCACCGTCACCTACACCTACGACACCTCCATCGAGCCGCGCGGACTGGCCACCTCCACCACCGACTCGGTAGCCGGCACCTTCACCACCCGCTACGACGCCGACGGCAGCGTGACCAGCGAGAGGCTGCCCGGCGGCTACACCCTCAGCCAGGAAGAGGACCCCACCGGCGCACCCAGCACGCGGACCTACACCCGCGACAGCGACAAACTCCAGATCGTCGCCGACACCGTCAGCGAATCCATCCACGGACAAGTCACCAGGCATGCCGGCTGGTCCCAGCAGAACTACCGCTACGACAAGACTGGCCGGATGACCCGCGTCGAGGACACCGTGGAATCGGTGTGCACCACGCGCAGCTACGGCTTCGACAAGTCCACCAACCGCACCTCGCTGACCACCGCCTCCGCCGCCCAGGGCGGCGACTGCGCCACCGGCAACGGAAGCACGCGGAACTCGAGCTATGACAGCGCGAACCGCATCACCAACACCGGTTACGCCTACGACGCGTTCGGCCGTACCACGTCGCTCCCCGACCACGGCACGATCGGCTACTACACCAACGACCTCGCCTACCAGCAGACCGCCGACGGCAAGCGGCAGACCTGGCAGCTCGATGCCGCACACCGCTTCCGCTCCTTCACCGTGGAGACGGGCAGCGGCAGCACCTGGAGCCGTGAGCAATCCAAGCTCAACCACTACGACTCCGACAGCGACAACCCCCGCTGGATCGTCGAGGACACCACCTCCGGCGCACTCACCCGCAACGTCGATTCCGCCTCTGGGGACCTCGCCGCGACCACCAGCAAGGGTGGCGACACCGTCCTGCAGTTCACCAACATCCACGGCGACGTCGCACTCCAACTTCCGCTGGACTCCGCCATCGCCCCCGTCGCCGTGGACAACGACGAGTACGGCCAGCCGCGTCCAGGTCAGGAGGCGACCCGCTACAACTGGCTCGGTGGTAAACAACGTTCCGCGGAGACCCTCACTGGCCTGACTCTCATGGGCATCCGCCTCTACAACCCCGCCACCGGACGGTTCTTGTCCACTGACCCCGTCTACGGCGGAAACGCGAACGCGTACGACTACGTCAACGCCGACCCGGTCAGTATGTTCGACCTCGACGGCAAGTGGGGCCTGCCCAAGTGGGCCAAACGCGCAGGGCGCTTCGTGAAACGCAACATCGGCACCATCGCCACCGTCGCATCCGTCGCATCCATGTTCGTCCCCGGCCTCGGAGTCGTCGCCCTCGGACTCAACGTGTACGCCGCGAAGCGGGCCTGGTCATCTGGCGATCGCTGGGGTGTGGCCATGGCGCTTCCCGGCATCGGAATTGCCGGTAAGTCGCTGCGCATGGCTTCCAAGGCCAAGCGTGCGAAGCAAGCCTATGGAGCAGCCAGGAAGGCGCGCGTAAGGAAGACGAGCTCCACGAAACGCAGAGTCGCCCGTGCGGGCAGCCGCTACAGGTCTGCGGCGGGCAAGGCGACTCGCTGGGGCCGCTATGACGCCCGCTACACGACCTTCGGCGCCCACTACGCCACCGGCCAGAGCCTGTGGAACAACCGACGACGCCGATAAGTAGCTCACAACAGTAGGTGGTGGAGGGGAGCCATTCTGGATCCTCTCCACCACCGGATTCGAGAAACAACAGCCGTGGACCTCAGCTTCTATTTCGTAGGCAAGATCCTCTTCCTTGGGCGCCTCATCGGACACAACCCCACCGCTGAGGAGCGGCGTGAAGAACGTGAGCTATGTCAGCGCCTTGCGCGTCGTGAACGCCTGAGTCGCGATGAGCTGGATATCTGCGTTCCCGCAGCTGCCTGGGCATGGATTGGCGCCCTGATGACGTTCGTCGCCACAGCGGCGTTGAGCATGTTCGTCCTCGAAGACGTTCTGGACTTGAGCGGCTACCCACGGAAGATCTTCAGCTTTGGATTCCTATGTAGCTGGGGCGTGAGCCTCGTACTCGGTGCCCTGTACTACTACCGCGACGACATGCTGGTCCGCTCGGATGATGAGAGCGACTCCGCTCCATGGGTCAGGCGTATCGCGGCAAAGCTGTACTACCCGCGTGCCTATGACTTCTGGATCGCTTTGGCTGCTTCCATCTGGCCCGCGCTGTGGGGAGCCAATCTGGTTCCGTAGCGGGCGCCGCATCATAAACTGCTGCGCCTGTCAGGTGAGTAGCGCATCCCATCCGCTGGCACCCACCGAGCCACCCCTCCCTGAAGATCGTGAATGGGTGAACGGTAGCGGCGGGGACTGACAACGCTGCGGCCTGGCGTCGGGCTCTGCTCGACATCCCCGGTTGAGGTCTCCAGGCGGTCGACCGCATCACGGAGATCGACCGGACAGGCCCTAGGCTGGCAGGGCGGTCATGACCGTGGCTGGGGCATCCAGCCACGCCGTGGTCGCGCCGTCGGGTGTCACGGTCAGGCCGTACCGGTCGACAGCGGGCCGCCCGAGGCGCTCCCACTGCCTGTACGCGGCGGTGATCTCGTCCCACAGGGGGTGGGCTCCGGCTTGTGTGACGGTGAACTCCGCGCTGGTGCGGCCGTCGTAGTCGATGGCCGCCCAGGAGCCGCTGGTGTCGTCGAAGAGTTCCAGCCGGGTGTGCGCGTGGTCGCCGCTGGTGTCCCAGGCGAAGTGCGCGCCGGGGACGGTCAGGCCGATGTGGAACTCGGCGTCCAGGTCACCGCCGGCGACCTCCCAGGGTGACAGCGTCGTCGAAGAGCGGCGTCCGGCGCCGCCCAGGTCCGGTACCGGTGCGGCGCCGCGGGTGCCCGTGGTGGGGGTGGTCATCGGCATGAACGAGGCAAAGAAGTGGAACCGGCCTTCGCCGCCGCCGCCGCCGTCCTGGCCAGTGGTCAGGGCGAGTGTTCAGTACCGGCACCAGGCGGACGTCCACGGCGTCACGATCCGCCCGCCGGGCCGGACCTGCGCCGGCCACGCGGGCGGGATGTGGTCGACGGAGAACGTGGCCAGGATTCGGTAGCATGGGCCGCTGCCGGCTGCGCCGTCCGCTGCGTCCTCGCGGACCACGAGCGGGGCGTACCCGGCCGTTTTCAGGTTCTCCTCGGCCTGCCCGGCCAGCACCGGGTCCACCTCGATCGTGGTGACCGACCCCTCGCCCAGGAGAGCGCACAGCAGGCCCGCGTTGAACCCGGTCCCCGCCCCCAGCTTCGGCACCCGCTCCCCGTCCGCCTCGGCCGCACCGGCGGGTTCTGACAGCGGTGTGAGGCCGGTCAGGAGCAGCGTCCGCGCGACCATCGACGGCATCGATGCCGACGACGAGGGCAGCCCGTCGGTGAACTGGGTGACGAGCGGCTCGTCGGCGTAGGCCGTGGCCAGCCACCGCTCCGGCTCCGCGGACTGGTCGCAGGGCGCGTAGCCGCCGGCCCCGTCCCGCAGCCAGACCCGATCCGGCAGGAACAGGTGCCGCGGGACCCGGTGGAACGCCGCACGCAGCTGGTCTGGCAGCGGCGTGCCGAGCTGCTCGGTGACGGCGGCGAGGGGACCCTCGACGAGCGCAACGCCCGCGGGCACGGCCGGGCCAGGAGCGCGGGCGGGGGGAGGGGCGGCGGTCACGGGCTACTTCTTCTTGCCGGGGTCGGAGGGCGGCGGAGGCGGCGGGGGAGGAGGCGGCAACGGCCAGTTCGGCTGGTGCCCGTCGTCCCCGATCGGCGACCGGTGCTTGCCCTCCACGTCTACGAGTGGCTGGAGGAGGCGCAGTTGGTGAATGAGCCTCCGCAGTGGTGGCAGGCCGACTGGGACGCGGCCGACCCGGACCGGTTTCACCTAGCGGAGCGGCGGTCAGTTGCTGTGGACCGTTGCTTCCTGCTCGACCAGGGCGGTCAGCCGCTGGGGTGTGAGAGTTTCCGGGTCCTTCATGAGGTCACGCCCCTTGAAGAACAGTGCCGGTGTGCCCTGAATCTCGGTCTGCTGGTCGAAGGCCTTTTGGACCTTGGCGACCCAGGTGTCGTGGGTTCCCTCCTGGACCGCAGCGGTGAACCTCTCGCCGCTGAGTCCCTTCACGTTCTTCGCCAGCTTGAGGAGCAGGCGCTTGTCGCCGAAGGAGTCGACGTCCTCGGCCTCGGGAGGGTTGGCGTACAGCGTGTCGTGGTAGTCGCGGAACCTTCCCGCGTCCTGGGCCGCGGCCAGGGCGTTGGCCGCGTACCTGGAGCCCTTGCCCGGGACTATTCGGTCGACGAAGGACAGGATGTGGTAGTCGACACGTAGTTTGCCCGCGTCCTCCAGGGCGTTGATCGTCTCGTGGAGCTTGCCTTCGATCTGCGCGCATCCCGGGCAGCGAAGGTCCTCGTAGACCGTCAGGACAGCGGGGGCGTCGGACTGGCCTACGGTGATGACCAGGCCGCCCTCGTCGCTGATTCCCGCGGGGGTGACGACGGGCCGGTCGTCGGCCGTGCGGTTCGCCTGCACCATGACGGTGAGCGCAACCGCGCCGGTGAGCACCATGGCGATCCCGCCAGTGGTGGCTGCGCGTCGAATGCGGCGGTTGCGGAGTTCTTTGCGGCGGCGTTCGTATCTCAGACGCTCACGTGCGTCGCGCGGCTGGAGGGGTGCGGGGCGGACGGGCATGGGGACCTCTCGCGTACGGCTTTGCTTGGGGAAGGGCACGGAACGCTCTGCGTGTCCGCGGTGTACGGGCCCTGGTCAGGTGATCACGTTGTCGAGCGCGTACCGGCTCCGTGGCCGGCACAGCAGCCAGACGCCCGGGCAGATCAGGCCGAGATCCCGGAGGATCTCCTTGGCGTAGTGGGTGTCGGCGGGGTCGACTTCGCCGCCGCCACCGAAGCATCCGCAGTCGATGGCCAAGCCACGCTGCATCGCCTGGGCGATGGCGCCGACGAACGTCACCAGGAGGGCGGTGGACAGCAGGGCGGCGAGACGGACTCGTACGCCCAGGAGCAGAAGAACCGCGATACCGAGCTCCAGCACCGGCAGCCCGTGACCGACCGGTGCCACCCAGGACTCGGGCAGTATCCGGTACGCGCGAACCGCCTGGACGGACTGCTCCGGCTGCTGGAGCTTGGCCCAGCCGGCCCAGCACCACGCGGCGGCCAGCACAAGCCGGGCTGCGCCTGTCAACAGGCGCTCCCGTGTGCCTTCGCTCGTACTGTTCGGGCCCGGCAGGCGCCTGGTGCTCGATGTTCTCATCGCTCGTCACTCTCTTTTCGGCTGGACGGATCCCCTGCGGTCCCGGAAAGCGGGACCGTCGCGAGCCCAACTGCTGACAGGTCCCTGCGCCACCTACGCGGTGATCGACGTCTGCCTCGGTGCCCTCGGGCTCGAGTGGCTGTGTGCCGTGCACTAGGCCGTTTCCTTCGGATCATCTCGCCGACCAGACGAAGATGGCGGCGACGTGGAGTCCGGCCAGGTAGATGGTGGCGGTCTTGTCGTATCGG